>JANMQX010000177.1:0-8309 GCA_031370745.1 Ilumatobacteraceae bacterium
CACGAGCATGTCGTCGGCATCGATGTGCACACGCCCGGAGTAGCCGCCGTTCTCGAGGCGATCGAGAGCCGTGCACTGCGAAACGTGCGCGTCGTCGACGGCGACGTGATCGATTTTCTGGGCCGAATCCCGCTTCACTCGCTTGCTGCGATTCGCGTGTTCTTCCCAGATCCCTGGCCGAAGCGACAGCAGCGCGGCCGGCGACTCATCCGTGCGGATGTCGTCGCGCGATTGGTCGCATTGCTCACGGAAGGCGGCACGCTGCACCTCGCGACCGACTGTGCCGACTACGCAATGCAGATACGCCAAGTGTGCGACGCCGATTCAGGTTTGTGCGGGGCACCGATCGAGAGGCCGTCGTGGCGACCGATCACGCGCTTCGAACAACGAGCAATCGACCAAGGCCGAACGGCTGTGGATCTGTTCTACACCGCGTCGGAGAGTTCGCCCAACGAGGCATCGAGTGCGTTGAGATAGTGGTCAAGATCCCAGTCCGTGACTGCTAAGCCGAGGTTGAGGCTGCCGCGCGGAGCCGTGTAGACGCCGCGTTGCAGCAGGGCCAGAAACAACGCTTCTTGCATGACAGGGTCGCGTTCCAACAGGTCGGTTCCGTTCTGCGGCCTGTGAGCCAGCGCGTGGATCGCGTTCATCGACCCGAATCCGGTAACGGTAAAGGGCAACTTGTGCTGATGGAGCACGTCGTCAATTCGGGCCCGCAGATCGTCGCCGCGGGCAGTCAGCGAGATCGCCGTGTCGGACGTGAACAGTTCTGACAACACGACGCAGCCGGCCGACATCGTGGCGATGTTGTTGTTGAATGTGCCAGCGTGCGGGATCGAATCAGCCTTGGAGGCGTCGAAGTGATCGAGTAGATCGGCGCGACCGGCAAACGCTCCGAACGAGAAACCACCGGCGAAGTACTTGCCGTACGTGGCGATATCGGGTCGAACTCCCAACAAGTCGGCAAGACCGCGCGGACCGTGCCGCGATGTCATCACTTCGTCGGCGATCAGGATCGCCCCGGCCTGTTGTGTTGCGTTTGCCAACCCACTGAGGAATCGGGCATCGGCCGGCACGCAACCCGAGCCGAGCATCGGCTCGACAATGACCGCAGCGAGGTCGGGGGCATATTCGTTGATCAACTCTTCGCACCCCTCGAGGTCGTTGTAGGGGCCGACGATGGTCGGGAACGGCGCGTTCCACGGCGCGTTGCCGTGCGAGTAGTAGAAGACGCCACCGTGGTATCCGCCGTACATCACCATGATCATCGATCGCTCGGTGACGATCCGCGACAAGGTGATGGCCATCAGGTTCGCTTCCGTGCCGGAGTTGGTGAACCTGACCCGCTGATGGCCGAACCGGTTGCACACCAATTCGGCGAAGCGGATTTCGGCGGGATGCACTCCACCGACGCTCGTGTTAGTGGCCAACGCTTCGGCGACGGCGGCATGCACGCGCTTCTCGCTGTGGCCCAAAAGACCGGCGGTGTAGTCACCCACGAGATCGACGTAGCTGTGCCCGTCGGCGTCTCGTAACGTTCCGCCTTCGCCGCTCACGAAGGTCAGCGGGAATGGCGCGTGGTGCAGGATTGTGCGAGTGGTTCCACCAGGCAGCACGGCACGGGCACGGTCGTGCTGTGCGCGCGACGCCGGGTTGCGGTCGGCGGTGTCGCGTCGCATCCGCTCCACGACACCCACAAAAGCACTCTCTGTGGTCATTGACCACAGTATGGCCGGTATTTCTTCGGGACGCGAAACGCACGTCCACCTGTCGGTTCACGCCGGGCAAGCGGATGAAGTAGACTCACCAGTCAGTATCACTGACTGACCAGTCAGCGACCGGCGTACTGACCGGCTCAGTAGCTGAACTCACGATTCACCACCATTCACAAGGAGAGGCCGCAATGGCCGTCATCGAAAGCAACGCTGTAACCATCGATTCGTTGATCGACGAAGAGGAGCGGCGGTTCCTGGCCAGAATGCCCCAGTCACTTGCCCGCAGCCAAGACGCGGGCCAGGTGCTTGCCGGTGGTGCAACATCGAACTGGATGATCTCACGGCCCGCCGCAGTGTGGGTCAGTCACGGACGCGGTTCGAAGGTCTGGGACGTCGATGGCACTGAGTATGTCGATTTGCACGGCGGCTACGGAGTGATGGTCGCCGGTCATGCCAACCCCCACATTGTCGACGCCGTGCAACGGCGTGTCACAGAGGGCACCCACTTCGCCCAGCCGACCGACGACTCGATCGTTGTCGCCAGCGAGTTGTCGCGTCGGTTCGGTCTGCCATTGTGGCGATTCAACAACTCCGGCACCGAAGCCACCATGGATGCCATTCATCTGATGCGCGCGGTCACCGGTCGCGAGCAGATCATCAAGATCGAAGGCTCGTATCACGGCCACCACGACTCGGTGATGGTCTCGCAGTGGCGCAGTCTCGACATGCTCGGTCCGCCGGGCGACCCGTACCGCGTGGCCTCTGCGGGGATCCCGCAGGCGATGGCCGATCTCGTGCACCTCGTTCCGTTCAACGATCTCGCTGCGCTGGAGCGCGTGTTGCAGACCAACGAAGGATTCATCGCCGGGATGATCATGGAGCCGATGATGATGAACGCCGGCATCATCCCGCCGCAGGCCGACTACCTCGCCGGCGTTCGCCGATTGACTCGCCAGTACGGCGTGTTGTTGACCTTCGACGAAGTCAAGACCGGGCTCAGTGTGCATCCCGGCGGAGCAACCGGTTTGTTCGGCGTCATTCCCGACATCGTCTGTCTTGCCAAAGCACTCGGCGGTGGCTTGCCGTGCGGGGCGATCGGAGGCACGCACGAGGTGATGTCGGCGATGAGCGACGGTCGGTACGACCAAGTCGGCACGTTCAACGGCAACCCGATGACGATGGCAGCGGCGCGAGCCATGCTGACGGAGGTGCTCACCGACGATGCCTACGACCAAGCCGCGGCGCGCTCGCAGGCGATGTTCGACCGCTCGATCGACATCCTGACGCAACACGGAGTGCCCGCCTATGGCTACGCGTTCGGGTTCAAGGGGTCGCTGGTGTTCAACGAAACGCCCGCCCGCAACTGTCGAGAGTTCTTGGCGATGGACACCGGTCTCAGCCATCTGCACTTCCTGGTGCAGCACAACGGTGGGGTGTTCATGGCGCCATGGGGCAAGAGCGAGCAATGGACGATCTCGCCGATGCACACCGACCTCGACGTCGATCGGTTCTGCGACAACGTGCGCCGTTTCGCCTCGCTCGTCGGCTCCTCCGCAGACGGTCACTCTCATGAGTACGCGGCCGGGGGTTATTGCTGAGGGCAATGGGTGCCGGTTGCTGCCTGTCCGTGCTAGCCCTCTTGGATTGGCTGCACCGGACCAGGTGACGTGTCGAGCACGGCCTTGCCGACGACAGCAGCGAAGATGATCGCGCCGCCGACGACCGTGGCTGCCTTGGGCGCGTCGCCGAGCACAAGGAACACCCACAGCGGTACGAACACCATCTCCGTCTGGGCAAGGACGGTCATCGGAACCGCAGCAACACTTCGCGACCCGCGGTTGAACAACTTGGTACCCACGACGATGAACACAGCGCCGTGCAGGAGAGCCAATCCCATGTCTTTTGCCGGCGGGAACAGCGTTTTGCCTTGGGCAAGCGTGATCACCGAGCACAGCACGATCATCGCCAGTGCGTATCCCGACAACACGGGCGACCAGTCGGCCTTTGGGTTGGACCGCACACTGATCGTGTAGATCGCGAAACCGACCGACGCGGTCAGGGCAGCGAGATTGCCGACCATGTTGCCTGCGTGGAGATCGCCAAAGACGGTGACGAGCAGGCCGATCATGGCAACGAGGATTGCGCCGAGGGTCACTCGCGACAGACGTTCACCCAGGACGAACCTGGCAAGCACAACCGCAGCCAGAGGGGTGACCGAGCCGAGGAACGATGCGTTGGCTGCTGTCGTGGTCTTGACCGCGTACACGAACATGAACGAAGCGAGCAGCAGACCGAAGTCAGCTGACAGCATCCACTTACCCGATGTGTAGGCCTTGGGGAGCAGCATCGGTTCCCGACGGAGAGCCGTCATCACTTCCATCACCACCAGTACTCCAACCGATCTCCAGATCAGGTACTGAAAGGCGTCGGCGTGCTTGGCCATGCGTGCGGTCACCGCGCCGAAGCTCCACACAACGCCAGCACCCAGTGCCATCGCGGACGCGGCGATCGGGATGCGGATCACGTGTGGAGAGGTTGTCGCACTGGCTGTCATTGGATGGCTCGCTCACGATTCCCAGTGACGTGTTCACGCGCCGGCGGGCTGCGTCGATCGTACCCGCGCCTCCCTTTCCCGTCCGGTGGATCGGTCGTTCTTGTTGATCGAGAACTGTGGGCGAATCGATCGGACTCTGCGATCAGCCGTGCCGAGATCAGCGCTCTGGCCGACGAGGTTGTTTCATAGACATCTCAACGCTCCAGTTCGCTCATCAGCACGACTCGGGCCCTGGCAAGATCGGACTTGACCGTTCCCTCCGGGGCCTTGACGACGGCTGCAATCTCTGCGATCGAACGATCTCCTGCGTGGAACAGGGTGACGACGAGCCGCGGTCGCTGTGGCAGGCGGCGAACCGCTTGCCAGAAGGCGACGAACTCGACATTCGGACCCTCGGTCCACGGCTCGGTGTTCCGCTGGCGATCGAGGAACCTTGTTCTGGTTCGGCGACGTCGCCAGTGGTCGCGGCAGGCGTGAGTGAGCACCCGGAGGCACCAGCATCCAGGTTTCTGATAGCGCCGCAGCCGATCCCAATGAACGAACGCCTTGACCATGGTGTCCTGCACGAGGTCCTCACCGTCGTGCCGATCGCCGGTCAGGACGCGAGCGACAGCAATGAGGTTCGGGTACTCGCGCCGATAGAGATCCTCAAAGGTCCCCCCGCTGTAGACGAGAGGTAGAAACGCGTCGTCCGACATCGTTGGACTCCCCGGCGCCAGTATTGCATCCATCGACAGGACACACGGACGAGGGGCCCACTCGGTTGCAAATTCTCGCGAGGGCCATCGGCGGCTGAGGTAGGAGGCTCTCGGCGGATTGCGCGACGAGCTCGAACGCTCCTCGGCGATCACCTCAAACGGGTCGGCGAGATCCGGACCTCTTGCGCTCGACTCTGGCGAGTGTCATCGAGCCCTCGCCCGCCGGCCGGCGAGCACAACGCCCACAGCTGCAAGACCTCGCGCATCATCCCGTCGTCTCCCACCGCGGCGGCTACCCCCTGGCCGTTGGTTCGCCGTGCATGGAACTGATCCACTCTGCTAGATCTGGCCGGGCACTTCCGTGTCCAGCGAAGGACGGATCGATCACCAGTGCCACACGACGTGCGCTCCCTAACTCGCGATGAGGCTCGCCGGATTGCGGTCCGAGCCCAGTTGCTCGATGCCGCCCGGCCTGCTGACCTGCTGACTGTGGTCGACCACCTGACGTTTCTGCAACTCGACCCGACGGCCGCGATCGCGCCGAGCGCGGACTTGGTCGCCTGGAGCCGGCTGGGCGACGCATACCAGCCTGCCCACTTGCAGACGGCGCTCGAGCAGGACCGCACGCTGTTCGAACACCGCGCCCAGCCAGTGGAAAGCGAGCCGATCATCGTGATGGTCCGTCCGATGGCGAACCTTGGTTTGTATCTCGCCGACATGGCCACCGCCGGTCAATCCAGCTGGACGCGGCACCGTGAATGGCTCGCTGCGAACGAAGGGTTCCGTAGGCGAGTGCTCGATCTGCTGGGCGCTTCCGGCCCCCTGACTTCGCGTGACATCCCCGACACCGCTGAGGTGGCGTGGCAGTCGACGGGTTGGACCCACGACCGCAACGTCACCCAGATGCTCGAGTTCCTCGCGTCGCGCGGCGAGGTGGCCGTGGCTGGGCGCACGGGACGGCAGCGCCTGTGGGACCTGGCGGAGCGTGTCTACCCGGCCAACATCAAAGTGGTATCCACCGACAACGCACGGGCGATCCGCGACGAGCAGTTGCTGCGGGCCCTGGGTGTGGCCCGCCCGAAGTTCGTTGGCGACGCGGGCGTCCATGCCGAGGTCGAAGGCAC
Source organism: Ilumatobacteraceae bacterium (assembly GCA_031370745.1). Lineage (GTDB taxonomy): Bacteria > Actinomycetota > Acidimicrobiia > Acidimicrobiales > Ilumatobacteraceae > JAENVT01. The sequence continues at coordinate 6,092 of JANMQX010000177.1, forward strand.
GAGTGGCGCCTGGCGAGTCGATCCTGAGGCGACGGCCAAGGGCTTCGAGGGACGCACTGCGCTGCTGTCGCCGTTCGACAGATTGGTCCACGACCGAGTTCGCGCCGTGGACCTGTTCGACTTCGAGTACACGCTGGAGATGTACAAACCGAAGGAGAAGCGACGCTGGGGATACTTCGCGCTTCCGGTGTTGCACCACGACCAGCTGGTTGGCAAAGTCGACGCGACAGCGGATCGAAAGTCCTCACGGCTCGACGTGCATGCAGTGCATCAGGACGTCCGCTTCAACCGAGGTATGACAGCGGCCGTCAAGGCCGAACTGAGTGCGTTGGCGCAATGGCTCGGTCTCGACCAGGTTCGGTTCACCTAGAGCAGCAGACGCCGAACGCCGACGATCAGCGAGGGGGTATCGCCGCTCTCAGATGCTCCACGGTTGACGAGCAGGCCCGTCGGGCGTCTGGTACACCCGACACGACAGTCCGACTGGAGCATCGGCGTCGGCGGGGCCTGCAAGTTCCGGTCCGGATCTGGCGCGAAGATGGTTGCCGTGCACGTCGTGATCGAGGGCCAAGACCTACCCGGTCGCACATTCTGTGATCCTGACGGGTCACCGCTCAACGACGTACATGTCGGCATCCAAGTCCGAACCGGGCCCGAAGGGCTCGTTGCAGGTGACGAACCGTCGGCGCGATGGGACATCGAGGTGAACGTCGTCGTTGACGCCAACGGCGAGCCCGATTTCCGAGGCCCAGCGGTCCACGGCAAACGCGGTGACCGGTTCCTGTACCTCACTTGGGGCAACATCACCGACGAGGGAACGTTCGGGATGTTCCGCCGCGCCAAGCTAATGCTCAACCGCGTAGACCCCGAACTCGTCCGCACCGCCAACGATGAGGAGCGGTCCCTGATTGGCACGATCCGGCTCAGCGACTGCCGTGGCGCACCCCGATGCGCGAGGGTCGACCCACCCGACCTCCTGTGGAGCCTGAGCTGAGGCCGCACGGACCGTGGAGTCGCGTGGAGGAGTTCGCAGAAAGTACGCATCTCCGCAGTCCGTGAAGTCAGAAGGGCTGACCCGGCTGGCCCCGCCAGTCCTCGTGAGTGACCACTTCGTATCGTCCAGCGAGCGCTCGTCGGAACCCATCGAGGATCCGCCGTCCCTCACTCAGCCAGGCGCTGTCACCGTCACCCGCGATCGGCAGCCGATTGTCGTCGTAACGATCAAGCCACCGGCGCGCACGCTCGACGACCGTGGGTTAGACCAAGGGAGTACAGCTCGACCTGTTGCCCGGACGCGTCCCAAAGCGGTTCCCGCCCGGAGTAGTGCGGCCAGAACTCGAGCACGTCCAATATCCGGCTTCCTTCAGCTCGCTGTCGACAGTTCGACGGTCAGCTTGAGGTCGAGCGCGGTGAGCCTCGTAGGTCTCGTCGAAGACGGCGCGCTCGTCAGCGGTCAGGCGGCCAGGCGGTTCCACTTCAGTTCGTCGATCGTCGTTCGGGCCATCAATGGTCCTCGTGTCGGTCAGGGTTGGCTGAGCCGCTCGACGGGTTGTCCGGTGACTTCGGCGATGAGCTCGAAGTCCTTGTCCACATGAAGCACGGTGAGCTGTGCCAGTTCTGCCACGGCGGCGATGAGCAGATCGGGAATCGGGGGTGCCCGATGCTGGTCCCGCTCAGCCAGGATGGCTTGGACCTCGATAGAGCGATCTTCGATCGCCGGGGTGAAGTACTCCACGGGCATCGAGCGCAGCGGAGCAGAGCCGAGCGCGTGACGAAGGTCGCCAGCCGAGCGAGCCGAGAAGCCGACTTCGAGCAGCGTCACGCTCGTGACGCGGACGAGTCCCCCCTCGACGCGGTTGGCCCACTCGATTGCATCGGGGCTGGCCCCCAGGCGGACCAGCGCGGACTTGTCGATGAGCCAGTCGGTCATCGCCAGGCGCGGTCGATGACTTCGGGGTCAGCGAGGTCGGCGAACGTGTCGGCGAAGGCTGCGAGGTCGGCCACCGAGACTTCGGCGAGTGCTACGTCGCGCTCGCGAGTGAGGGTCCTCCGCAGATACTCGGTGCGCGAGAGGCCGAGCCGCTGGGCCTTGATGTCGATGGCGGCGATGACGTCCTCAGGGACGTCGCGAATCAGGATGTCAGTCACGGCACCTCCTTCGATATCAGACGATATCGCCGCTAGTAGGGAAGGTCTACGGCAGACGGATGACAGAGAT
>JANMQX010000195.1:0-17475 GCA_031370745.1 Ilumatobacteraceae bacterium
ATTTGGGACGAAAGGCCTTGATCCAACACACACATTTGCCGATACTCAAATAACGGGAACCTCTCGGACGTCGACACCCCCCGTCGACGCCTGAGAAAGCGGGAGTTCAAAATGGACACGAAAACTCGATTGAACGACGAAGAGGCACACGACCTGGCGGTTCGTCATCTTGCCGATGTACTGGGGTCAAACGCGCCGCCGGCTGTCAATTGGGATGTCGATCATCACCTGCAGGGCCACCTCGACGTGGCTGGCCATCACATGGTTTTGATCGCCACCCGCTCTGCCGATCGCTGCCCGCTGCTGTTGACCGACGAGGACTGGGACAGCCTCCGTCGCACCCACTGCCACGCCGCCTGACCTCTTCGTCGAGTGTTGGGTCCACCCGGGAGCACTCGCAAGGCTCGACCGGAGTTCGGCTAGATGCGCTCCCAGTAGCGGCGCAACTCCCAATCGGTGACCGACTGGTTCGAGGCGAGCCACTCCCCCTTGGCCATCGTGAGGATGTGGTGATGCACTTCATCGCCGAAGCACTCCTTGGCGATTGCGGAGCCCTCCCACAGGGCAATCGCATCGGGAAGGTTCCACGGGATGCGACCGATTCCCGTCGCCTCGTAACCGTTGCCCACGAACGGTTCCTCGAGCGACAGTTTGTTCTTGATGCCATAAAGACCGCCGGCGATCTGGCCCGCAAATGCGAAGTAGCTGTTGGCATCGCTTCCTGGGATCCGGCACTCGACGCGGCAGCCCTTCCCGTGACCGACCTTGCGGAAGCCGAGCGTGCGGTTGTCAACGCCCCAGCCGACCCCGGTGGGGGCCCACGACCCGGGCTGAAACCGTTTGTAGCTGTTGACGGTCGGTGCCCATAGCAGGCTGAACTCCTGTGCCGTGGCGATGAGGCCAGCGAGGTAGTGCTGGAAGGTTTCACTCATCCCGTGCAGCCCTTGGTGATCGTCGAATACCGCCTTCTTGCCGTCGAGCGACCACAGGCTGCTGTGCACGTGACACGACGACCCGGTGTCGTTGAAGTCGTACTTGGCCATGAAGCTGACCGACCGCCCGTTGAGGTGCGCGATCTCTTTCGCCGCGGTCTTGTAGACGCTGTTGCGATCCGCCATCTCGACAGCCGTCGTGTAGTCGAGGTTCATCTCGTGCTGACCGCGACCGGCCTCCCCCTTCGAGAACTCCACGGGGACACCAGCGGCCTCGAGGCCGCGACGAATTGCACCCAGGATGTACTCGTCCTTCGTCGTCTGCAGGATGTGGTAGTCCTCGAGCCACGGCGAGTGCGGGCGTAGATCCCGATAGCCCTTTGCATAGGCCTCGTCGTAGGTGTCCTGGAACAGGTAGAACTCGATCTCGCTGGCAACCATGGGAAGGAATCCCAATGCTGCCGCGGCCTCCTCCTGTCGACGAAGGACTGTCCGCGGCGCAACCTCGACCAGTTCGCCGGTGTCGACGTCGAACAGATCGCACATGATCATCGCCGTCTTGTCGACCCACGGGATCCGACGAACGGTCTTCCAATCGGCGCGGGCCAGCATGTCGCCGTACCCCTGCTCGTAGCTGGTGAACCGGTAGCCGGGCACCGGGTTGTTGTCCATGTCGCAAGCAATCAGGTAGTCGCAATTCTCGGTACCAGCGTCGGCAACCGACTCGAGGAAGAACCGGCCGGTCGTGCGCTTTCCTGTGAGCCGGCCCTGCAAATCGGGGAAGACCATCAGCACCGTGTCGACCTCACCGCCACGAACATCGCGCTCCAACTGGTCACGGCTCACTTCGGTACGTCCGGTCATGGCGTTGCACTGTAGTTACGATCGAACGATGCCCCGAGACGGAGAACGAACCATCGCCCAACACATCCTCGACGGCATGAGGGACACGGGAATCCGCCAGCTGTTCTGCCTGCCAGGCGTGCAAAACGATCCCTTCTTCGATGCCATGGTCGACGCTCGGGACTGGTTGGAGGTGATCGTCACGCGTCACGAGCAGGGCTGTGCGTACATGGCGATGGGCGCTGCACAGGCCACCGGCCTACCGACGGCGATGTGCGTCGTGCCGGGGCCCGGTCTGCTGAACGCCTCGGCTGGATTGTCGAGCGCGTGCGGTGGCGGTGCACGCGTCCTGGCGATCGTCGGGCAGATCCACTCGCCACTCCTTGGGCGAGGATTCCGCGTGCTCCACGAACTCGACGACCAGCCCGCGGTGTTGCGCCAGGTCACCAAACACGCGGCGATCATCCGCGACACCGGCGGGGCGGCGCTGCAGATTCAAGAGGCGTTCGACCAACTGGTCTCGGGCACGCCGCGACCGGTTGCCATCGAGGTGCCGGCAGACATGTGGGTCATGCCGGCACATGGCGCTGTCGGGCCAGGTGTACGGACGATGCCGACAGTCGACGTCGCGGCGGTCGATGCCGCTGCTGCGAAGTTGCGCGCCGCCGTGAATCCGCTGATCTGGGTCGGCAGCGGCGCCCAAGACTCCGCACCGGCTGTGCGTCGACTTGCGGAGCTCCTGCAAGCGCCGGTCTCGACGCGACGAATGGGTCACGGCGTGCTCGACGAGACCGACCCCCTCTTCGTTCCTATGGGCCTCGCTTACCGGATGTGGAACGACGTCGATCTCGTGGTCGGCATCGGATCGCGCATCGAGTTCCCGTTGCTGCAATGGGGCAGCACCGGGATAGACCTGATCCAGATCAACACCGACCATGACGAGCTCGATCGCCACGGCATCGGCGCGCTCGGGATACACGGTGACGCTGCGGAGGTCGTGCCGCTCCTGCTCGACCGGCTCATCGGTCTGCAGCGCCCCGAGCGACGCTCGGACCTTGGGGCTCGCCGAGCCGAGTTCTACGACGACATCGCGTTTCTCGAGCCGCAACTGTCGTACCTCGCCGCCATCCGTGATGCGTTGCCAGACGACGCGATCCTCGTGGAGGACGTCACGCAAATGATGTTCGTCGCTCACTTCGCGTACCAGTTCACCCGGCCACGCACGTTTCTGTCGTCGGGCTTCGCCGGCACGCTCGGCTCCGCCGTCGCGACTGGTATCGGCGCGAAGGCCGGCGTGCCTGACCGAACAGTCGTGACGATCACGGGTGACGGTGGCTTCTTGTTCACGGCGACCGAACTGGCCAGCGCCGTGCAACATCACATCCGAGCGATCACGGTGGTGTTCAATGACAACGCGTTCGGAAATGTCCGCCGCATTCAGCAAGAGAGGTTCGGGATCGAGCGGACCATCGCCTCGAGTCTCGTCAATCCCGACATCGTTGCGTTCGCCGAGAGTTTCGGGTGCCTCGGTCTGCGAGCTCACGATCCGCACGAGCTGGCCAACGCGTTGCAGACCGCGATGGCGCACGACGGTCCAGTGGTGATCGAGGTACCAGTCGGCCAGGTGCCCTCGCCGTGGCCGTTCATCGTGATGCCGCGGCTGCGTTGATCACGGCAGTAGACAGGCTCAGGCTTTCTTCTTCACTTCCTTCGGCGGCTTGAGCACACCTTTCGCCAACGCCTCGTCGAGATACTTCTCAGCGTCTTCGGCGCTGACCTTCAAGGCCGGAGCAATCTCACTGATCAGGTTGATCCGGGCCCGGTCGTACATGGTTCGCTCGGCGGCCGAAAGAGACGCATCGCGGTTGCGTGCGGCGAGGTTGCGGACGACTTCGGCGACTTGGTAGACGTCGCCGCTCTTCAGCTTCTCCTGGTGGTTCTTGAACCGACGGCTCCAGTTGGAGGGCACGCGCGGATCGGGTTTCGACAGCACCGAGACAAGGTCTTCGAGTTCGTCGGCATTGACGGGTGGGCGAACGCCCACCTCGTCGGTCTTCAACGTCGGCACCGACAAGGTCATCTCATTGATGACGGTGCGCAGGATCAGATACTCCTGCGTGGCACCGAACGCCTCCATCTTCTTGGTTCCCTGCACGATGCACGCGCCATGCTGGGGATAAATGACGGTGTCGCCCTTTTTGAACTTCACACACGACCTCATGCGGCTCGAATTGCGGACTTGTTTAGGGTAGGGCGAGATCGTCCGAATCCCTACTCCGCGACGACCTCGTACAGCTGAAGTTGAGGTGGAACGAGCGGTGAGAGTTCCAAGTCGAAATGACGCTCGGTGCCGTCGGAGTGCCGCATGGTCGCCCGGCCACGCATCGGTGTGACCGCCGCCACCTTCTCGACACTGAGCAAGCCGTGCGCTGAGATGAGTTCCGCTGCTTGTCGAGCTCGTCTGTCGAGTGAGTCGTCGAGGGCGATGTTGTCGGCGAACAACTCCTCTGCCGCACCGTCGGTCCAGTCCGACAGAAGCTCTGCGAGTCGATTGGCAGCGTCCTGCAGCGCCGAAGCCGGCTGCACCTCGACAGCGCGAATCGCACCGTGTTGATCGATGATCTCCAGCATCCGGCGGGCCGTGACCGACATCGGCGCATACGTCACGTTGCCCAGTGCGATGACACCAACACCACGGCCCGGCAGCCAGCGCATGTTCGACCCATACCCCGGCAGACCGCCCGAGTGGGTCACAAAGTGCCTGAAGTGTGTGTCGTGGGTGACGAACAGCCCGAAGCCGTATCCCCCTCCGTCGGTCCGTTCAGGAATCGATTCGTCGCCTCCACCGCTGGCCACGGAGTGTGTGGTGGGAAAGGCTCGCTGCACCTGCTGCATCTCTCGCCGCGAGGCGCGGCAAAGTGGCCCGGCGTCGACGTCGTCTCGAGGGGGGAACGCGTCGGCAAGCCAACCGACCCAGCGCGCCAGGTCTGCGACGCACGACCACAACCCACCCATCGGGGCGATGGCCCCGTCGCCGAGTGGAGCGACGTCGGTCACGCGCTTACCGTCCTTCACGTCGAACGGTTTCGCCCAGTCGTCATCCGTCGGTTGCACCCACGTCGTGCGATCCATCGCCAGCGGTCGCAAGAGATGTTCTGTGATGAATTCCTGGGGCCGCTGGCCCGAGACGCGACGAATCACCCGGCCCAACATCGCGAACCCGAGGTTCGAGTATTCGCCATGGGTTTGCGGCGCCCAGGCGAACGTCACGCCGTCTCCGACCAGATCGTCGAGTGCATCTTCGGAGATGTCGAGATGCCGATCGGCCCATGCGTCGTCCGTCGCCAAACCGCCAGCCATCGACAGCAGATGGCGGACAGTGATCGCCGGCGAGTCGCGCGTCGGACCGATCACGGTCGCGAACTCGGGCGCGATGTCGCCAACCACATCGTCGAGCTTCAGCAGCCCACGATCACGAAGGACGAGGATCGACGATGCCGTGAAGCTCTTGGTCATCGAGGCAATTCTGAACACGGTCTGCTCGGTCGGTAGCTCGTCAGGTTGTGCTGCGGTTGCTCCACTGAGCACCAGCTCTCGATCGGCGACGACACCCCACACAATCGAGCACTGGTGCTGCCGAGACCGCAAGGCCACCAGCCGATCGAGATCAGCACGAGCAACGGCGATCGAATCAGGGCTCATCGAAGATCCTTTGTGGAGAGGGGGTCACGCTGCGCTGCTCGGAAGGTAGCCGCGTCGGGTTCTTCCTCGCCGGTCCATGCGGTGGCGCGTCAGGGTTCGGACCCTTTCCTATGTCTCGCGACATCACAAAGCGCCTCCGGAGAGAATCGAACTCCCAACCTACGGGGTAGAAACCCGCTGCTCTATCCGTTGAGCTACGGAGGCGTAGCCGCAGCCTATTCGGCGGCGAGCAGGTGACGGCGGAGGTAATCGAGTGCGGTGATGACGCTCATCTGGCGCATCTGCTCGCGTTGGCCGGGCAGACGAAACGTGCGGGTGATGACCCTGGCACCATCGTCGATGCCGACGCACAAAGTGCCGACCGGCATGCCGTCTTGCTCGGCCGGCCCGGCGACACCCGTCAGAGCCAAGCCCACGATCGCTCCGAGAGCTCGTCTGACCCCGGTCGCCATCGCGCCAGCCGCAGCCTCGCTGACCACCGGGCCTTCAGGGACGTCGAGCAGTTCGAATTTCACCTCGCTGGCATACGAGACGATGGCGCCGCGCAGCACATCGCTGGCGCCCGGCACCGCTGTCAGCCTGCCGGCGACCAATCCACCCGTGACCGATTCGGCGACGGCCAGGCTGAGGCCGCGAGCACGAAGCAGAGCCAGCGTCGTCGACTCCATCGTCTCATCGTCGACCGCAAAGACCTGCTCTCCGACCACCAATCGAACCTCGGCATCCCACGTGTCGAGCAGCGATTCGGCTTCCGCCGGCGTCGCCGCCTTGGCCGTGAGCCGAACCTTCAAGCCTTCCCACCCGCTGGCCAGGAATGCCAACGTCGGGTTGCCGGCCTCGTCGAGTCTGCTGATCAGCGGGTCGAGGCGTTCATTGAGGCCGCTCTCGCTCTCGCCCCATGTGCGCAGGGTGCGGCTGACGATCACGCCCGTATCGCCAGAGCGGCGCCGCAGATCCGGCAGCACGGCGCGCTCGACCATTTCCTTCATCTCGTGCGGCACGCCGGGCACCGCATAGACGACCTTGTCGACACCGTCGACGGTGACCGGACAGATCAGGCCCGGTGCCGTTCCGCGAGTCTGGGCGATGACGGTCGCGCCGATCGGCACCATCGCCTGGCGCAGGTTGTTGGCGGCCATGTAGCGGCCGCGCGACGCAAACATGTTGGTGATGACTTCGGCGACAGCGTCGTCGTGGACGAGTTCTACGCCCATCACCGCGGCAATGGCCTCGCGGGTGAGATCGTCGTGGGTCGGACCAAGGCCACCGCACATGATCACCGCATCGGCCTTGGCCAAGGTACTGCGTAGCACCGACTCGACCCGACCAAGGTTGTCGCCGACTTTCACTTGCAGCAGAGAATCGATGCCATTAGCGGCCAGGTTCTCGCCGAGCCAGGCACTGTTGGTATCGACGATCTGCCCCAGCAACAGTTCGGTGCCAACGGCGACGACGTCACATCGCATTTGCTGTCACCCTCGACCCTCGCGCCCTCCACATGTATTGGCCACCGCTGATCAGCGCCAACCCGACTGAGATCCACAGCAGACCGTTCCACAGCCACTTGGCATCGAGTGCGGTGAGCGGGGCAATGGCGAATCCGACTGACAACTGTTGAGTGAGCGTCTTCAACTTGGCGATCTTGCTGGCCGGCACGCTGACTCCTTTGGCGCCGACGAACGTGCGGTACAGACTGATGGCCAACTCGCGCGCAGCAATGATGATGACCGGCACGATCCAGAACACATGGCTGTTGACGAGGAAGACCATCGCCCCCAACACGAGAACCTTGTCGGCGAGCGGATCGAGGAACGCGCCAACCGTTGTCGAGCCATGACGGCGGGCCAGGAATCCGTCGATCCCATCCGTGCAACACAGAACGAACCACAACGCGAACGCCACCCATGATCCACCAGGTTCGCCGGGGATCAATACGAACATGAACGGCGCAATCAGCACTCGCGCCACGGTGACCAGATTTGCCCAGGTCTTCACTGCTGATGGGTCGACGGGCATCAGTTCGATTCTGCCACGAGGTCGGGGCCCAGAGCATCCACGATTCGCACCGTGTGAAACTGCCCGACTGCCAAGCCTGCAGGCACCTCGATGACGCCGTCGATCTCGGGCGCCTCGCGGGTGCTGCGGGCGACACCAGCCTCGTCGACCAGCACCTTCGTGGTGGTGCCGATCAGTGCATCGCGGCGGCGTGCGGTGATCTCGTCTTGCATCTCGCGCAACTCGGCAAGGCGCTCGTTCATCAAGCTCGACTCGACAGCACCGTCGAGGCCGAGGGCGTAGGTGCCTTCCTCGGCGCTGTACTTGAAGAAGCCGCACCAATCGAGCTCGGCCTCTTCGACAAATCGAAGCAGCTGGTCGTGGTCCTCTTCGGTCTCACCCGGATAACCGACGATGAAGTTGCTGCGGAACGCGGCGTCGGACTGGCGCTTGCGAATGTCGTGGATCCGACGCAGGAAACGGTCGCCGTCTCCCCATCGGCGCATGCGACGCAGCAACGGCTTGCTGACGTGCTGCAGCGACAGATCGAAGTAGGCCACATCCGTGGCCAAGATGGCGTCGATCAGTTCGTCGGTGAGGTCGCTGGGATACAGGTACAACAGACGAGTCCACGGCGCGACCGCGCTGACAGCTTTGACCAGCGGAACGATCGAACCCGCGCCCAGATCGTCGGGGCGGTCCTTGCCGTAGCTGGCGAGATCCTGGGCAACGAGCACGATCTCCTGAGCCTCGAGCTGCTCGACCTCGGCGAGGATCGACGAGACGTCACGGCTGCGTTGCGGGCCGCGAAACGAGGGGATCGCGCAGAACCCGCAACTGCGATCGCATCCCTCGGCGATCTTGATGTACGCCCAAGGGCTCGCCGACTTCGGCCGCGGCAGGTTCAACAAGTCGAGCATCGGGATTGGAGCGTCACTGACCGACAGCGGCTTGCGCCCGAGGTTGATCGGCACCCCGAACCCGGCGACCTGATCGACCTCCGGAAGGGCGGCCGCCAATTCGTCGCCATAGCGCTCCGCCATGCACCCGGTGACCACGAGCCGGGCCCCTTCCTTGCGTCGATCTTCCAGCATCAAAATGGTGTCGATCGATTCCTTGCGAGCCTCGTCGATGAACGCACAGGTGTTGACAACCACCAGATCAGCAAGCGCGGCGTCGTCGGTGGGCGTCATTCCATCGGCCAGCAACGTGCCGACGAGCTTGTCGCTGTCGACCTGGTTCTTCGGGCACCCAAGCGTCTCGACGTAAAACCGCTGTGCCACGACCAGCCAGGCTATCGACGCAGGCGACGATCACTGTCAGAGGTGGTTCAGGCGGGGCGAGCCGGGCTACAGGTCGCGTTCGCGATACGCCTGCTGCAACAGCTCGAACTCTTCGACCGTCATCAGCACGGCTCGGGCCTTGGAACCCTCGCTGGGCCCGACCACACCACGTTGCTCGAGCAGATCCATGAGCCTTCCGGCCCGCGCGAAGCCAACCTTCAACTTGCGCTGCAACATCGACGTCGATCCAAGCTGGCTGCGCACCACCAGTTCCATCGCCTGGCGCATCAGGGTCTCGTCCTCGTCGTCGTCGCCGCTGCCGGTGGAGAACAAGCCGTTTCCGCCAGCATCGTCTGCGCCCTCGACTCCGCTGACGTACTCGACCTCTGGGGCCTGGCGGCGCCAGTGAGCGACGACCTTGCGCACCTCCTCCTCACTGACGAACGAGCCTTGGATGCGTTGCGAGACGTTGCTGTTTCCCGGCAGCAGCAGCATGTCGCCCTTGCCGACGAGCTTCTCCGCACCGGGCTGATCGAGGATCACCCGGCTGTCGGTGAGGCTGTTGACTGCATATGCGGCGCGTGCCGGGATGTTGGCCTTGATGACACCGGTGATCACGTTGACCGACGGGCGTTGCGTGGCAACGATCAGGTGCACCCCAACGGCACGGGCCTTCTGGGCGATGCGGGTGATGCTCTCCTCGACGTCGCGGGCAGCCACCATCATCAGGTCGTTCAGCTCGTCGACGATGATGACGATGTACGGCAGCCGCTCGAACTGGCGATCGGAGCCAGGCTCGGGTTTCAACTCGCCCCGGTCGTACGCCGCGTTGTAGCCGGTGATGTCGCGAAACCCGACTTCGAACAGCAGGTCGTAGCGCCGCTCCATCTCCTTGACCGCCCAGCCGAGCGCGTTGGCAGCTTTCTTCGGGTTGGTCACCGGCTGGGTGAGGAGGTGCGGCAAACGGTTGTACTGACCCATCTCGACCTGCTTCGGGTCGATCAGGATGAGCTTCACCTGATCGGGTGTGCTGCGCATGAGGATGGAGGTGAGGATGCAGTTGAGACCGCTCGACTTGCCGGCGCCCGTCGTGCCGGCGATCAGCAGGTGCGGCGTCGTGGCGAGATTGAGGAAAACAGAGCGACCGGCGATGTCTTTACCGATTGCCACGTCGAGCGGATGGGATGCTGTCTTGGCTTCGGCCGATGCCATGATGTCGCCGAGGCTGACCAGCTGCCTGGTGTGATTCGGCACCTCGACACCGATCGCCGAGCGCCCGGGGATGGGTGCAAGAATTCGTACGTCGGTTGCAGCCATCGCGTAGGCGATGTCGCGGTTGAGGCTGGTGACCCTGGCAACCTTCACCCCCGAGCCCAGTTCGAGCTCGTAACGGGTCACGGTGGGACCTACTGTCTGGCCGAGCAGCTTGGTCTCGACCCCGTGCGACGTGAGAGCGTCGACCAGTGTCCGTCCGCGTGCTTCGACCTCGGCCTTGTTGATGGTTTGCTGGGTCGATCGGGTGAGGATGTTCGCGGGCGGCAGCACCCACTGGCCGCGCCTCGCACAGGGTCCGAGCTCGAGCTCGGACTGCTCGGTCAATCCGGGATCGAGGGTGCCCGGCGGCGGAAGCTGGCGAGGCGTGCGGGCCTTACGCGGCTTGCCGGGCTCGTCCCAGTCGCCGTCCAGTGCTGCGTCGTACAACGTTGGAATCTGTTGCTCACCCGATGGCTGACGATCACTTTTCAACGTCGAGATGTTGCCGAACGCTGTTCGTGCCTTGCGCCCGATCGGCACAGCAACCGCGCCGACGCCTTTGCTGGTGTGCGTCAGCATCGTGCGTAGCGACGCACCGGTCAGCACCAGCGCCCCTCCGACGCACGCTGCGACCAGAACGACGATGGCACCTCCGGAGGCGATCAGGCTGCGCAACGGTTCGCCGACCAGCGCACCGATCCACCCTCCGGCCTTACCGAGCGTGTCGAAGTCGGCCATGATCTTGTTGGGACCACGCACGACGTGCAGCAGGCCGAGCAGCGACAACCCCAACAACCCCCAACCGACAGCCAGCCGAAAGCGCCGCATGCTCTTGCCCTTGCCGACGAGTGCAGCGCCGATGGCGATGAGTGCAATGGGAACCACGAAACGGCCCAGCCCGGTGAGCCAGCCGACCACGGTCTCGACACCGCGCCCGAGTGGGCCAGCCAGGTTGAGGTAGATCGCCAGGCCGAGCAACACGCCGGCGGCAATGAAGCCGATCCCGGCAAATTCATGCTCGCGACCCTCGATGGCCTCGCGGAGCTCGGCAGAAGCCTGGCCGCGGCGCGACGTCACCGATGCGGCCGCCGGCGCCTGCTTGGCGGGGGCGCGCTTGGCAGTGGTCGTGGTCTTCGACCGCTTCCTGGGTTGACCCCACGTCGTCATAGAGGTTCCAACGGTACCAAGGGGGTGTCACTGAAGCGGGGCACTGTCAACCGGGGTCGACCGATAGCACGGTGCCATCGGGCCCGACGACAACCACGAACTGGCCACCCTGGCTTGATGAGACCGCCACGCTGTATCGCACGACGCCTCCTGGACCGCCCTCGATGAAGAACAGATCGGGACTGGAATGCGGGAGTGCGGCCTGCAACTTTCCGAGCACCCTGTCTGGATCGAAGTCGAGCGCCGACGCGGCAAAGGTGGCTCCCGTGGCGCCACCGCCTTCGGTCGAGGAGAGCTGACCGTCGAGATAGACCCACGGTTGGGCAACGGCACCACCATTCAACGAGACGATCAAGTTGACGAGACTGGAGGTCGCGTTGATCTCGAAGAACTGCTGCGGCGCACCGAGCTTGGTTTCCAATGCCTTCACGGCGGCGTAGATCTCGCCGACCAGCGGCACCGTGCCCGCCGCTGGAACTCTTGTTGTCGATGCGGCGGGCACCGTGGTGCCGGCCGACGATTCATCACCGCTGCAGGAAGCGAGTACCACGAGAGCCACGAGCAAACATCGTGCGGCCTTGGCCACCTGCGGTCAGGCCTCCATCACGACCGGCACGATCATCGGCCGTCGCTTGGTGCGCTCGTTGACGAACTTTCCGGCCGCTCGGCGCACATCACGCTCGAGCGCATCGACATCGCGCACTCCCGCGGCGAGTGTCTTCTCGACCGCGTCGGACACCGCGTCGCAGGCTTCGTCGAGCAGGTCCTCGGCTTCGGGTGCGTACACCCATCCGCGCGTGATGATCTCCGGACCAACCAACACCTTGCCGGTTTCGATGTCGACAGTGACAACAACCACGACGACGCCCTCCTCCGCCAACACCTTGCGATCGCGCAACACGCCTTGGCCGACGTCGCCGACGATCCCATCGACGTAGAGGTAGCCGGCCGGCACTCGCCCTGTTGCCGCGAGCCCCTCGTCGCTGAGGGTCAACACATCGCCGTCCTCGCAGACGAGCACATGATCGTGCGGTACGCCCATGAGGTAGCCGAGCTTTGCGTTGGCGACCATGTGGCGGTACTCGCCGTGGATCGGCACGAAGAAATCGGGCCGTGTCAACGACAGAAATGTCTTGATCTCGTCTGCCTGGGCATGGCCGGTTGCATGCACATCGGCGACACCACTGTGGATGACCTGCGCGCCGGCACGCAACAACCCGTCGATCACCCGATTGACGTTGCTCTCGTTGCCCGGTATCGCATGGCTCGACAGGATCACCGTGTCGGTCTCGCCGATCTTGACCCACTTGTTCTCGCCGCGGCCCAACAAAGCCAACGCCGACATCGGCTCGCCCTGCGAACCCGTGGAGATGACGCAGACCTTGCCTGGCGGGTAGTTGTCGATGTCTTCGATGTCGACCAATGACTTATCGGGAATCTTGACGACACCGAGATCGCGGCCCATGCGGACGTTCTTCTTCATGCTGAGACCGAGTGTCGCCACGACGCGGCCCTCGGCGATTGCTGCGTCGGCGATCTGCTGAATGCGATGCAGGTGACTGGCGAAGCTGGCCGTGATGATCCGCTGACCGCGTTGCTCGGCGAACAGGGAGCGCAGCACCGCACCGACGCTGGTCTCAGATGGCGCGTGACCCTTCTCTTCCGCGTTGGTGGAATCGGCCAGCAGCAGGCGGACGCCCTCATTCGAGGAGATAGCACCGATCCGGGCAAGATCGGTGCGCCGGCCATCGACCGGCGTGAGGTCGAGCTTGAAATCGCCGGAGTGCAGGATCACTCCTTGCGGCGTGTGGATAGCGATTGCATGAGCGTGAGGAACGGAGTGTGTGACGGGAATGAACTCGACATCGAACGGGCCGATCATGCGTCGTTCGCCGTCCTTGACGACGATCAGGTCGGTCTTGCCGAGCAGTCCCGCTTCTTCGATTCGGTTGCGCGCCAAGCCGAGCGTGACCGCCGAGCCGAAGATGGGGAAGCTCAACTCGCGCAACAGGTAGTGCAACGCACCGACGTGGTCTTCGTGACCATGCGTGGCGACCACGCCTTCGATGCGGTCGGCGTTCTCGCGCAGCCAGGTGAAGTCGGGCAGCACGAGGTCGATGCCGTGCATGTCGGGGTCGGGGAACATCAGCCCGACGTCGATCAGCAACACCCGGCCCTGCTGCTCGATTGCCATGCAATTTCGGCCGATCTCACCGAGACCGCCGAGGAAGACCACGCGAACTGGATCAGCCATCAGTTGGCACCGTTGTCACCAGGGCCGGATCACGATGGGCGGTCGGGGAAGGCATCTCTCCATCGTTGCAGGTTGGTCCACACCTCGGGGGCACGCGTCTCGACAAACGGCGGCGCATCGCCCATGGGCAACCGGGCTTGGCCGACCGGAATGCCCAGGTGACGCATCATTGCCTTGGTGGGGATTGGATTGGGGGCGTCGTCGCCGGTCTCGAACGCAAAGCTCTCCAGCATTCGGCTGTTCACGAGGCGGGCACCTTCGGTGTCGCCCTTCTCCCAGAGATCGAACATCTCCTGGTGGTCCTCACCCGTCCAGTGCGTCGCCACGCCGACGCTTCCGACGACTCCGCTGGCCAGCAGTGGCAGGGTCATCACGTCGTCACCGCTGTACACCTCGCACCCCGACGGGAGCGAGCTGATCACTGCGGCGGTCTCGCCCGGATTCGCTGCGGCATCCTTCAACGCAACGATGTTGGGTACATCCCGGAACAGCCTCAACAATGTCGCGGAGTTGATCTTGCGACCCGTGCGGATCGGAATGTCGTAGACCATCACCGGCAGATCGCAGGCGCCGGCGATTGCCCGCATGTGGCCCTCGATGCCGGCCTGTGACGGTCGGTTGTAGTACGGACACACTGCAAGAACGCCCGCGGCGCCGAGCGCCTTGGCTTCCTTCGTCAAGTGGACCGAATGACGAGTGTCGTTGGTTCCCGTTCCGGCGATCACAGGAATGGTGACCAACTCGATGACCGCGGCAAAGAGCGACAGCCGTTCGTCGTCGGTCAGCGTCGGTGCCTCGCCCGTCGTGCCGGCGAGAACAAGGCCATCGTTGCCGTGGTCCTGGAGGTACCGGGCAAGCGCCCTCGCAACTTCGAGATCGAGGCGGCCATCGCTGTCGAAAGGAGTGACCATCGCGCTGAGCACGCGTCCGAATCGAGCCATCGCGCAATCGTAGATGACCCGCGCTGCGGGGTTACGGTCGGTTCATGAAGCTGTGGGCCCTGCGGTGCGGCAACCTGTACACCGACATCGGCGGGCTGGTCGCCGGCGAGCCGAAGGGCGTCATGGCCGAGGTGCCCGTGATGTGCTTTGCGGTCGACACTGGCGATGGCGTGTTGGTGTTCGACACCGGGATGCACGAGGCATGCTGCGGTCCCGATCCTGCCGCCCATTTTGGGGCGATGTGGACCGTGTTCGAGATTCGCTGCCCGCGCCACGCCCTGGTCGACGAACGTTTGCGACAGGCCGGGTACACCGTCGACCAGGTCCGCTGGGTCGTCAACTCACACCTCCACTTCGATCACGCCGGCCGCAATGCAGCGTTCCCGGCAGCGACCCAGTACGTGCGGACCCGCGAGCTCGACTGGGCGTGGGAGCGGTCGAAGAAGACGAGCGGCGTGCTGGCCGGCGACCTCGCCGAATTGACCGCCGATCCGTGGGACTACGACGACACGTTCGAACTCGCGCCCGGCCTTCGGTTGGTCTCGACGCCCGGGCACACGCCCGGCCATCAGGCATTGCTGGTGTCGTTCACTGATGGTCGCAACTTCGTCTGCGCCGGCGACGCGGCCTATTCCTTGCAAGCGATCATCGAGCACACCCCAACTGGTCGGGGCACCGATCTCGAGCAATCCGTCGCCAGCCTGAAGACCTTGACCGCCCTCGGCGCCGAGATCTTGACCGCCCACGACGTCGACCAGTGGCGCGAAGTCACCGAAGCAAGCCTGATCCACTCCGCCTGACCGAAGTGCGTAGATTCGCCACGCACAGGTCGCGTCGAACTTACGCACTTCGCGCCTGACGCCGCGAGCGGCACGTCTCCGCGATCAGCTGCACGACCTCGGCGGGTTGGCGTTGTGCATACCAACCCAGATAGATCAGCTCCCAGCCACAGGCCGCCGCCCGCAGGTCGCGATCCTCGTCGGCGGCTTCGACAATCGGACCGAAGTGAAATTTGCGGCTGTGACCTTCGATACCGACGCAAGCCGCCGGGATTCCGAGATCGACGCGGGCGACGAAACGTCCGGATTGGTCCGCGATGACGTACTGCGGCACCATCGCGGGGATGTCAGGGTGATCGAGCATGCGCCGCAACAGCTCCTCGAACCACGACTCCGGCAGCGTGCCTTCGGCATCCCAGCGACGCAGCGCCTTCAGCAACACTCCGCTCCCCGCCTGACCAGGTCGATGGAGGCGGACCGCTGTTTGCTGCAGCCACAGCGGGTTCACTCGATGTATCCGTCGCGCGGAGATCAGCGCCCGCCACACCTTGTCTTCGGATTCCGTGGAGCCAAGATCGGTCAGCGTCCTGGCCAGGGTTGTGCACGGCAGGCCGTCACACTCGTATCGATCCACGCGATCAAGAAACGATGTCTGATGGACGACCATCCCACTGCCAGCGGCTCTGCTCACCCGGCCGGGTCGCAGCACACTGAGTTCGGCGCCGGCCCTTTTGAAGCTATCGAGGGTGAACAGCCTCGCCGCCGCTCCGTGGCTGACACGAGGGTTCGCCGCACCGGATGAGGTCACGATAGCGAGGCGCTGCTTCCACGTGGATGGGTAGCCCGCGACAACGAGCACGCCTCGAGTTGGTTCGGTCAGCCAACCGAGTTGCTTGGCAACGTAAATATCACGAGGCGTGAACCCAAAGGTGGCGGCCAGGCTTCGAGTGACGACACCATGGCGAGAGGCCGCAAACTCCGCCATGGCCCGACGGGCCGGAGCGGACATGTGGCGGAAACTATCGACGATCCCCGCCACATCCACCCTCACCGGGAAGTGCGTAGGTTCAACGCGACCTGTCGATGGCGAAACTACGCACTTCGCGTAGTCACTGCGGCAGGCGGGCCCACATCAGGATTCGTCGGAAGGCGAAGAAGTAGGGCTGTCGGTCGCCAAGCTCGTCCAACAACTCGGTCTCGTAGTCGGCGACGAAGGCCTCGAAGGCTTCGGGGTCGAGACGCTTCTCGAATCGGGTCAGGGTCGTGCCACGAACCCATTCGACGACCTGACGGGTGGACGGCAGAACGTGCGGATACACCTGCAGCCGGACGTGCTGTCGCTCGAAGCCGAGGTCGTAGAAGATCTGGGCATACTCCTCCGGCCGCAACACGTACGCCTGAACCGGGTCGAGGGGTGGCCCATCAGGCCCGAACAACGACACGTAGGGCTCGTGTTCGGCGACGCGGCGGGCAACGGCATGCGAAGGCATCTCCGCGTTGGCGGGCACCTGAACGGCAATCTGACCGCCGGGGCGAAGGGCTGCGGTCCAGCGCGCCAGAACAGCGATGTGGTCAGGAACCCACTGCAGACTTGCCGCAGCGAGCACGAGATCGAAGTCTGCCGACGACTTCCAGTCGCCGATGTCGCCGAACTCGAAGCGCACGGCGCTCGACGCGTGTTCGACGGCTTTGTCGAGCATCGCCTGCGAGTTGTCGATCCCGATCATCTCTGCGACGCCGAGCTGGTCGGCAGCCAACGCGGTCAACTCCCCGGGCCCACAGCCAAGGTCGACAGCCCGACTGCTCGACACAGGTTCGATCAGCGCCAGCAGGTCATGAAACGGCTGGGCTCGTTGCTCGGCAAATCGGCGGTACTGCGCAGGGTTCCAGTCGGACACGACTTGTATTGTACTTGTATCTATTGACGGCCTGTCAAGACCTGCGTGGCGCGGCCGTATCCGGCATGGAATATGGTCTGACAACCAGACCAGGTGCCCGGAACACGTGCCAGAGGATCGAGGAGGCGAGATGGCAATCAGCGGTCCCCCATTTGCGCCGGTCAAGCGGCGCACCATTTCGTCCGAGATTCGCGCCCAACTACTGGAAGCGATCCGCACCGGAGAGCTGCAACCCGGCAGTCCAGTTCCCGCCGAGCGGCAGTTGTGCGAACAATTCGGCGTTGCCCGCACGTCGGTGCGCGAGGCCATCCAAGGCCTCACCGCATCGGGGGACCTCGAACGCCGGGGCAATCGCCCGGTCGTCGCCGAGCGGCTCCCGGAGATCCGCCTGAAGGGTGACACAGCAACGCTCGACGAGCGCAAGGCA
>JANMQX010000197.1:0-3147 GCA_031370745.1 Ilumatobacteraceae bacterium
CGGTGCCTGGCCGCCGGTCGCCTTCATGCCGCCGTGGCAGCCGGCGCAGTTGAAGCCGCCGTTCGCGGTGGTTTCGAACAGGCCACTGCCCCAGCCGACGAAGGTCTGTTCCTTTGCGCTGACGGCGCCGGCCTGGCGTCCGGGCTCCAGCACCCAGTACAGCGGCAAGCCGATGACCATCGTCACCAGCAGCAAGACGCCGATCAGTTGCACACGGATCAGTCGCGGACCTTCCAAGGCCTCGTCGTCGTAGTACGGCCTGCGGTTGGGTGCCAGTTCTACCTCGGAGCCGATTTCCGGCCGGGCTGCGTTGCGGTTGCCGAAGTAATACGCCACCCATCCGAGCAGACTGACAACGAGGATGACCCAGCCAATTGCGGTGGTCGCCAAGGCGATCATCCGTGGCCACCTCCGCCGCCGATGCAGTGCGGACCCTCGGCTTCTTGACCGGACGTGTTGGTGCCAATTGGCGGGCCAGGAAAAACGGTGCCGGTATCGATCACGACGTCGCCAGTCGGTGAGACGTTGAACTGGAACCGGTCCATGCCGCGCGGGGCCGGGCCACCCTTCTTCTCGCCGACGCGGTTGTACTGCGAACCGTGGCACGGGCATTCGAACCATTGGCTGCTGACACACTGCGGCACGCGGCAGCCGAGGTGCGGACACTTCTGGTACAGAACCACGATCCCGTTCTGCATCCCACCGAGAAGGGGTTTGTAGTTCGGTACCAGCTTGGCCTTCGGGATGGCGTCGACCGGGTATTGCGTGACCCAGGATCGAGCCGTTGCGTTGTAGAAGAACCCGCCGCTGGAATGGATGCTGGAGATCACATCGTCGAGCTTGCCGACGTTGATCTTGCCGCCGAACCCGCCTTTGGCGGTCGGCCACAGGAAGGCCACGAAACCTGCCGCGGCAAACGTGGTGAGGCCGGCACCGGTCAACGAGACGGTCGCCCGGTTCAAGAACTGGCGACGACTGACGCCGAGCGCATCTTCGTCGGGCGGCACCCACACCGCCGGCGTGGACGGTGCAACGGCGACGAGACCGGTGCTGCGGGCCGCGCTGGCGGCGCGCTCGACGGCGCGACCGGTTGGGCCGGCGGGACGGTCGATCTCGGCATCTTTGTCGCGCCGTCGCGTTTCACGACTCAGCGCGCCCGCACCTCGAACGTCGGCGCGGCGGGCAGCGGTCATGAGCACGATGCCCATCAGCACGACGATGACGAGGACGGCGATGGTGATGATTGCAGCGGGACTCATGGTGCGTACCTCACAGATCGAAGAACAAGCCGTCGCGCCACGGCAAGGTGAAGTTGAACCCAGGACCGCGGAAGAAGGAACCGATGATGACGAGCACTGCCCAGAACATGATGTGCACGGTCATGAGCGAGATCGCAAACTTGCGGTCCTCGGGCTTGTTGGAGGGGTTCTTGTCGATATAGGGGGCGAAGATCAACACGATCAACCCAACACCGGGAAGCGTCACGCCGGCGATCATCGGGTGGAACATGGTCAGCAGTTCCTGCAGTCCGAGGAAGTACCACGGCGCCTTCGACGGGTTGGGGGTGCGGTTGGGGTTGGCCTGTTGCAGCAGCGGCGCATTCACCCAGACCGAGAAGAAGAACGTGAACGCCGTGCACGCCAAGGCGGCGACGAACTCTGCGGCGAGAAGGTGCGGCCAGGTGTGGACCTTGTCGACGGGCGACGCCTTGACGTCTTGGATGGAGCCACTCTTGACGACCGTCAACAGACGTTGCGTGTGACCACCGGGACCGGCGCCCAGTGGTACCCCGCCGGCGGCCGGGCCGCCGGCCACGACGCTGGCAACGCGTTCTTGCAACGCAACGGCACCGCCACCGCTACCACCAGCGTCACCGCTGTCGGAACCTTCTGTCTTGGCTTTTGCTGCTTTGCTGCGCTCGAGCAGATGCGCGGGTATGCGCGGATCGGAGGCAGCCTCAGTCGTCTCGGCCCCGGCAGCGGGCGCAGCGGGCGCTGCATCTGCTTCGGCCTTTTCGCGGGCCTGCTGGGCCCGCTTCAGTAGGTGTTCTGGAATCTCAGTCACGACTCACCTCGTTCCCGCATCACAACGGCCCCGATATTCCGCCGTCTTTGCGGACACGCCAGAAGTGGATGGCCATGAAGATGACGATGACGAACGGCAACATCAGCACGTGCAGGACGTACCACCGCAACAAGGTCTCGGAACCAATCTCCTTGCCACCGAGGAGCACGAAGCGCACCTGCGTGCCGAGGACCGGGGTGTAGCCCATCATGTTGGTTCCGACGGTTACGGCCCACAGCGCCAACTGGTCCCACGGCAGCAGGTAACCGGTGAAGCTCAGCAGCAGTGTGAGCATCAGCAAGACGACACCGATCACCCAGTTGAACTCGCGAGGCGCCTTGTATGCGCCGTGATAGAAGACGCGTGCCATGTGCAAGAACACGCTGAGCACCATCAAGTGCGCGCCCCATCGATGCATGTTCCGCACGAGCAATCCGAAGGCGACCGACGTCTGCAGGTTGGAGATGTCGTTCCACGCCGCGACATCTGTCGGTCTGTAGAAGAACATCAAGAAGATGCCCGTAACGGTGAGCAGGATGAACAAGAAGAAGCTGAGGCCGCCGAGGCACAGGGTGTAGCTGACCTTGACTGCGTGACGCTTCACCTTCACCGGGTGCAGGTGGTACAGCACCGAGTTCATCACGACGTAACTGCGGTTACGCGGCGAGTCGGTGTAGCCCTTGCGGAAGATGGAGCCCGGCCGGAAGATCGAGTTCCACGCCTGGCTGCCCTGCGTACCGCTCCACACCTTGGACAGTCGGTCTTTGACGGTCAGCTTTGGTCGTTCATCGAGAATGTTTGCCATAGATCGGTACCCCTAGAACCTCATGCCGGAGGCGTAGCCATGGCTGTTGGTGCGTACGTGCGGGTCGCCACTCTTGTCTGGAGCGCCCGCCCTACCCAAGATGATGACGCCGGTCGGGCAACGGTCGACGCAGAGCGCGCACCGTGTGCAGATGTCGTCGTCGATGATGAACAAGACCTTGTCGCTGGGATCCTCTCCCGGAAGTTCGGTTCCGGTGGCCTCGACGATTGCGTCGGGGGTGACCATGTGGATGCATTTCCATGGGCAGATGTCTACGC
>JANMQX010000211.1:0-2149 GCA_031370745.1 Ilumatobacteraceae bacterium
GCGGGCTTCGGTGACGCCGTCGGTGAAGAGCAGCAGACAATCGCCGGGTTCCAGGCCGTCGGTGGATACGATCGGTTCGTCCGAACCGATCCCCCATGGCGGCGTTGGCTCGCATTTCATCTCCCGGATGACTTGCCGGCCGCGGATGAGCAGCGGCGGCGGGTGCCCGGCGTTGGTCCAGGTGAGAACACCAGTGTCGAGCTCGAGTCGCGCGAGCACACCAGTCGCGAATGAGTGGTCGGTGTACTGGGCAGCGATCGTGGACCCCAGGTGCTGATGCATCACGGCCAGGGGTTGTCCTTCGCGGCGGTCGTGGCGGTAGGAGCCCATCGCCAACGTTGCGATTCGGGCTGCGCCAAGGCCGTGGCCCATGGAGTCGATGATCGCGAAGTCCAAGAATTCGCCGTTCACGGCGTAGTCGAAACCGTCCCCGCCGACGTCATACGCGGGTTCGACAAGGCCGGCGATGGAAACGTTGCCAGCCTTGAGCACGAGCGGCGGGAGCAGGTCCCATTGCATGGACGCAGCGAGGCTCATGCTGCGCCGACGGCGGTAGAGGTTGTAGAGATCGGTACAGCGGGCGTGTGCCGCGATCAGATATCCGGCCAGGATGCCGAGTTCTTCAAACGTGCGCATCAGCGCTTCGCTGACGTCGGGCACGGTCAGCGCGACGACGCCGGTGTGGTCCGATCCTTCGACAATGGGGATCCAGACGCGCACGCCGTTCTCGCGAGCTGCGGTGACGACGCGCTGATCGATGAACGCTCGTCCGGCCATCGTCGTAGCCAGTGACTCGGTCGTCGGCACGTCGGCGTGTGCGGCACGGTCTGGCATTGCCTTGAGCACGGTCTGGCCGAAATCGACGAGATACACGACGAGATCGGTGGCTCCGAATCCAGCAGCAGCCTTCGTCAAGATCTCCGGCATAGACGCCGGATTCGCACCGCGGGTCACACGGAGCGCAGATCCGAAATCGATCGACGACACCAGCAGAACACTACACATCCCTCCCGCGCCGGACTGTCGTCGCCCTTGCCACAGAGCGACTTGAGTGGCGGGACGCCGCATCGAACGCACAGAAACACTGCTGGTAGTAGGGCGACGCCGCGCTCGAGACGTCGGTGTCGGAACACCGAGTGTCGCGCATTGACGCACCTCGCCCATAGCATCAGCGGTGAGGCTGTCCTACAGCTTCATTCGCTCCCGAGGCCATTGTCCTGTGCGGATGCAATCAGCACGAGCCTCAACGGCTGCACACGAACAGAGTGGTGGCGAGGTCCGAGTGGTCGATCGACGAGGCACGAGGTACACCGTCATGACGGTTGTGCACCCTGACGGCTGATCTCGGCTGATCTCGGCTGAATCGGCGACTTGGCCGACTGTCCACAGCCCGAATCCGCCGTGGGCTCGAACCCCTCCAGGCCGCAGATGCGCGTTGCGGTCGATCACGCCGGAACCGCCGTCAGTCACTCTGATCGAACAGCAGTCGGAGTCGTGCGAGGCTCGAGCCCGTTGGCGTCGCTCCGTGCACGACTGCACTGGTGACAAGTTCGCTTGCCCCCAACTGAAGGCTCCTGCAGCGCCGCACCCGACACGCGAGTTTCGAGCAGACTTCTCAGCTCTGCTCGGGCAGCACGAGGCGCATGATCGCGCAACATGCGATCGCACCGGCGAGCCGGAATCGGCGCGACGACCTCGACCACACCTACGATGGAACGAGCGTCGAACGTTCCTCCGGCGGAATGGGCTTGTCGCTCCACCGTTCCGGGTGCGCTTCCCGGCATGCGTGGTGAACCGGGGCGATGACCACGCGAGCGTCGTGGACGTCGAGCAACTTCCGAACGTCGCCGTCGTCTTCGGTAACCAGTTGGTCACTCTGGCATTCGGCGCACTGGATTGGATAAGTCCTCATGACTACTCCTTTTGCCTTTGGACGAGAACATCTCATCGCCGGAGAACCAGCGATGTCCCTCGTCCCATCATGGTAACGACAGCGCGGACGGGCTCACCGCGGATCGTGGGCGAGCGCGGCGCGGCGCGACGGGTCCGACAGAGAGCGCCGTGGAGGGTGCTCGGGGTCATACACGCACGGGTCTCGACGCGGCCGGCCCGGGTGCCCGTTGTCAAATTTTGACCCGAAGCAGTTTGG
>JANMQX010000238.1:0-1505 GCA_031370745.1 Ilumatobacteraceae bacterium
TCGGGCTTACCCAGCCTCTGACTTCGAAGCACCTTCGGGTGTTGCGCGACGCCGGGTTCGTGAATGTCCGTGTCGACGGGCCTCGCCGCTGGTACAGGCTCCGGCCCGAGCCGCTCGCCGAGCTCGACGACTGGTTGACGCCGTATCGATGGATGTGGGAGACGCACCTCGACCGCCTCGGCGCCCACCTCGACACCATCCCCGACAACGCGCAGCCCAATAGATGAAGGAGACACCCATGTCGAATGATCAGTTCCTCACCCTCGACGGGCGACCGACCGTGCGCGTCGAGCGCCGCTACCCGCATCCGATCGACAAGGTCTGGCGCGCCGTCACCACCTCCGAGCACCTCGGCCAGTGGTTCCCGAGCACAGTCGAGATCGATCTGCGGCCGGGCGGGTCGATGCACTTCGGCGCACTTGGCGCGATCTCCGGACAGACCGGGTTGGTTGAGTCGATAGATCCGCCGCGTCTGCTGGCGTTCACATGGGGCTCTGACCGGCTGATGTTCGAGTTGTCGACGGACGGCGATGGCACGAACTTCGCCTTGACCCATTCGTTCGACGAGCGTTTCGGCGCACCAAGCTTCGCTACCGGGTGGGGGCTGTGTCTGAGCGGGCTTCGTGCCCTGCTCGCCGACGATCCGCTGCCGCCGGCCGAGCGAGGCGTCGCCCGGCACGAGGAACTGGTCCACGAGTTCGGTCTCGACCAGCCCGAAGTGACGGAGACCGACGCCGGTTGGACGGTGCGGATCGAACGCCAGTTGACGTGCCCCGCAGCGGTCGCGTGGGACCTGTGGTTCGGCAAGGACCGCGACACCGGCGAACAGCGCAACGCACCCGCCGTTGGTGAACCCTTGACGCCCTACATGGCCCCGGACATGGTGATCGGCACGATGACCGAAGCCGATCTGCACCGCGTCTTCGCGTTCGATGTCGCGCCGACCGGTGGTCCCGGCGAGCACCTCCGCCTCGAGTTCGCCGACGGCACCGGCCACGGCGTGAAGGTCACGCTCACCGTCACGGGCACCGACCCCGCTGGGCGCGACGCTGCCGCGCAGATGTGGGCCGGCGGCGCGATCGGACACCTCGCGGCCTCAGCCGCGGAGTGGGCGATGGCCCAGCCCGTTGACGCCTGAGCGCCGATACGCGACGTCCTACCCGGCACCTTCGCCGCGGGTGTGTCGTACGCTTGGAGTATCAACGTCGACATCGAGACCGAGATCGTCATCGCCCGGACCGGCTGACATCGTGTCGTCCTACGCGGCCGACCCGTCGAACGCTCCGGACTGGTACGTCGGCACTGTTGCGTTGTCGGATCTCCAACTGGCGGCGAGGGTGTGGCAATGAAACGTCGTCGTCGCGCCGCACCTTCGAGCCAGTTGTCATCGGCGTTCATTGGGTTCCGGTTCCCGCCGGAGGTGATCGTGTTGGCGGTGCGCTGGTATCTGCGGTTCGGGTTGTCCTACCGTGACCTGGAGGAACTGCTTGCGGAGCGTGGCGTCA
>JANMQX010000244.1:0-8312 GCA_031370745.1 Ilumatobacteraceae bacterium
TCGGCACCATGGTGCGTGTCGGCACGGCGCGCTGCAACGTGGACCGCTGACGACGGAAATCGGTGACCGATGAGTTGGGCCGGTTCTCGACTCTCGACCGCAGCAGCGGCGGGATCAAAACTGCCGCCCAAGCGGCTAGGACGGCCAAGAGCACAATCTTGCTCATCGGCTACGCGATTCCTTGATCAGACATCTGGTTCACGATCCGTTCACGATCCTTCTGAATTGGCACGCCCGGCGAACACGACATTAACCAACGACGCTGCTTCATTACGAATCTACAACGTTCGTAACACTGGCCGACACACTATCAGCCCTCCGGTACGTACCGGACCGACCTCCGGTCTTCTCCCACAGAGCCAATTCGCCGATCACCATGCCCCGATCGGCCGACTTGCACATGTCGTAGATCGTCAGTGCGGCGATGGCGCAGGCATGCAACGCCTCCATCTCGACGCCGGTGCGGTCGACCGTGTCGACCTGGGTTTCGATGGCCACATGGTCGTCGCCGATCTCGAAGTTGACATGCACCGATCCGACCAGCAGGGGGTGGCACAAAGGGATCATGTCGCTGGTGCGCTTGGCGGCTTGTATGCCGGCCACTCTCGCAACGGCGAGCACATCACCCTTTTTGACTTCGCGATTGGCGATGGCCGCTGTGGTCTCCGGCGCCATGAAGACCTTGCAACGAGCCACAGCGCGACGGTGGGTGGGATCTTTTGGGGTGACGTCGACCATGCGCGCCCGTCCCATGGGATCGAGGTGGGAGAAGGCGAGATCGCTCATCTGTTTCTCCACACTAGTAAATGTGATGGGTCCCGAATCGACACCGGGCTTGTGGCCCTAGCCGGTCTGCACCGGACCGGTGTCGACGATCTCGAACGCAGTGCCCGATATCGCCTTCAACTGGTCGAGGTCGCTGTCGTTCCATCCGGGATCCGGGGCACCCTGGAAGAACCAGTTGCTGCCGTTGTCGGCAACGATCAATCCGTATTGCTGCATCGCGAATGCAATCACCCTCGCCTGGCCAGTGAGGCTGCTGAGATCGAAGCTGGCGCGCAGCCGAAAGCGCATGCCCATCGCCGGCAACGTGGGGTCCGTGTTGCTCGAGGCGAAATGCGAGGCAGGGAAGATGAAACCCTTCTGCGTCTGAGAGAACGTGACCCGGATCGCGTGATCGACGTGCCCCGCTGCGACCTCGTCGTAACGAACGAGGCCGGGCAGAATCGGCAGTCCGGCGGCGTCGGCACTGGTCCAACCGATCGGACGGGGTGCCCCGGTGTTGAGGTCGAACTTCGCTCCCGACTGAGCCTTCCAGCCGCTCGCCGTCGACTGAGCGCCGAACAGCTCGAAAAGCTGGCACGTCTGCTCTTGCAGCACCAGGACGTGAGCATCGCTGCCCGCTTCAACGGGTGCGGTGAGTGGGATGGGGAACGGGCCAGGGTCGCTCTCGCTCCCGTATGGGAAGTAGGTGATCGGCTCGAGCGGTTCTGTGGGTGGAACGACGAGGAACGGGATGCCGAACGTCGAGCCGACGTCGGGGTGGACCTTGGTCGCTCCGATCGACTGGATGTGGTTGATGATCTGGGCGCTGAGCGGATTCAGCGGCAACGAAGCGATCGGCTGGTTCCACGCGTTGGTCGCGGGGAGGACGCGACAACCACCGAGGTGCGGCCCCGGCGGGGTGAGACGCTTCGCCGGCTTGCTGGCAGTTGCACCGATCCTGATCGAATTCGGAGCGGCGTAGGCGACGGTGGCGAGGCCGAGTGTCGCCACCACGATGGCAACCATCGGCCGGCGACGAAGCACGCGCTCAGCCGCCGATCTGGCTCATCGTCCGCTTCGGTCGAATGAACGACACCTGGTTGATCTGGTGTCCTGCCCACTTGGTGCCGACCGCGCGCTGTATCTCCGCGGCCACGATCTCGTCATCCGCGCCGGCGCGCATCAGCTTGAGGAGGTCGAACTCGGTGGTCGCAAAGAGGCATGTGCGGAACTGTCCATCTGCCGTCACGCGCACGCGGTCGCAATCGCCACAGAACGGTTTCGACACCGATGGGATCACGCCGACAGTGCCGCGACCGTCGAGGTAGCGCCAGCGGTCGGCGGGTGCCGCCCCACGAGATGACATCTGCTCGAGCGCAAAGACCGCGTCGATCGCGGCGACGATCTCGTCCTGGGTGACCACCAGATCGTTGACCCAGTGACCACTGGCATCGAGCGGCATGAACTCGATGAACCGAACTTCGACATCGTGATCGCGCCCAAAGCGAGCGAGGTCGACGATCTCGTCGTCGTTGACGCCGCGCTGCACCACCGCGTTGATCTTGACGGGGGCGAAGCCAGCCTCCTTGGCGGCCTCGATGCCGTCGAGCACTCGGACCAATTCGTCGCGCCGCGTCATCTGCAAGAAGCGGTCGGCGCGCAACGTGTCGAGGCTGACGTTGACTCGATCGAGCCCGGCCTGGCGTAACTCATGCGCGACCAATCGGAACGTCGCTCCGTTGGTCGTCAATGCCAGATCCGGGGCTTGGCCTGCCAACGGCGAAGCCGAATTCGACGGGACGCGCAACGCTGCCAACTTTTCAACCAACACCGGGAGGTGGGCACGCACCGTGGGTTCGCCGCCGGTGAGCCGTAATCCGTCGACCTCGAATCGTTCGACGAAGATGCGCGCCAAGCGCTCGATCTCTTCGAACGTCAACACATCACTGCGCGGCACCCAAACCATGCCTTCTTCGGGCATGCAGTACGTGCAGCGGAAATTGCAGCGATCGGTGACCGAAATGCGCAGGTCACGAATGGTTCGTCCGAAGGGATCGACCAGATCCATGCCAGTCAGGCTATCGAGAGGAGCATCGTGTTGACGGAGCCGCCCGGTGCGATGCCGTCGCCGTCGGGAACGATGGCAATGGCATCGGCCAGCGATGTTGCCGCGAGCTGATGACTGCCTTGCGCTCCCACGGAGCCGATGTGGTAGCGGCCGTCGTCACGAAACGCACCGAAGACCCGCATGTAGTGGGTTTTGCCGTCAACATGGCGAGGCAGACCTTCGTCGGCGACAGCGGCGACTGTGGTGCGATCCAGCACGGCGTGGCCCATGATCTTGCGCAGTGCGGGACGGGCGAAAAGTTCGAAGCTGACCATCGAACTGACCGGATTTCCGGGAAGGCCGAACACCGGCGTGCATTTCTCACCCGAAGCGATGACCCCGAACGCGAAGGGCTTGGCGGGCTTGATGGCAATCTGCATCCATCGCATCTCGGCCATGCGCGACAGCACTGCCTTCACCACGTCGTACTCCCCCATGCTGACCCCACCGCTGGTCACGATGGCGTCGCACGATGCAGCCGCATCGCGCAGGACGGCCTCGAGCGCGGCCTCGTCGTCGCGGACAACGCCGAGATCGATCGCCTCGCATCCGATCTCTGCGACCATCGGCAGCAGCATCGTCTTGTTGCTTTCGCGGATCTGCCCAGGTCGAAGCGGCGAGCCATCGTTGATCAACTCGTCGCCAGTCGACAGCACCGCAACGCGAGGCCTGCGGACGACATGCACTCGCCGCGCGTTGATACTGGCCAGGACACCGGCGACGGCCGGACGCACCACGGTGCCCGACGCGAAGAGCTCGGTTCCGACGCGCACGTCCTCGCCAACTCGGCGCACCGAATCACCCGTCGACACTGGCTTGTTGACCGACACGTCGTCACCGTCCCGGACGGTGTCTTCGACCATCACCGCGGCGTCGGCACCGTCGGGCATCGGCGCACCGGTCATGATCCGGATCGCCTCACCGGGCCCGACGATGCGATCGGTCGACCAGCCGGCAGCGACCTCGGCAACGACGTGCAGGCGCGTGGGTGCCGCAGCAACGTCGACAGCTCGAACGGCATAGCCGTCGACCGCAGAGTTTGCGAACGGCGGTACGTCCTCTGCAGCCACCACTGCCTCGGCCAACACCGTTCCGACTGCATCCGCGATCGGTGCTTCGATCACGTCGCCGATCTTGCAATGGTCGAGCACGTACTGACGGGCTTCGTGTTCGCTGATCACGTCTCGAACGGTACCGTTTCGTCAGTGAGCAACTACACCGCGCTGCCCGCTAGCGGTCACACGGTGCGGTGGACAGCGTGGGACGGTGACGACGTCGAGGTCACCGATCTGACGTGGGAGAACGAGGGATGGACCATCAGCGGCCAGGTGGCACGCGAGCGTGTGCAGTACGTGGTCCGATTGTCGGCATCGTGGCAGATGCGCCAATTCCTTCTGTTCCGCGATCTCGAGGAGCCTGACTTGTGGCTGCAGACCAATGGCTCCGCCCGGTGGGGCGAGATGAACGGCGCCCATCGGATCGAGCTCGACGGCTGCTACGACATCGATCTGGCATGCACGCCGTTCACGAACTCGCTGCCGATCCGGAGACTGCCTCTGCAGGTGGGAGACAGCGCCGAGCTGCCGGTGGTCACCGTCGACGTGGAGACGCTCGCCGTGCGTCCTGCGACGCACCGCTACCTGCGGATCGATACCCATCGCTGGGCCTTCGCGGACGACGATCATTCAGTCGAGTTCGACGTCGACCAGCACGGTCTCGTGCTGGACTACCCCGGCAGATTCCGCCGGCTCAGCTGAGACGAGACGCCAGGAACGTACGGAACTCCTCGCCGATCGTCGGATCGCCGTGGGCGATGTCGACGATCGCCGTCAGCCACCCGAGGGGTGTGCCGGTGTCATAGCGCTGGATGTTGGACAGCACCCCGTGAAACGGACCGTTGGCAGCCTGTACACGCAGCGCATCAGTGAGCTGGATCTCTCCGCCAGTGCCCGGCTGCACGCGCTCGATCCGGCCGAACACGTCGGGCGTCAACACGTAGCGCCCAATGATGATGAGGTCGCTCGGGGCATCCTCCACAGCTGGCTTTTCGACGAGCGTGCGTATCCCGACGACACCGAACTCGTCGAGTTCGGTGGACGGCTCGATCACGCCGTACGCACTGACCTGATCGCGGGGCACTCGTTTGAGACCGACCACGCTCCCGCCGGACGATTCGCACAGTCGAGCCATCTGATCGAGCAGCGACGAGTCGCCCATGAGCTCGTCGGGCAGTAACACGGCGAAGGGCTCGTCGCCGACAGCCGAGGCCGCGCACCCAACAGCGTGCCCGAGACCTAGTGGCTCATCCTGATAGGCGAAGCTGACACGCACGTCGCGGCCGATGGACTCGAGACGGTCGGCCATCGTGTGCCGCTCCGTCGATCGCAACTTGGCTACGACATCGTCCGAGGATTCGAAATACGCCTCGATCGCCGGCTTGTTGCGATTGGTGACGATCACGATGTGATCAATGCCTGCACCGACAGCCTCGTCGAGGATCAGCTGCAGCGCCGGGGTGTCGATGATGGGCAGGAGCTCTTTCGGAACCGCCTTGGTGGCCGGAAGGAACCTTGTCCCAAGGCCTGCGGCGGGAATGACGGCGGTATGAACCTGCATGCTGAGGATGTTACGGCGCAACCCGTTCCCGCTAGCATTAGCAGTCGAACAGATCGACTGCTAACGCACACGGCGGAGCCGACATGCCTACCTACGTCTACAAGTTCATCGACACCGGCGAGACCATCGAGGTCCAACAGGCGTTCACCGACGACGCTCTCATCGAGGCCGAACACCCCGCGACGGGTAAGAAGTTGAAGGTCAAGAAGGTGTTCACTCCGGTCGGCGTCACGTTCAAGGGCGGCGGTTTCTACAAAACCGACAGTCGTGGTGGGAAGTCGAAGTCGTCGTCGGCGTCCACGTCGTCAACGGAATCGACACCGTCCTCCTCGTCAGACTCGTCGTCTTCAAATGGTGCGTCGAAATCGAGCGACTCCTCGACGACTGCCGCAGCGAAGCCTGCGACACCGGCGACGACGAGCTCCAGCTCCGACTGAACAGGTAGCTCGGCCGATACAGTCGGCCTCGACTTCCCCCGAATCGTCGACTCGATATGTCGAGGGAGGTCCGCATGCATCAACTCGCGTGGATTCGCCTGATGTTGGCCCGGCACCCGTGGACCTACTGGCTGGTCATCGTCGTGCTCGCTGGCGCTGTTGGGCTCAGCGCGGCTCGGGCGGTGGCCCGAGTCGACGCAGCACGGCGGTCGTGGGGCGTGCACCAGTCGGTGTGGACAGCGACGGCTGCGATCGAACCCGGACGGCCGATCACGGCTGAGCGCCGCGCCGTTCCGAGGGCCGTGGTTCCCGATGGCGCCGCGTTAGATGTACCGAGCGGTGCGATTGCCAGACAGCAGCTTGCAGCAGGCGAGATCGTCACCGACGCCGATGTGTCCGCGAGTGGATCTGCCGGTCTCGTACCCGATGCATGGGTGGCCTTTGTGGTACCGGCCTCGGTCGAGCATTTCGATGTCGGCGACCACCTCGACGTCTTCTCGTCCGACCACCTTGTCGCCGCAGGCCTCGTGATCGACGTCGGTGAATCCGAGTTGATGGTTGCAATCCCCGCCGCGGCCGCGCCGGCCATGTCCACCGCCCTCCTCGCCGACGCCGTGACCCTCGGCCTCACCTCCAACCCGTGATCACGCCCCGGTTTGCTCGTTCGTCTCCATCTCGACCACGCCAAGCGTCTTGTGACCACATGAACTGACGGGGCAGGAACGGAACTTCTACTCGACCGTGGTGCCCGGCAGAATTCGTGACGACCACGGCCGAGGCTCATCCCAATAGTGTCCGACCGGTCGACCGAGCCGCAGCTTGGCGATGAAGTCGTCCGGTCCATCGAAGTCTGGCATCTCGACGAACGCTGCGCCGATCGCGTCGGGGACGTGGGCGTCGCTGCCCGCGCCCGCAGCCAACTCGTGCGCCGCTGCGATCGAGGCCGCGCGTTCGTTCAAGCTGCGCAGCGAGGTCTTGGCGTTGATCACCTCGATCGCGTCGACGAGACCGCCACCGATCAGCGCGTCGAGGGCGGACTCGCTGATGTTGTGGCGCATCGGATCGAACGGGTGCGGTATGTACACGATGCCGCCCTGCGCCCGGATCGCCCGTGCCGCCTCGTCGGGTTGCACACCCACCGGGATGCGCTCCCGGAGGAACAAGCCGATGATCTCGCCGGCATGCGTCCGCAACTCCTCACCGACGATGACGCGGCACGCAAGACGGTCGACCAGATCGACGGCTCCCTTGATGGCGTTGTGGTCGGTGATGCACAACACGTCGATTCCGGCCTCGGCGACAGCGGCCGCAATCTCGTCCGGCGTTGTGGTGGAGTCGCCGCTCCACATCGTGTGGCTGTGCATGTCGACCCGCACCCACCCAGAGGGCAACGCCGCGGCGAGATGCGGATGACGAGCGGCCGCGGCGGCGACAGGAGCTGGCACGAGGGGCAACGGTACCCCCTAGGCTCGCCGTGTGCGTTGGACACCACGCCGGAGGCGGTTCATGCTCATAACGGGCGGTCGAGGGTTCCTCGGGCAGCACCTCGGCATAGCCTCCGAAGCCGAGGACTGGGAACTGTTCGCGCCGCCGTCGACGATGCTCGACGTCCGCCAACGTGAGCGGGTGATCGAGGAGATCTGCTCGTGGAAGCCGACAGCCATCGTCCACCTCGCCTACCGCAAAGGCGACCGCCGTTCGATCGTCGAGGGCAGCCGCAACATCGCCGAAGCAGCAACAGCGTGCGGCGCACGTCTGGTGCACATGAGCAGCGACATCATCTTCCCCGGCCGCTCGCTGCCCTACAAGGAATACGACACGCCGTTTCCGATCACCGACTACGGCGTGATGAAGCTCGAGGCAGAACGTGCCGTCGTCGCAGAGTGTCCGGGTGCGGTGTTGGTGAGATCGTCACTGCTGTACGGCACGCGGCGCACGGCGAGCATCCAGACCGATGTCGAACTGGCGGTGACTGGTCGGAAGGCGATGAGGTTCTTCACCGACGAGTACCGCTGCCCGGCCCACGCCGCCGACGTCTCAGCAGCGCTCAGCACGCTCGCTGCGTGGCCGGAGATACGCGGGCCGATGAACGTCGCCGGCCCCGAGGCAATCAGTCGGGCCGAACTCGCCAAGATCTTCGCGCAATGGATGGGGTTCGACCCGCGGGGACTCACCACGGGCACGATGGCGTTGTCAGGAACGATTCGACCGGCGCAGGTCGTGCTCGACTCGAGTCTCGCCGAGTCATACGGTCTGCGTTGTCGTCCGCTGTCGGAGACATTGCGCCGACATCCAGTCGGCTGAACATGGAGATGAGCGCGGGAGCTACGACCCGCTCATCGTGACATCACGTATCGCCAGTGTCACCCCGGCGGCACGCATCGGCA
>JANMQX010000263.1:0-1970 GCA_031370745.1 Ilumatobacteraceae bacterium
ACCGTGTTGCCGTCGGGGTCCGTGACATACACGCTCGATGCATAGCCCTGTGCGCCGTAGACCCGGTCGGCACGGCGCGAGCCGGGGAACGCCGCGGCCAGCGATTCGAGATCGGTCGGTTCGAGCACCAGGCAGATGTGATCGAGGTTCACCCCATCGGGCTGCTGTGCGAAGAGATCGATGATCGTCGTCGATGTGACCCGAACGGACGGAAACGGGATCTCGCCGCGCCGCCATTCCTCGACACGCACCGCCTCGAGCCCGAGCGTGTCGCAGTAGAAGGCCAGCGAGCGCTCGACATCCGCGCAACACAGCACCGCGTGATCGAAGCCGATGACTCGAATCTGATTCGCCATGTTCGAAGAGCTATGGAATCAGAAGCCGGAACCACCGGATTGGGCGGATGCTGTAGTCGGTGGTGTTGTCACACCGGCCGCCGGTGCCTGCGTCGGTGTCGGCGCTTGCGGGGTGCCACTGTTGTCACCACACCCTGCGGCTCCAACGCCGAGTATCGCCACGCAGGCAACGACTGCGATGCGCTGAACGACCTTGGTTCCGGCCCTGGCATTGACTTGTTTCATCTGGTCCTCCTACATGATGTAATACAGGGACTACGGGCGACTTCGCCGAATGGATCATTCGGCCGAGAACGACGGGCTACCAGACGCCGGGGACCAGCCTCCAGCGGACATGACTGCGGTATGCCTCGAACGGCTCGCTCGTCGCGAGCAGGCGGTCCTCCACAAGCGCTCTACCGACGTTGCAACTGATCACCAACACGACTACTAGCGCATTCCGCACCGAGATGCTTTGCAGCAGGTACCCGGAGAGAACCAAGAGGTACGAGGCATAGATCGGGTGGCGGATGACGGCATAGGGGCCACGCGTCACCAGCCCTCGATCCGCGGCAGCAAAGCCAAAGGACCGGCCGAGGGCGAAGAACGCTGCGACGCCTAATGACAGGCCGACCACCTGCACCCCGAGGCCGATGCTGACCCCCCAGTGCGGATGAGCGCCGACTGGCCGCAGCAGCACGCCGCCGAACGTTCCGCCGAACGCAAGCAACCAGTCGCCCAGCCGTGTGCTCACGGCGCGTGCCGGCCGCCGGATCAGATAGGCAACGACAACCCATATCTGCTGGACGAGAAATCCCGCTCCGATCAAGCGATGGGTCCGAACGTAGAACTGCAGACCCGCCTTCGCGAAGTACCCCGCGCCGACGGCTCCGACCAGATTGGCCGATATTCGGATCAGCCGCGCCGAACGGGCCGACGGCGGACCACTCCTCGACTGACGAGGCGAACGCGCGAGTTCCTTCAGCATCTGCGGGCACTGCCGCTCAGGAAGCGGATCCTTCTCCCGTCGCGACGAGACGCCGTTCAGCGAGCGCGTCGATGCTGTATCGGCCGGCGCCCAACAGAGCGACGACGAGCCCGAGCGCAGCGAGGGCTACGTTCAACTCATACCCGAACGGCGACGCTTGGTGGAGCCCGTGGGCCCAAGTGATGGTGATCATTGCCATCACCATGTCGCCGAACAGGGCAAGCCCGGCGAGGCGCGTGCCGAGGCCGAGCGCGAGGGCGATTGCACCGCCGAACTCGATGACGCCACTGAGCACCGCGAAGAAGCCACCCGGACGGAGATGGGCCTGGTTCGCCATGAAGAGCGAGGTTTGGTGAATGCCCGGACCGTTGAACGTCCCGAACAGTTTCTGGGCCCCGTAGACGATGAAGATCCAGGCGAGCGCGGCGCGCACCACGACCAGCGTGACATCGACTGCGACATCGGCTTGACGCGTCCTCACCACGGCCGCCAACCACGATGGGGTGCGGCGCTGTTGCACATGTTGGGCCGTCGTCATCCGGTCGCCTCCTGAGGCACTGGGCTCAACGAGATGTGATGCATTGTTGGTCCTCCTGATGAGTCTCGGTACGAGTTGGCGGGAGGTCGGTGGCCTCGTTCATCGGGCG
>JANMQX010000336.1:0-7277 GCA_031370745.1 Ilumatobacteraceae bacterium
CTTTCGATCATCGAGGCCCCATGACCACGTGTTACGAAACCACAGCGTGGGCAGCACGTGCAGGGTCGCGGCTTCGGGTCCCGCGTTGCGGATGGTGACGTGGGCGACGATGTCGGCGGTGTCGGCCTTGGCGTAGTCGACGGTGATGTCCCAATATCGATCCTCGTCGAAGATCGCGGTGTCGAGCAGTTCGAACTCCGGTTGGTCGTAGCCCCTCCGACCGTTCTCGGCGACGAGTTGTGCGTACGGGAACTCGGACTGGGGATAGAAGTAACGCCAACGCATCCAGGAATGCGTCGGCGTGGAGTCTTCGTAGAACCAGTATTCCTTGGCGTCCTCCCCGTGGTTGCCCTGTGGGCCGGACAGGCCGAAGATTCGCTCCTTGAGAATTGGGTCGCGCCCGTTCCAGAACGCGAATGCGAGACACAACGTCTGCGCGTCGTCACAGATACCCGCGAGGCCGTCTTCGTTCCAACGATATGCGCGGGAACGGGCCTGGTCGTGAGGAAACGAACCCCACACATCACCGTTCTCGCTGTAGTCCTCGCGGACGGTGCCCCACGACCGCTCAGACACGTAGGGGCCCCAACGCTTCCACTGAGGATCTGCGAGCCGGATGCGTTCTGCGTCGTTCATGCGCCTGCAGTCTCGCCGAGTGCGACGTCATCGATCGCCGGTCGCTGACCGATCCCCAAATTCTCGTCGAAGTGACGGCTCATGATCATCGAACTCACCGAACTCTGCCCCGGTTACATCTTCTTCTCTCGTTGCGAGCTAGTACATCGCCCCGGATTTGGCGTCCGCCGGGCGGGCACCGCGGGCGGTTGCCAGATCGGTGGTCAGTGAGCCCTTCATCGCCAACATGTCGCTGGTGACTGTGATCATTCGGAAACCCTGTTCGAGGCGACGCTCGACCAACGCCGCAGTCGCATGGATGCCGGGCACGATGCCGGCGTTGCGGCACGCAGCGACAATGGTTGCCAGGGCATCGTCGAACTTGTCGGCCCCGTCGTTGTTGCCAGGCGGCAACCCGAGCGTGATCGACAAGTCGGCCGGGCCGACGTAGATCGCATCGATGCCTGGCACCTTGAGGATCTCGTCGATGTTGGCGATGGCTTCGACGGTCTCGATCATCGGTATCAGAGCAATGCCGTCGGTCGACCATTCGTAGTGGTCGGCCCTGCGCATCCCGGCGACCACCGGGCCGAAGCTTCGTGCGCCCATCGGTACATACCGGCCGGCTCGGACCACAGCCTCGGCTTCAGCCGCCGAGTTGACCATCGGAACGATGATGCCCTCGATGCCGCCATCGAGCATCTTGCCGATGATTCCGGGCTCGTTCCACGGTACGCGCGCGATGGGCGTACCTCCACCGAGGAGGATCGCCTGCCCCATGGCCACGGTCTGCTGGTAGTCGTTGACGCCGTGCTGGTTGTCGATGCACACGTAGTCGTACCCAACCCGGGCAGCCATCTCGGCGGTGATCGTCGACGGGTTGACAAGCCATACACCGAGGGTGTCGCGGCCCTCGTTCCACTGAGTTCTCAAAGTGTCCATCGCCCGGTTCTAGCAAAGTTCGTGCGTTGCTGGGCAGCCAGCGCCAAATCAGAGCGGCGCGGCAACGATCGTTGCCGGTCGTCCGGCCAACACGTTGAGGGCGTTGTCGATGGCGTGCTCGTACAGCCGTCGACGCCCGGCGACAGTGGCCGAGGCGACGTGCGGCGTGACGATGACGTTCGAGTGCTGCAGCAATGGGTGGCCTTCGGGCAATGGCTCAGGGTCGGTCACGTCGAGCCCGGCGCCGGCGACCTGACCCGTCTCGAGCGCGGCGAGCAGCGCGTCCTGGTCGACCAGACCGCCACGTGCGCAGTTGACGAGGTAGACGCCTCGTTTCATCGTCGCGAGCGAGTCGCCGTTGATCATGTGCCGCGTCTCGGCCACTGCGGGGGCATGCAACGAGATCACGTCGGACTCGGCAAACAGGCGATCGAGGCCGACGAGCTCGCAGCCGTCGGCCTCGGACAGGTATGGGTCATACGCCAGCACGCTCATTCCCATCGCCACCGCAGCGAGACCGACGCGGCGGGCGATGCGGCCATAGCCCACGAGTCCCAGCACTGAACCATCGAGCTCCAATGCGGTGCCGGTCGTCGCCCCCGGCAATCCCTGGCGCGCCCGCTCGGCTTGGGCCGGCAGGTTCTTGACCGTGGCGAGCATCAGCATCAGCGTGTGCTCGGCGGTCGAGACCGACGGCGCGTCGGGAGCATTGCACACGATCACGCCGGCAGCGTTTGCCGCGGCGACGTCGACGTTGTCGTAGCCGATCCCGATGCGCGAGATCACCTTCATCGTCGGGCCGAGTGCGAAGGCATCGGCGTTCCATGCTCGCTTCGCACCAGCAAGCACGGCATGTGCGGTGCCGAGCGCGGCATCGTCGGGTCCAACTGCGATCGCCCGACCCTCGATGAGGTCGCGGTACGCGTCGGGCAGGGGGTGATCGAAGTAGAAGATCGGCAGCTGTTGGTCCATCAGCCGCACCATATCCGGCGATGTCGCCCCGTATATGGTGCGACGGTGCTCGACCACTCCCAGTTCTTCCACATCGGCATCCGGGTGACCGATCTCGAGGCCGCCATGGCCGAGGTCGGAGAGCATGCCGGGGTGACGTGGGCATCGGTACAGGACCGGCCGATGTCGGTGTGGGTCCCGGGGGCCGGGCCGGTCGTGCTGCAACTCGCACTGACGTACTCCGTCGAGGGTCCCGTGCACCTCGAACTGATGAAGGGCCCAGCCGGGTCCGTCTGGGACGCCAATGATGTTCCTGGCGCCCACCACTTCGGGTACTGGTCCGCCGACGTCGGTGCCGACACCGAGTCGTTGCTGGCCGCCGGGTGGACATTGGAGCTTGCTGCGGCAGCGCCAGACGATGGCTACGGCCGATTCACCTACGTGCGATCACCGGCGGGCTACCTCGTCGAGCCGGTTTCGGTCGCCAACAAGGCTCGCTTCGAACGGTGGTGGGCGGGCGGCTCGCTGACGGATCCCATGCCAGCACCGTAGGGATGTAGTCGTAGTCTGGCCGGGCTATGAGCGATCTCCCCGGGTCCGATCTTTCGGACCGCGCCAAGCGCCATCTGTGGATGCACTTCACCCGTCTCGGCGCGTACGCCGACACCGAGGTGCCCATCATCTCCCGCGGCGAGGGCTGCTACGTGTGGGACCACCAGGGCAAGCGCTACCTCGACGGTCTTTCCGGCCTGTTCACGGTGCAGGTAGGCCACGGACGCGCCGAGCTCGGCCAAGCCGCCGCCCGGCAGGCCGAGACGCTGGGGTACTTCCCGGTGTGGTCCTTCGCCCACGAGCCGGCAATCGAGCTGGCGACTCGCCTCGCTGCGCTCGCTCCCGGTGATCTCAACCGGGTGTTCCTGACGCCATCTGGCGGTGAGGCGATCGACACCGCGATCAAGTTGACGAGGCAGTACTTCAAGTTGCGCGGCCAACACTCTCGCACGAAGGTGATCTCGCGTTACCTCGCATACCACGGCACGTCGATCGGTGCGCTCAGCGTGACGGGTGTGCCCTCGATCAAGACTCCGTTCGAACCATTGATGCCGGGCGCGATCAAAGTGCAGACGCCGTACCGATTCCGCTGTCACGATTGTCAACATCTCGACGCCTGCACGCTGCGGTGCGCCGACGACCTTGCCCTGCGCATCGAGATGGAAGGGCCGGAGTCGGTGGCAGCAGTTTTCATGGAGCCGTTGCAGAACACCGGCGGTGCCTTTGCTCCACCCGACGGATATTGGGCGCGCATCCGTGAGATCTGCGATCAGTACGGCGTGCTGTTGGTCAGTGACGAGGTGATCTGTGCGTTCGGGCGGCTCGGCCACATGTTCGGCTCGGACCGCTACGGCTATCAGCCCGACCTCATCACCTTCGCCAAGGGGGTCACGTCCGGCTACGCGCCGCTCGGCGGCGTGATGATCTCGGACCGCATTGCCGAACCGTTCCTCGAAGATCCCAACCTCTTCCTGCACGGTCAGACGTTCGGGGCTCATCCCGTGTGCTGTGCCGTTGCCATCGCCAATCTCGACATCATGGAACGTGAAGACCTGTGCGGAAACGTGTTGAAGAACGAGGGTAGGTTCACCGAGCTGCTGGACGGTCTGCGCGACATCCCTCTGGTGGGCGACGTTCGCGGCGACGGGTACTTCAGGGCCATCGAGTTGGTCAGCGATCAGGCCACAAGGGGATCGTTCACTCCGGAGGAATCCGAGTGGCTGCTGCGCGGTCATCTCTCCCCGCGGCTCTACGAAGCCGGCCTGATCTGTCGAGCCGACGATCGCGCCGAACCGGTCATCACCCTGTCACCGCCATTGATTGCCGGCGACGAGGAGCTGTCGTTCATCGCCGACACGTTGCGAACGGTGCTCGGCGACGCGTCCGTCGAGTTCGCCGCCCGCCGAAACTCACCATGAGACGGATTTGACGATGCGCCGTTCAATCGACGACTACCCGTTCACCACCGACGATCTGCCCGACGGCGCTGACGACGCCATGCTCGTCTCCTGGGCCGTTGCCATCTGCGATGACTACGACGACACCGAGCCACGAGTGGTGTTGACGGTCGAGGAGGTCGGTCGGGCCGGCGAGGGTCTGGTCGGCCACTTCAGGCCCGAACAGGCCCGCCGACTGCGGGTCGCGTTGCGTGATGCGCTGCGCGAGATCGGCGAAGATCCCGGTTCTTGATTGTCGGCGACCGATCGAAACGCTATTGTTGACCCAGTTAATCGGATTTGTCGTATTTGAGTCCGTCGGACATGGCCGAGCGTCGAAGGAGGGTTGCGAGATGAGCATTGCACCGGTTGCTCTCGGACCCCGCGATCTCGATGCCGAACAGCAGCGCGACATCGAGCGGTTCGAGCGCGCCGTCGCCCAATATTTGGCGGGGGAGATCAGCGAAGACGTGTTCAGGGTGATGCGTCTCAACAACGGTGTGTACGGCCAGCGTCAAGGCGGCACCAACCAGATGGTGCGCATCAAGCTGCCTGCTGGCAGCATCACTCCCGAGCAACTCGACCTCATGGGTCACCTCGCCGAGACGTATTCGCGCGGCTGGGGTCACATCACCACGAGACAGAACGTGCAGATCCACTACGTCGATCTCACGAGGGTCACCGACGTCATGCGGGCCCTCGGCTCGGTGGGATTGACCACCCGCGAAGCGTGCGGCGACACGGTTCGCAATGTCATGGCCTGCCACCTCGCAGGCGCCTGCCCGCACGAGTTCCTCGACGTGACGCCGTGGGCCGAGGCAGCATTCCAACACTTCGTTCGCAACCCGTTGAGTCAACGCCTGCCGCGCAAGTTCAAGATCAACTTCAGCGGTTGCTCGACCGATTGCGGTCAGGCGATGTTCAACGACGTCGGCGTGATCGCGGCGTCGCGCACCCTCGACGACGGCTCGACCGAGGCCGGCTTCCGCGTGTTCATCGCCGGCGGTCTCGGCGCCAACCCGCATCCGGCGTTGGCGCTCGAAGACTTCACGTCGCGCGAGGATCTCCTGCCCACCATCGAATCGGTGCTGCGGGTGTTCGACCAAACTGGCAACCGCGACAACAAGCTGCGCGCCCGCCTCAAGTGGGTCGTCGATCAAATTGGCATCGACGAGCTTCGTCGTCGGGTGCTGAAGATGCGCACCACGCTGCCTGCGTCTTCATCGTGGCCGGGTGGCATTCCTGAGATCGTCCAGAAAGCCGGCGATGCGCCTGCCGGGCGTTCGAGCACGATCGAAGCAACCGCGGTGGGTCAGGGTGTCAACGTCTCGTTGACGCCGCGTGACCCATATGGGCGCTGGGTCGCAACCAGTGTCGTGCGCGGCAGCGCCAATGGAGCCGTGTCGGCCGTCGCATACGCCGCTCTCGGCGACGTCACGTCCTCGCAGTTCCGGGCGCTGGCTGCGATTCAGCGCGAGCTCGGCGCCGACGTGCGACTCAGCAACCGCCAGAACGTGGTGTTCCGCGGCCTCACGGAGGTGCAGCTTCCCGTGCTCTACGCGCGGCTCGACACAATCGGTATGGCCCGTCCCGGTGCCGAGTTGGCCCGCGATGTCGTCGCCTGCCCTGGCGCCGACACGTGCAACATCGCGGTCACGCAATCTCGAGGGCTGGCCAAAGCGATCGGCGAGAAGCTCGAAGAAGAGGGCCTTGCCGAAGTCGGCGGGGTGCGCATCAACATCTCCGGTTGCACCAACAGTTGCGGTCAACACCATGCCAGCGACATCGGCTTCTTCGGTGCCGAGCGCCGTGCTCACGGCCGCTCCGCTCCGGGATACCAGATGCTGCTCGGTGGGTACATCGGTCAGGAGCAGGCCTTCTTCGGCGAGAAGGCGTTGCGGCTTCCTGCGAAGCACGCTCCCGACGCAGCCGTGCGCGTCGTGCGTCGCTTTGCCGACGAGCGCACTGCCGGTGAGACGTTCCGGGGTTGGATGGATCGTTCCGGAGGGGCTACGGCGATCGCAGAAGGATTGAAAGATCTCGACTTCTTCCCGTCGCCCGACGAAGCCCCCGAGTTCTATGCCGACTTCGACGAAACCGGTCCCTTCGTGGCCGAAATCGGTGAATCGGAGTGCGCAGTCTGAGCCCTCGGTACGACGCGGCAATTGCGGCAATCGACGTTGCCAACGCCGCCGACCCGACCCTCGTGGACGTGCGCGGCCAACGCGTCGCACTTGCCCTGGTGCATGGTCGTCTCGCTACGGAATGGATCGAGCAGTTGGTCGACAGTCCTCACGAGACGTTGTTGCTTGCCGGCCGCGCCCATCACCTTCGACGCTGGGAACTGCCTCGTGACAGCTACCCGTTGGGCCGCGCCGGTTACTTGCGCTGGCGACGGGACCAGAAAGCCAGGCACGCCACCGACGTCGCCGCGATCTTGCAGTCGTGTGGCTACGAAACGAGCGAGATCGAAGACGTGCAGCGACTGATTCGTCGCGAACCTGTCGACGGCGCGCAGACGGTCGAAGATGCCGCGTGCCTGGTGTTCATCGAGACCCAACTCGCTTCGGTAGCGGAACGTATGGATCACGTCTTGCTGGTCGAGGTGATCCGCAAGACGGCCCGCAAGATGAGCGATCGCGGGCTAGCGCTGGTGGCTTCGATTCCGCTCGGTGATGCCGAACAGTCCCTGCTCAAGCAGGCCCTCGGCGGTTCTGTGTCGCCCGAATGAGCGACAAGAATAGGCCGAATGACCTACCGCGTACCCATTGACACTACCTG
>JANMQX010000372.1:0-1928 GCA_031370745.1 Ilumatobacteraceae bacterium
GACGATCCCACGCAGCCGCCGGCGGGGCGCGATGACACCATTCGCCAGGGCTATGCCGGTGGCGAGACGCGGATGCAGATCTTTGCGAGGGTCACCAACCTCAACGAGCACTTCGGGGTGACGGTCAAGGCCGACATATCCGACGACGATCCCGTCGTCGACAGCTGGATCACGGTGTACGCCGGTGCCAACTGGCACGAGCGCGAGGCCCACGAGATGTTCGGCATCGGTTTCGCCGGCCACAACGATCTCCGCAACATGTATCTGCCGATGGAGTTCGAGGGGCACCCGCTGCGCAAGGACTTCCCATTGTTGGCCCGCATCGTCAAACCGTGGCCGGGCATTGTCGACGTCGAGCCGTTGCCCGGTGGCGACGACGAGCCAGAAGCGACAGAGATCGAACCGGCGACATGACAGATATCGCCAATCGTCACAAGCTCAGCTACATCGCCGCTCAGGCTGCCGACGCTCGCCTCAACGTCGAGCTCGAAACCGAGGGCATGACACTGAACATCGGGCCACAGCACCCGGCCACTCACGGCACGTT
Source organism: Ilumatobacteraceae bacterium (assembly GCA_031370745.1). Classification (GTDB taxonomy): domain Bacteria; phylum Actinomycetota; class Acidimicrobiia; order Acidimicrobiales; family Ilumatobacteraceae; genus JAENVT01. The sequence continues at coordinate 548 of JANMQX010000372.1, forward strand.
GCGCATCATCGTTCGTCTCGACGGCGAGCAGGTGATCTGGGCCGAGCCAAGTGCCGGCTACATGCACCGCGGTTACGAGAAGCTCACCGAAGTTCGTACCTTCCCGCAGGTGACCACGCTCATCAACCGGATCGACTGGTTGGGAAGTTTCGCCAACGAAGTGCCGTTCATCCTCGCCGCCGAAAAGCTGATGCAGATCGAAGCCCCGCCTCGTGCTCAGTGGATCCGCACAATCCTGTTCGAACTCAGCCGCATCGCCAACGTCGGTCTGTTCCTCGGCGACCTCGGCGTGCAACTTGGTGCGATCACACCGGTGTTCATGGCGTTCCGCGATCGCGAGTACGTGCTCAACCTCATCGAGGCCGCCACCGGAGGCCGCTTCCATCCCAACTTCGATCGTATCGGTGGCCTGAAAGACGACCTTCCTGCAGGCTGGATCACCGAGACCAAACAGGTCATGAAGAAGCTCCGCAACTTCTGCGACGAGATGGACGACCTGCTGTTCGGAAACGAGATCTTCCAGAGCCGGCTGCGCGGAATCGGCGTGATTCCTGCCGACGTCGCCAAGCAGTACGGGCTCAGCGGCGCCAACCTGCGCGCGAGTGGTGTCGACTGGGATCTACGCCGGGATCAGAAGCTGCCGATGGCATGGGACAAGGTCGACTGGAAGGTTTGGACTCACCCGGATGGCGACTGCTTCGCGCGTTGCTGGGTGCGCCTGCAAGAGACACGCGAAGCGACCAAGATCGTCGATCAGCTGCTCGACAGCATCCCCAGCGGGCCCGTCATGGCCAAGGTGCCGCGCATCATCAAGGTGCCAGAGGGCGAAGCCTGGGTCAGCACAGAGAACCCCCTCGGCGAGATGGGCTACTACGTCGTCAGCAAAGGTGACCTCGGGCCGTTCCGGGTCAAGATCCGCTCTGCGAGCTTCAACAACATCTCCATCGTGCCGTGGGTGTTGCGCGGCGTGTACGTGCCCGATGTCATCTCGATCCTTGCGTCGCTGTACTTCATCCTCGGAGACATTGATCGGTGATGATTCTCGCGGTTGATCTTCCCTACTGGGCGCAATCGTTGTTGCGCGTCCTTGGTGGAACGGTGGCTGTACTGCTGCCGGCCGGCACCATCGTCTATCTCTTCCTCTTCAAGATGATGAGCTTCATGCAGAGCCGGCTCGGCCCGATGGAAGCGGGACCGTACGGATCGATGCAGTTGTTCGCCGAAGTGGGCAAGTGGCTCCAGAAAGAAGACATACAACCGGAGAAGGCCGACAAGCACATCTTCAAGATGGCTCCGCTGATCGTGTTGGTCAGCACCTTCTTGTTGGTGGCGGTGGTGCCCTTCGGCCCAGATGCGTACTTCACCAACTTCGACGCCGGTG
>JANMQX010000375.1:0-11875 GCA_031370745.1 Ilumatobacteraceae bacterium
ATCGGCTGCGTGACCCGCAAGGGCGCGCTGCGTTCGACGATCTATCGACCGGCTATCGACGACCAGGGCCGCCTGCGGATCGCAGTCGCCGTCGGGATCAACGGTGACCCGGCAACCAAGGCCAAGTCGTTGCTGGCGATGGGGGCCGACGTGTTGGTCATCGACACAGCCCACGGTCACCAGACACGGACGCTGCGGGCCATCGAAGAGGTGCGCGCGGTTGCACCCGATGCGTCGATCGTTGCCGGCAACGTCGTCACTGCCGAGGGTACGCGCGACTTGATCAACGCCGGCGCCGACGTGGTGAAGGTCGGGGTGGGTCCGGGGGCGATGTGCACCACCCGAATGATGACCGGCGTCGGTCGTCCACAGTTCAGCGCAGTGCTGGAATGCGCAGCAGAGGCTGGCGCCCACGGCAAGCACATCTGGGCCGATGGCGGCGTTCGCTACCCCAGAGATGTCGCCCTGGCCCTCGCCGCCGGTGCGGCGAACGTGATGTTCGGATCGTGGCTCGCCGGCACCTACGAGTCGGCTGCAGACACATTGCGCGACCCCGACGGACGTCTCTATAAAGAGAGCTTCGGCATGGCCAGCAATCGGGCCGTCAAGATTCGCAACCGAACCGAGACTGCGTTCGAGCGGGCGCGCAAGGAGTTGTTCGAGGAGGGCATCAGCACCTCGCGGATGTACCTCGATCCAGATCGGCCGGGCGTCGAGGACATCATCGACGAGATCGTGGCCGGCGTTCGATCGGCGTGCACCTACGCCGGGGCGGCAACGATCGCCGAATTTCACGAACGTGCCGTCGTCGGCGTGCAGAGCGCAGCGGGCTACAGCGAGGGCCAGCCGCAGGGGACGAGCTGGTAAGTGCGAATCATCGCCATCGATGGGCCGGCAGGAGCCGGCAAGAGCACGGTTGCGCGTGCGCTGGCAAACCGCCTCGGTTTGGAATACCTCGATACCGGCGCGATGTACCGCGCCGTCACACTCGCTGCGATGCGCAGGGGCATCGACCTTGCGGAGGTCGAGCAGGTCGCAGCGCTTGCTGAGGGGCTCGCCCTCGAGGTCGGTGAACACGGCGTGCTCGTCGATGGAACCGATGCGACCGACGACATCCGCAGTCGTGAGGTGACCACTGCCGTCAGCGCAGTCGCAGCCAACAGCGCGGTGCGCGCCGAACTCGTGCGTCGTCAGCGCAACTGGGCAATCGAGCGCGACGGGGGAGTGCTCGAGGGTCGGGATATCGGGTCCGTGGTGTTTCCCGACGCCGAGCTGAAGCTCTACCTCACCGCTGCGCCACGGGTGCGCGCTGAACGCCGCGTCGCCGAAGCCGGAGGCGATGTCGACGAGATGACCGAGGCGATCGAACGTCGTGATCAGTACGACAGGTCGCGCGTCGACGGCCCATTGGTCGAGGCCGATGGGTCGATCGTGGTAGATACAACAGGGCTCAGCATCGACGAGGTACTCGAGCAGATCGAACAACTCCTGGAGCATGAATGACGAAGATCTCGACGAAGCTCGTGGGCAACAAGCTGGTCGATCGAATCGCGTATCAGATCGTTCGATTCATCGTCACGACGTTCTGCCGTGTGTGGTGCCGCATGACCGTGGAGGGTCGTGAGAACGTGCCTGCGGAGGGCATCTTCATTCTGGCGCCCACCCATCGCAGCATCCTCGACACGCCGATCGCATCAGGCGTCACGCGGCGCCGCATGCGCTTCATGGGCGCCGACAAGTACTGGAAGCACGACGCGTTCGGCAGGTTGCTGACGGCGCTCGGCGGTTTCCCCGTCAGCCGAGGAACCGCTGATCGAGAAGCTCTGAAGAGATCGATCGCCGTCTTGCAAGATGGTGAGCCGTTGGTGCTGTTCCCTGAGGGCGAGCGCAAACTCGGGCCGCTCGTGCAGCCCCTGTTCGACGGCGCAACCTACATCGCTGTCAAGGCCGGCGTGCCCATCATTCCGGTTGGGATAGGTGGCTCCGAGCGAGCGATGCCAAAGGGTGCAAAGTTCATTCGCCCACACAAGTTGCACGTCGTGGTGGGCAAGCCCATTCAGGCCTCGACCGATGCGACGAGCCCGAAGGATCAGCGCGACGCGGCGCGTCAGCTGACCGTCGACCTCCATGCAGAACTGCAACGCCTGTTCGACACTGCCCAGGCCCGCGTCCTGTAGTCACCCTGTTTCGAAGTAGTACCGCAGACCGAGCGCGAGCGAGATCGGATCTTCGACTCCACAGAGCTCGCGTGCCGAATGCATCGACAGTTGCGGTACGCCAACGTCGACTGTTTCGATGCCGAGGCGGGTGGCGGTGATCGGTCCGATCGTCGTGCCGCACGGAATGCTATTGCGGCTGACGAAGACCTGCGACGGGACGCCGGCCTTGTCGAACACGCGCTGCAGCATCGCTGCCGAACGGGCCGACGTTGCGTAGCGCTGATTGCTGTTGAGCTTGATGGCCGGGCCGCAATTGACGATCGGCTGGTGTTCGGGATCGTGACGCTCGCGATAGTTCGGATGAACGGCATGGGCATTGTCTGCCGATACACAGCTACTGCTCGCCAGCTGCGTCAAGAAGTCGGCGCGAGTTGCGCCACGCGCGAGCGACAGCCGCTCGAGCACATGCTCGAGCAGCGGCCCTGCGGCTCCTGTGGTGCTCTCGGACCCCACCTCCTCGTGATCGAACAGGGCGATGACCGCAGTCGAGTCCTGAGGGTCGTGTGCGGCGCAAATCGCGTCGACGGCGGCCCAGCACGAGAGCTGGTTGTCGAGTCGCCCCGCAGCCAACAGCGACTCATCGGCGCCGAGGACGGTTGGGGGCGTGCGATCGAACAGGCACAAGTCCCACGCGGCAACCTCGGTGGCCGCCACGGTGCCGGGCAGACGGCCGGCAAGCCACGTGACGAACTCTCCGGCGTGAGGCGCGCCTGAGCCCCACACTGGCGTGAGGTGTTGCTGCTTGTCGAGCATGAGGCCTCGTTCGTTGACGTCACGGTCGAGGTGTATCGCCAGCTGCGGAACGCGGCAGATTGCCTCGTCGACAACGACATCGACGGTCGAGCCGTCGCTCAGCGCGACTCGACCGGCGATCCCCAGATCACGGTCGAGCCACGAGTTGAGCAACGCACCGCCGTAGACCTCGACGCCCAACTGCCTCCATCCGACGCCACCCGTGTCGGGACGCGGTTTGATACGCAGTCCGGGTGAATCGGTGTGCGCACCAACCAGGCGGAGTGGTGAGGTGGGGCCCGCCGACGACGAGCGATTCCATGCGACCAGCGCCGCACCTCGGGTGACATAACCACGAGCCGGCACGTCGCTCCACATCGAGCCCAGATCGGCTGCCTCGAAGCCTTCTGTGGTCAGGCGCTCGACGGCGGTCTGAACTACATGCCATGGCGACGGTGAAGCGGCCAGAAATTCGATGAGGTCGTCGAGTTGCGGCATCACGTTCCCTGAAAGAGGCCCATCGGCAACCCCGTGCCGCGCAGGTGAGATGTTTCGTTGATCGTGACCACCGAGCGAATGCCCCCACGTGCCGCGGCGACGCGGTTGATGCTGGTGTAGTTGGGGTAGAAGAACCCTTTCGGGTGGCTCAAGCCGAGAACGTGACACATGTAGCTGTTGATCACGCCACCATGGCAGACGACGACGATCCGTTGTCCCGGGTGTGCCTCGATCAGCTCCTCGATCGTGCCCACGACCCGCGATCGGAATTCGCCGGCTGACTCGTCGTCGGTGCTCCACTCGCCACCGATGATCGCGTGATACCGCGGATCGTTTGCAGCCTTCAACTCTTCGGCTGGGATGTAGTCGGGCGACAGACGATCGAACTCCGCAATGCCGTCCGAGACCCGCACGTCGAGGTTGTGATGCTTCGCTACGGACTCTGCCGTTTCGTAGGCGCGCCGCAACGGACTGGCGTAGATTGCGTCGAGATGCTCCGACGACAGGTACGACGCCAGCAGCTCTGCCTGGGCTCGACCATCGACGGACAATTCGGGGTCGGCCGGGCCGTCCACCAACTCGCGACGAACGGGCAAGGCGTGGCGCACCAGCAACAACTCCATGGACCACTAGATAATCACGTATGAACGCAAGGACGAAGATCGTGGCCACGCTCGGTCCGGCAAGTGACCCTGTTGACGTGCTCGACGCAATGCTGTTGGCGGGCGTCGACGTCGTGCGTCTCAACCTCAGCCACGGTCACCTCGACGAACACGTCACCCGGCTTCAGGCTGTGCGCGAGGCGGCGGCACGTACCGGGTCGGTCGTTGCCGTGCTCGCGGATCTGCCAGGTCCGAAGGTGCGAGCAGCTGCCTTCCCCGACGGTGGTCTCGAGCTCGATGCGGGATCGATGGTCCGTATGGTCACGAACCTCGACGTCAGTTCCTGCGACGTGATCGGCGTCGACTACGCGACGTTGCGGGAGGATCTTCACTGTGGCGACCGGGTCGTGATCGGCGACGGCGCGATCACCCTCGGCGTCGAGCAGATCACAGCCGAGGGCGTCGAGTGCCTGGTGCGTAGTGGCGGTCACGCGCAGGGCAGGCCGGGCGTTCACCTTCCATCGGAACGGCTGCGATTCCAGACACCAACAGCCGAGGATTTGGTGCTCGCTGCTGCCATGGTCGCGCAGGGTGCCGACTTCCTCGCTGTCTCGTTCGTGCGGAGAGCTGCCGACCTGGACACGGTGCGCGCCTCCGTCGCCCCCGTGACCACTCGATTGGTTGCCAAGATCGAGACACTCGCGGCGATCGAGCACCTCGACGAGATCATTGCCGCCTCCGACGCAGTGATGGTCGCTCGTGGAGACCTCGGCATCGAGTGTCCGTTGGAAGATGTGCCGCACATGCAAAAACGAATTGTGCGGGTCTGCGTCGAGGCGGGTGTTCCGGTGATCACGGCGACACAAATGATGGAGAGCATGATCACAGCCCCGTCACCGACACGCGCCGAGGTCAGTGACGTGGCCAATGCAGTCTTTGACGGAACCGATGCCTTGATGCTGTCAGCAGAGACGGCAATCGGTGTGGATCCGGTCAACGTTGTCAGCACCATGGCCCGCGTGGCCGAGCGGGCGGAACGAGATGCGAATTACGCACACTGGGCAGATCACCTCGGCCGGCTGCAGCGCACGAGCTTTCCCGACGGGCCCGATCGCATCACGATGGCCATCACTCACGCCGCCGGGCTCGCAGCAACCGATGCCGGCGCCGACGCAATCCTGTGTTGCACGCGGTCGGGCAGAACCGCTCTGGCGATGGCCAGGTTCCGCCCGAGGGCGCGGCTGATCGGCCTGTCGCCGGATCTCGCAACGGTGAGATCACTGGCGTTGTCGTGGGGAGTCGAGTCACTCCAGGTCGAGACGTACGCGACCACGGACGAACTTGTCTGGCACGCCGTCGAGTCGGCCGTCCGACACGGCTTGGTCAGCATTGGCCAGACGGTGCTGGTCCTGGCGGGCGCGCCCGATCGGGCCAGCGGTGCCTCGACGGACGTATTGCGGATCGTGCGCGTTTCGTGACCGCGTTGTGGGCCGAAGAAGCCGGCGATCCCAGCCATCCTCTCGTTGCCCTCATTCACGGGTCCATGGATCGGTCTGCGGGAATGTTGAAGCTCAGCCGCCGTCTCGACGACGACTTCCGCGTGCTGCGCTATGACCGAAGGGGTTACGGTCGTTCGTACCCGCATTCCGGTCCATTCGCGATGGACGCGCAGGTGGACGACCTTGTAGAACTGCTGGCCGGTCGCAAGGCGGTCTTGATCGGCCACAGCTATGGCGGCAACGTTGCGCTGACGACTGCAGATCATCAACCGGACCTCGTTGCGGGTGTGGCTGTGTACGAGACCCCGTTGTCGTGGGAACCGTGGTGGCCGGGTACCACGGCGGGTTCGATCGCCGTGGCCGAGGCCGGTAAACCGCAACAGTCAGCCGAGCACTTCATGCGCCGCATCCTCGGCGATCAGCGTTGGGAGGCGCTACCGGAACGGAGCAAGCAGGCCCGTCGCGACGAGGGTCTGGCAATGGTGGAGGAGTTGGCCGACTTGCGGCGCAATCGACCGTGGGTTGCGGAGCACATCACCGTGCCCGTCATCACGGCGTTCGGGAGCCTTGGTGCGCCGCACCATCGCGATGGGATGCGCCATGCAGGGGAATGGTTGCACTGTCCTGTCGTCGAGTTGCCCGGCTGCCGTCACGACGCGCCCCTGAGTCACCCTGACCTGTTCAGATCGATGGTGGTCGACCCACTCGTGCGAACCGTCGGCCCCCCGTGGTCGCGATAGACGGTCTACGGTGCGGCGATCGTGATGTCGGATCCCAGGAACGAGCACGTGACATCGCTCGTGTCGCCCACGGCGATGCGTCCGCGGACCTTGTCGGCGCAGTTCTGAAGCGATGATCGCTGCGTCCAGACACCGAATGCGAGCCCACCGATGATCACCACGCTGATCAGCTTGGCGGTGATGTTCTTGACCACGACTGCCATGACCAACATCAGCGCGACGAGGCCGACAGCCACAGCTATGGCGATGGTCTTCGCCGACTCCAGGGTCAGTGCCGTCATATCCGAACCATACGCCGTAGGGTGGGCGCGTGAGTGAGCACTCCATCTCGATGCACCCTTCCGGACCGCCGCGCACGGTGCTTCCGCCGGAGGCCGCCTCCGTGGAGCAGGCGCTTCGCGAGGCTCTTGCGGCACCCGAGCACGAACAACGCGACATGGTCGCTCGGGTGGTCGCTGCCAACCCGAGATCGATGACCGCCTGGGCCATGTTGGCCGGTCTCGGCCGCGACCCGATCGAGCGATACGCCGCATTTCGGGTCGGCTATCACCGCGGCCTCGATGCGCTGCGCGCCAACGGCTGGCGCGGCTCTGGCTACGTCCGTTGGGCAGACGAGACCAACCGAGGCTTCCTGCGCTGCCTGCGTGGGTTGCAGCAGATGGCGGCCGCCATCGGAGAGCGCGACGAGGCGGAGCGGACCGCTCTGTTCATGCAGCAGCTCGATCCACACGGCATTCCTGCCGACGGGTGAGCAGCGTGCGATGACTGCGACACGATGACTGGTGTGTTCGGCGCTGTGCTGTGCGGGGGAGCGAGCAGCCGAATGGGCATCGACAAGGCGTCGATCCCGGTCGCTGGTGTACCAATGGCTCGCCGCGTCGCAGATGCGCTGGTCGGCGCTGGGTGTTCACCAGTCTCGGCGATCGGTGGCGACCCGGCCGAACTTGCTCGTCTTGGGCTTGAATGCGTCGTCGACCGGTACCCGGGTGATGGTCCGCTAGGAGGGATCCTCACGGCGCTCGCGGTGCAGGCGCCCGCCGCCGTCATGGCCTGCGATCTGCCTGGTCTCAGCGCTGCGGCCGTGACCTACCTGCTCGACGCGCTCGGCGACCACGACGCCGCGATCGCGTTCAGCGATCGGCCCGAGCCGTTGTGCGCGGTGTGGTCGGATCGTGCCGCCCCGGTGTTGCGTGCCCGATTTCAAGCGGGTGAGCGGGCGATGCACCGGGCAATCGACGGGCTCGATGTCGCCTGGGTGACACTCGCCGCGGCCGACCTGCACAACGTCAACACGCCGGGAGACTTGGGAAACCTCTAATCTGCACGATCATGACCATTTCCGAAGTGTCGGTCGACGAGCTCGAATCGGCGCTGCAAGCCGGCGCCGTGCTGATCGATGTCCGTCAGCCCAACGAGTACGAAGCTGGTCACGTGCCAGGCGCGGTTCTCGTCCCCCTTGCGGCCGTGCCTGACACGCTTGAGCTTTTTGCCTCGGATGTTCCGACCTACGTGATCTGCAGGAGCGGTTCGCGCAGCTACCGTGCGTGCGAGTACCTGGAAGATCAGGGGATCGAGGCCATCAACATCGAGGGCGGGACGATGGCGTGGATCATCAGCGGTCGCACGACGGTGGCCGGGGACCAACCTGCGTGACGTATCGCTGGGTCGATTCACAGTCCGAGTTCGAGGCGCTGATCGATCGGCTCGTAGTCGAGCCCCGATACGCGCTCGATACCGAGTTCCATCGCGAGCGCACCTACTTTCCGAAGTTGGCCCTGATGCAGTTCGCAGTGGACTCGGAAACGACGTTGGTCGACCCGTTGGCGGTCGACCTGGCGGCGCTGCGGCGCTTGTTCGCCAGCGACGCCATTGCGGTTCTGCACGCCGCCCAGCAAGACCTCGACGTGCTCACCCACGCCTGCGGCGCAGTGCCGGCACACATGTACGACACCCAGCTCGCCTCCGGCTTTCTCGGCTACAGCACCCCGTCGCTCGTGTCGTTGTTGATGGCCGAGCTGAAGGTGTCGGCCGCAAAAGGTGATCGGCTCACCGACTGGCTGCGCCGTCCGCTGACCACCGAGCAGCTGGCATATGCGGCTGCCGACGTCGATCATCTGCTCGCCCTGCAGGATCAACTCGACAAGCAGCTCGTCGAGCTGGGGCGTACCGAGTGGGTCGCCGAAGCGTGCGAAGAGTTGCGGCAACGGCCGGCATCGGGAACCGACCCCAGCCTGGCGTGGCTGCGGATCAAGGATGTGCGCATGCTCAAGCCGCGGGCTCGCGGCGTCGCCAGGGCGGTCTGCGAATGGCGCGAACGTCGGGCAATGGCGGCCGACGTGCCGGTGCGCCAGATCCTTCCTGATCTGGCAGTGCTGGGCATCGCCCAGCGACAGCCGACGACGACCCACGACCTGGTGCAGGCGCGAGGCGTCGAGGAACGGCACAGCAAGGGGAACCTGGGCAAGGAGATCCTCGATGCCGTCGCCGACGGCCAGCGCAACGACATCGACCTGCCAGCGCCCGACGGTGAGGAGCTCGATCGTCAGTTGCGCCCGGCGGTCGCCCTGGTGTCGGCGTGGATGGCTGATCTGGCCCGCAAGCAGCGCGTTGATACCGCGCTGCTGGCCACCAGGGCCGATCTCGTCGCACTGTTGCGCGGTGATACCGGTGCGCGACTGCTGCAAGGCTGGCGTGCCGCACTGGTTGGTGACGGAATTCAGCGACTCGTGCAAGGCAAGGCCGGGCTGACGTTCGATGGTCACGGCGGCCTGCGGTTGATCGACGTGGTTCCGGTCGGCGAGCTCAGTTAGTTCGGCCCCAGCTCGAGCACCTTCGACCACAGCCGATCGAACGCGGCGCTGACATCGGCTGCCCGGGCGCCGAACGAGTGGATCGATCGGCGCTCGCCGATCGCCTGGTTGACGATCACCCGTTGTGGCACAGAAGGTTGCCAGATGGTCGTGCGCCCCACGATCCGGGCCAGTTCGTCGTAACGTCGCTCGGCCTCACCGCTGATTGCGGGCACCTTGTTGACGATCACGCCAGCCAACTCGAGATCGGTGTTGTGGGTGTTCCACACCTCGTCGATCGCGTCTGCGACTGCCCCGATGCCGCGCAAACCGAGCGCTGCGGGCTCGACGACGATCAACGCCTGGTTGGCGGCGATGAGGCCGCTCATCGTCAGGTTGCCGAGCGAGGGAGGGCAGTCGATGAGCACCGCGTCGTAATCGTCGGCGACCTGTCGAAGCGCCCGACGCAGCCTTTTCGGTTTGCCGGCCTCGTGATCCTGCAGTCTCGGGGAGGCCGCAATGAGGTCGACCTCCAGGCCCCAGTGCGACATCAAGATGTTCACCGGACCGCGATCCGGGCCCAGGATGTCTGCGACGGAGGGCTGATCAGCCATTGGGTCGTGGCCGAGGACCCAGGTGCTCGATCCCTGCGGATCGAGGTCGACGACCAGCACTCTGTGGCCGGTGTGAGCTGCAGCAGAAGCCAGCCCGAGTGTCGCTGTCGTCTTGCCGACACCGCCTTTTTGGTTCAAGAGCGTCACAATCCGACCCATTGGGGTCATCGTGTCACACAGTGAGACCGGAGTGACACCCGCTACCTGGGCGGATGCCGCATGTTGGGGTGCCGACCGGATAGAGTGGCATCCAATGTCAACTCTCTAGGTTCGGGAGCCCTACCGTGAAGAAGGGTCGTCATCGCCGCTTCGAAGAAGCGCGAAAGCTGAAGCAAGCTGGTCCCAGTGCGTTTGATCTGGGATTCGGGAGCAACGATCATCATCAGCCAACACAAGACGACGAATACGCCGCGCTTGCGGAGAAGTACGGCGTCACGTTTGATGACGATGAAGAAGACGAGTCCGAAGACTGAACCTCAGGCAGCTGGCATTGTCCGCCTCACCACCCCCCTGAATGGTCATGTCTACTTCTCTTCGTAACGTTGCTCTGGTCGCTCATGTCGATCACGGCAAAACCACTCTTGTTGATGCGCTGCTGCGCGCTACCGGCACCTTTGCGGCCCACCAGGCGGTGGTCGATCGTGTCATGGACTCCAACGACCAGGAGCGCGAGCGCGGCATCACCATCTTGGCCAAGGCCGCATCGATCACCTGGAAGGGCGTCAAGATCAACTTGGTCGACACGCCGGGTCACGCCGACTTCGGTGGCGAGGTCGAGCGTGCCCTGACCATGGTCGATGGTGTGCTGTTGCTGGTCGACGCCGCCGAAGGACCGCTGCCACAAACGCGCTACGTGCTGCAAAAAGCGCTCGCCCTGGACCTACCGGCGATCGTCATCATCAACAAGGTCGATCGTGGTGACGCCCGCGCTGACGAAGTGCTCGACGAGATCTATCAGTTGTTCATCGACCTCGACGCCGGTGATCACCACATCGACTTCGAGATCATCTCGGCGGTCGCCCGAGAGGGCAAAGCCATGCGCGGAATCGGCATGCCGGGCGAGGACGCCGATCTGGCACCATTGCTCGACACCATCATCGAGGCCATTCCCGCCCCGTCCGGCGATCCTGGCGCCCCCCTGCAGGCGATGGTCACCACGCTGGATGCCAGTGACTATCTTGGGCGCCTGGCGATCGGTCGCGTCGTCAACGGTGTGATGCGGCGTGGCGAGACGGTGGCCCTTCTCGAGGAGGAGTTCTCCGAAGGCCAGCCCCCACTGAAGCGGCGCCTCACCCAACTCATGGCCTTCGAAGGCGTCAGCCGCAACGAAGTCGACGAGCTGTCGGCGGGAGACTTGTTCGTCGTGGCCGGCTTCCCCGAAGTCGAGATCGGCGACACCATCGCCTCGTCCGAGTCACCCATCGCCCTCACCCGGCTGACGGTCGACGAGCCCGTGCTGCGCATGACGTTCGGTGTCAACACCTCGCCATTCGCAGGTCGTGACGGCAAGTACGTCACCAGTCGTCACCTCGTCGATCGACTCAACAAAGAGCTGCTGGGCAATGTGTCGATCAAGCTGTTCGAGACCGGCTCGCCCGATGTCATCGAGGTCGCCGGCCGCGGCGAACTGCAGCTGGCCGTGTTGATCGAGTCGATGCGCCGCGAGGGCTACGAGCTGCAGGTCAGCCGACCCGAAGTCATCACGAAGGAAGTCAACGGCAAGCGATTCGAGCCGCAAGAGCGCGGTGTCTGCGACGTGCCCGACGAGCACGTCGGCACCGTCACCCAAGAGCTCGCGCCGCGCAAGGGGCGCATCACCGACCTGCGCACCGGCGACGCCGGTCGCACGATCGTCACCTTCGAATGCCCGAGCCGTGGCCTGATCGGGTTCCGTTCGCTGTTGATGACAACCACGCGTGGCACTGCCTTGTTGCATCAGCACCACATGGGTTGGATGCCATGGGCGGGCGACATGCCCGAATCGCGCGGCGGGGCAATGGTCTCGGATCGCGTCGGTCAAACCACCGGCTACGCACTCGACAAGCTGCAGCTCAGCGGGCAGTTCTTCGTGGCACCCGGCGAGCAGCTGTACGAGGGCATGGTCGTCGGCGAGTGCGCGCGTGAGGACGAGATGGTCGTCAACGCCGTGCGGCCGAAGGAGAAGAACAACATCCGCACGCAC
>JANMQX010000056.1:0-3208 GCA_031370745.1 Ilumatobacteraceae bacterium
CTCGGTTCCCAATATTGACACCGACACGCAATTCCCGAGCTTCGCATCAGCCGCCTCCGCCGCCGGCTTGGGGGCCGTGTTCACGTTCCCATTGATGCACGGAGATCAACGGTTCGGTGCGCTGGATCTCTACCGTGCCCAGCCAGGCGACCTCGACCCTGAGGACATGGAAACGGCGCAGACACTCGCTGACGTCGCCGCCGCCTACCTGTTGAACGCCAAGTCCCGCGAGGACGCACTGGCAACCTCCGAGCAGTTCCAGCACAACGCGATGCATGACGTGCTGACGGGCCTTCCGAACCGACTACTGCTGCAGGAACGTATGGGGCACGCCGCGAGCCGGGCGAAACGTACGCATACATCTACGGCAATACTCTTCCTCGATCTCGATCGTTTCCAAGACATCAACGACGCCTATGGCCACGATGTCGGCGACCAGTTGCTCATCGCGGTGTCGCGACGTCTCACTGGACTGATCCGGGCCAGTGACACGCTGTCTCGATTCTCCGGCGATGAGTTCGTCTTCCTGTGCGAGGAAGTGCACGGCGCGGCGGATGTGGCGGTGCTCGCGGAGCGCATCGACCAGACATTCATGACGCCCTTTCGTCTGGGCGGCGTGGATGTCACCGTTCGAGCGAGCGTCGGGTCGGCCTTTGTCGGACCAGGTGAGGACATCACTGCGGATCTGCTCGTCCGAGCCGACAAGGCGATGTACAGGGCGAAGCGACAAGCGGGCGGGGGACCAAAGATCATCGACATTGGCATCATCCAGCCGCCAACCGATGACGAAACTTTGCAAGCCGACCTGCGTGCCGCCCTCGCTGCGGAGGAGTTGGACGTCGCCTACCAGCCCATCGTGCACACAGCAGACCAGACGATCGTGGGTGTCGAAGCGCTCCTGCGATGGACGCATCCCGAACGAGGACCGATCCCTCCGATTGTGATGGTGCGACTCGCCGAGCGCAGCGTGTTGATTGTCGACATCGGAGCATGGGTCCTCGAACGCGCCTGCAACGATCACGCGCGATGGGCCGAGTGTCATCCCGACCAGAGACTGGATCTGGCAGTGAACGTCTCGGTCCGTCAGTTGTTGACCTCTGGATACTGCAGGTCTGTCGCCGACATCCTTGATCGCACGAAGATGAACCCGGCGTCAATGATCCTCGAACTGACCGAGAGCATCGTCATCGAGCACAGTGCCCGCATCATGGCCGTGCTCGTTTCGCTCAACCGGCTCGGAGTTCGGCTGGCGCTCGACGACTTCGGCACCGGATACTCGTCGCTCAGCTACCTCAGCAAGCTCCCGATCCAAATCGTCAAGATCGACCAAAGCCTCATCGCCGAACTCAACCAGGCGCCGGGCCGAATCGTCGTCGCCGGCATTGCCGACATTGCCCACGCACTTGGCATCTCGGTTATAGCAGAGGGCGTGGAAACCGAGATGCAGCGAGAAGAGACCCTTGCGGTCGGCTGTGACTACGCCCAGGGGTACCTGTTCGCCCGACCGATGCCGGCCGACTCGATCGAGGCTCTGCTCGTCCCCTGTTGAAGCACTTCAGTTGAGATTCGTATGGGCGATGAATCGGGCCGCGACATCGGTGTCGCCGACAACGTCGCAGGCTGAGAGGGGCTGGCGCCGCCACAGTGCCAGAAGAATGTCACTGGCGGCGCCACGGATAGCGCAGTCGCCCTTGGAGTGCTCGCGCACAACTGCGAAGCCATCGTCAGTTTCCTGCACCGTCCACTCCCCCGCAACGTCGCCGCAATGCAGGTGCACCGAACCTGCTACCGGGGCAGCGCCCTCGGCGACATCGCTCGTGAAGTGGGTCAGGAATTCGTCGATGCCGTCGCTCGCGAGCATCGGCTCGATCGGATTGACCATGCCTGCCGCCTCGGTCGCGTCCCACAGATGCACTGCGGTCTCCTGAGTGATCCGACGAATCACGAAGCCGGCGGTCTTGTCGTTCGACCACGTCCAGATCGACATCGCCGGGTCAACCTCCGCCATCGTCTTCAGCAGATCGATCCGTCCCCGTCGATACATCCCCGCGAGGCCCTCGTCGACCGGGCGCTGCGGCCCCTCGTAACCCTCCGAACCGGTGCGCTGCTCAGTGACGACGGTCCTCCAGAAATCGTGTACCTCGGTGAGGTGCCAGAGCAGGTCGGCGACGGTCCAACCAGGGCACGAAGACACTGCGCCGGTGAGCCCGGCCACCTCGCAGGCATCCACGAAGGCAGCCGAATCGCGCTCGAGCGCGAGCAAGAGCTCGTTGGTTTCCATCCTCGGATGGTGTCACATCGGCGCTACGGTCGGCATCATGAGTAGCGCTGAGAAGGACCTGAGCGAGCACGCCATCATCGCCGAGCGGATCATCGGCAACATCGTTCAGGCCAAAGGGCCGGCCGTGTCGCCGGATGGTTCGACAGTTGCGTTTGTGGTCAGCCGCGTCGACATGGCGAAGAACAAGAACTTCACGCAGGTGTGGTTGGCGGCCGCTGATGGATCGACTGCTCCCCGAGCCGTCACCAACGGCGACTATGACGCCAGTCCAGCGTGGAGCCCGGACGGGCGATCACTCGCGTTCGCATCGAAGCGAAGTCCGAACAAGGGCGAGAGCACGCTGCACGTGCTACCGGTCGACATGGCTGGTGAGACGCGCACGATCGCGACGATGAAAGAAGGTATCGGCGAGGTCACGTGGAGCCCGGACGGTCGATGGGTTGCCTTCACCAGCCGAACGGCCGACGAGCGCTACGACGCCGAGGACGACAGCTGGCAGTCACCCCGCAAGATCGAACGGTTCTTCAGCAAGCTCGACAACGAGGGTTGGATCTGCGATCGTCCCAAACACGTCTACGTGGTCGCCGCTGATGGCATCGGCACGCCGCGCAACCTGACGCCCGGCGAGTTCCAGCACAGTTCGATTGCCTGGAAGCCCGATTCCGGCGGCCTCGTCCTCAGTGCGCAACGCCACGACACCTGGGACCTCGACTACGGGATCGCTCTGTATTCCCTGTCGCTCGACGGCACGATCGATGCTCTGACGAAGTTCGATGGCTCCTACGGTGCGCCCGCGGTGTCGCCGGATGGTTCCAACATCGCCCTCGTCGGCGCCGACGATTCCAAGACCTATCCGCAGAACATGCACGTCGGCGTCCTGTCTGCCGGGGGTGGCGAACATCGTTGGCTATCGCGCCAACTCGACCG
>JANMQX010000060.1:0-10888 GCA_031370745.1 Ilumatobacteraceae bacterium
ACCCAAGCAGAAGCCAACTCGATCCGCTGGACGCTGATCGCCGGCGCGCCGACAGCGACCGAGCGCGACGGCGAACGCCTGTTGCGGGTGCTACGTCGCATCGCCGACGAGACGCCCAGGCCGCTGCGAATCGGCGCCAACCTCGGTGTGGTCTTCGTCGGTGATATGGGCCACCCGCAGCGATGTACGTACATCGTGATGGGCGACGCCACCAATCTCGCCGCCCGGCTCATGGCCAAGGCCGCGCCGGGCCAGATCGTCGCCGGCGAGCGGCTCTTTGACACGTGCCCCGCCCGTTTCGAATGGACCTCGCTCGAACCGTTCACGGTGAAAGGCAAACGGGCACCGGTTCGCGCATTCGTGGTCGATCGGGTTGCGGAAATCGATCTGGTCGGCGGCGCGGACGATGACGGCCCGCTCGCCCCGATGGTTGGACGAGACGGGGAACTGGCTGCCCTGCTGCGGGAGATCGAGTCGGGAGGTGTCGTCGAGCTCGTCGGCGAAGCCGGCGTCGGCAAGAGCAGGCTGTGGCAGGAGGCTCGTCGGGTTCGAACCGATCGCCGCTGGTTTGTGATGCGTGCCGAGCCACACGAGATCGGCTCGCCGTACCTGCCCTTCCGTCGGCTGATTCGCAGCGTTGCGCACATCGCTTCGCGCGCCGACGTGTCGTCGGTTGCCTCCAGCCTCCGAGCGCTCGTGGAACGAATGGCGCCGCATCTTGTGCCGTGGCTACCGCTCCTCGCGACGGTGGTCGGCGCCGACGTGGCGGCGACTGATGAGGTCGAAGCGTTGGACCCAGAGTTTCGGGCGGATCGTCTACGCAGCGCTGTGGCCGAACTCGTGGTGGCCGTCACCGGGCCCGAGTCGGTCGTTGTCTTCGAAGACGTGCACTGGATCGACGAATCGTCGCGTGCTCTGCTCGAGGTGATCTGCGCGATGTCGATGCACGAGCTGTCACTCGTAC
This sequence comes from Ilumatobacteraceae bacterium, assembly GCA_031370745.1. Classification (GTDB taxonomy): domain Bacteria; phylum Actinomycetota; class Acidimicrobiia; order Acidimicrobiales; family Ilumatobacteraceae; genus JAENVT01. The sequence continues at coordinate 965 of JANMQX010000060.1, forward strand.
TTACTCGTCGCCCCGAAGGGTGGTCTCCCTCGCCGGTGACGACGATCGAACTCACTGCTATCGCGGGTGAGTTCGCCGATCAGTTGCTGCTCCGCGAGCTTCCCGCCAGTGCCGCGAGTGACGCGACCTTGGCACGACTGAGGGATTCGGCGGAGGGCAACCCGCTCTACCTCATAGAACTGGCCCGATCGGTTGCCGGCTCCACGATCCGCTCTGATGTGGCGTTTCCCGAGACAGTCGAACGTGTGCTTGCAGCGCGCATCGATCAACTCCCGATCGCCGGCCGCGAACTCATCCGTGATGCCTCCGTCCTCGGCTCGACCATGAACCGAGCGCTGGCAAGCAGAGTGCTCGGCAGGGCAGATCTCGTCGACGCCGAGACCTGGCACCGAGAACTCGGGGACCTCGTGATACTCGGCGATGACAGTGCGCGATTCCGCCATGACCTTGTTCGCGTTGCGGCATACGAGGGTCTATCGGTACGCCGCAGGCGCGAGTTGCACCGGCGCGCCGGCGACATCATCGAAACGTGGGGCGATTCGGTACCACTGGCCGACCCTGTCGCCGCGCTGGCGTTTCACGCCAGCGGGTCGGCGATGCCAGATCGCATCATCAGGTGGAATCGAGAAGCGGCCGAAGCTGCGATGACCAAGGGTGCGATGGAGATCGCCGAATCGCTGCTGCGTGACGTGATCGGCGCCCAGCGCCAGGTCGGCGCCGCGCCCGCGGACTGCTCCGCCTCGCAACGCCGCCTGGCCTACGCGGCCGAGCGCGCCGGGCACCCGGACGCTGCCCTGGAGGCCTTGGCCCAGGCATCACGAAGCGCCGATCCGCGCGAGCGTGGGCTGATCGCCGTTGATCGGACACGCATGCTGGAGAAACTCGGTCGGTACCGCTCCGCGCTGGTGACGACTTCGCGTGCCTTGCGGTCAGGTCCTGACTCCGACATCTCTGCCCACCTCCGGTTGGCGCGTGCGACCATCCGAAATTTCCAGGGCCAATGGAACGAGTGTCTCGAATCGTGCCGCACGTTGCTTCGCGACTTTCAGCACAGTGACGACCATCGGTTGCTCGCGCAAGCACATCTTCTCGCCGAATGGTGCTGTACATGCCTTGGTCTGGCCGAACGTGCCGAGCACGAGAGCGCAGCCTTGGCGCTACTCGTGGAGCTGGACGATTCAATCGGGCTAGCGAACCTTTTTCTGAACCGTGGCGTAAGCGCCTGGGGCGAATGCAGAGCGCTCGACGCCGTTGCTGATTTCAGACGTAGTTCGGAACGCTACGAACGAGCGGGAGACGTACTGGGCGCGGCTCTCGCGGACAACAACCTTGCGGAAATTCTCACATTGCAGTTCCGCCTCGACGACGCGAGTGCGTTGCTGGCACGGGCACAACGTGTGACGCTCGCGGCCAACTACCCACTCGGCACGCTGATCACGATGAGCGGACTGGCACGCATCGCTGCTTGGCAGGGCCGGACTGCCGAGGCGCTGACTCTCCAATTCGAGGCACTCAGAGGGTTCAAAGAGCTCGGAGCCGACGACATGGCGGTTGACTCCCTCGTTCGACTTGTCGAGATCCATGTCATTTCTGGCGACGCTGCCGCTGCCGTCGCCGTCGCCGCGGAAGCGTCCAAAGCGCTTGCCCGTCTCGGTAGGATGCCGGTGCTCCCCGCCACCCTCGCCCGGCTCACGGCGCGCTCGATGCTGCTCGATGGTCGCGATGCGGAGGCACGCGTGTCGTTCGAAAACGCATTAGATCTGGCGACCGCTGAGGGATTCACTTACGAGGTAGCCCTTGCGTCGATGGGCATCGGCCGTGTCGATGGTGACGAGACGCGCGTGGCCGAAGCGCTGCGACAACTCGGTCAGCTCGGCGTCGTCGCCGCACCCCCGGGTTCCTAGCCGCGCATCAGTTGTTGACGCGGAAATTGGCTATGTACACGATGCGGCCGCCGCCTCGCAGCTCGACGATCACCCGCAATCGATGCGTGCCGTTGCGCAGCCGACGGGTGTCGAGACCGGGCGTCACACGCCGGCCCCCCCGGACCGCATCGTACGGCGCCGAGGAGTCGGTGCCGAGGGTCTTGCCGTCGAGCTGGAACACAACGCGACGCAGACCGGCGATCGGATCGTCGGCGCTGGCCAGGAAGATGAACCGTCGGCCCGAGAGTGTTGCGCCATCGAGAGGGATCGCAGCCAAGTGGCTGGATGTCGGCGCTACCGCAATGCTGTGAGGCGTCGTGTCAGCCACTGTGAACGATGCGTCGAACACGACTCTCGACCCGTTGAGCAACAACGCCGACACGGTGATGTGGTGCGTCCCGAGTGAAAGCAGGTTCGATTCGAACGGGTATGCGTCGAGTAGACAGAAACCACATGGACGAGTCGTCGCAGTACCTGCGAAGTCGAAAGGTGCGGCACGATCGGTCGAGAACGCTGTTCCATCCAGGGCGAAGCTTGTTAGTCGCACGCCGGCTAATTGGGCAGTGTCAGCGAAGATGTAGGCGCTGACGCCCGCCCGCAACACCGCCCCGGCAAGCTGTCGGGTGTTCGTTGTCCTCGATGCGTTGTCTGCTATCGAGAGCCCGAGTGCCGACGGTGGCGCCGTGACGGAGATCGCCACCACTCCGACCTGCGACTGCAATTGACCATCGCTGACCGCGTACGTGAACGAGTCGGCTCCTGCGAAGCCCGCTGCACTTGTGTAGGTGAGTGACGGAGCGGCGCCGGTCAATGTTCCGTGCATGGGTGGTGTCACGATGGCGAACGTCAGGGCGTCGCCGTCGACATCACTGCCAGACAGCGTCACCGGCGTCGCCTGGGCAGTGACCGCCGAGACGGTGAGGGAGTTGGCAACAGGGGCATCGTTGACGGGCGTGACCGTGATCGCGATCGTGGCCGGTAGTGAAACGGCGATGCCGTCGCCGACCGTAAAGGTGATCAAGTCCTGGCCGTTGAAGTTCGCCTCGGGCGTATAGGTGCGGTTCGCACCGGAGCCCGTCAGAGCACCATGCGTCGGCGCACTCGTGACGACGAACGACAAGGCGTCGCCGTCAGGATCTGTGCCCGAAAGAGTCACGGAAACGGCCACGTCCTCCGGTGTCGAGACCGAGCCCCCGTTGGCCACCGGTGGTCTGTTGGTAGCGGCAACGGTGATCGACACCGTGGCAGTGTTCGAGTCCACGGTTCCGTCGTTGGCGGTATAGGTGAACGAGTCCGTCCCGGCGTACCCGGCGCCCGGCGTGTACGTGAGCGAGGCACCTGAGCCCGACAGGGTTCCGTTGGTCGGCTGACTCCTAACGGCGAACGACAACGCGTCGCCGTCGACATCGGTGGCCGACAGCACCACGCCCACCGCGGTGTCTCGCACCGTCGACACCGTTACGGGTGCCGCGACGGGTGCGTCATTGACTGCCGTGACGTTGAGAGACACGGTTGCGATGTTCGAGTCTGTGGTGCCGTCGTTGATCTTGAAAGTGAACGAGTCCGGACCGTTGAAGTTGGCGTTGGGTGTGTAGATCACGTTGGGGGCCGATCCGGTCAACGTGCCATGGGTGGGTTGCGTCACGACCACGAACGAGAGAACGTTTGACGGATCGGCATCAGTGCCGTGCAGCACGAGGGCAATGGCGGTGTCTTCGGGCGTATTGGCGCTTTGATCGGTCGCTGACGGCGCGGAGTTCGGCACAGTCACGATCAGCGGGGCGGTACCAGCATCGCTCCAGTTGCCGGCGAGATCCAAGGCGCGAACCGAGATGTTGTACAACCCCCCGGCCAGGGTTGCGGGGATGATTCCTGACAACGTGCCCCCGGAAAGCGTCAGTGGCGTTGCGTTTCCGTGACCCGGATCCGTGCCGATCCACCATTCCCCGCCCACGAGCCCGGACAGTTGGTCCGTCGAGGTCGCGGTGATCGTGGTCGTTTGATTTAACGGGCGCGAGGCCGGGTCGAGCGTGACAGCTGGAAGCGAAGGTGGCGTGAGGTCGACCTTCACGGTTTGGGAAACTGCGGCAACGAGTCCGGCGTGATCAGTGGCGGAGCCGGTAAGCACCAGCGCCGCGCCCTGCAGGATCCCTGTTGATTGCGGGAGTGAGCAACTGGCGACCCCGGACACCGGATCGGTGCAGCTGAACGTGGCCGTCACTGAGCTCTTTCGCCACCCAGCGGCGTTCGATTGCGGCGACAGAGTGACAGTGATCTGCGGCGGCGTCGCGTCGATTCGTACGGTGACATTTGCGCTACCGCCGTTCGACCCGGTTACTTGTATCACGTGGGAGCCATTCCCCAAACCACCGGGTACGTATGGTGCCAAGTACGCCTGATTGGGGCCGCCGTCGATGGACACAGTGAAGGTCTCTCCGACGGAACCACTGACCGATATCTGCGGCGCAGTGGCGAACCATCCCGACGTGGGCGTGACCGGCGACAAGGTGACGGTAGGTGCGGGCGGCGGCGGCGGGGTAGGTGCGAATCCGGGGCCCTTGTTCGCGGCCCACGAAACATTGCCGGCACCATCGACTGCTTGAACGACAACCCGGATCTGCTCATTGGCGATCCCTGCGGGAACGGCCAACGAACCCACGAACGAGCCGCCGCTGGCGCCGAGGTCGAGTGATTGCCACGGCCCCGCGCCGGCCTGATAGAGGGCGACCACGCGCTGGATGCCAGAGGCGTCGGCAGCAGTGACCGACACATTTGCGAAGGTATCTCCGGGTGATCGTTGCAGAACGACGTCGCCGATCTTCGGTGCAACCCAATCGGTCGAGGCGGAGTAATACACGTCTCCCGACATGTTGTCGTAGAGCACCTGGGTGCCACGGCCGTTGGGATCGCCGGGAGCTGTGGACAGGAACTGCCCGGGGATGAGCACCAGCTTCTGTCGCTGCACCACGCCATCCGGCCCGACGAGGCCTTGCTGGTCGCTGAGCGTCGTCACGCCAGCCAGCCTGGTCGGGAATGCGGCGACCGAGTTGACTGGCTCTGGCTCGCCCGCAGCATTGTCGAGCGTCGGTCGGCTGAAGGCCGCGTCGAAGTCTGCGACGACCTGACCCGTGTGCAATCCACTGACGATCGCGCCGTGGGCGGGAAGCAGCGAGTTGTCAGGTGCTGCCGCCGTGACGTCGAGCTCGGCGCGAGGCTCGACCGGCCGGCTGGCGGTGATCTGCGGAAGCTGCGGCCCGGTTCCAGTGCTCGCTTCGAACCATCGACCGATGGCACTGGCGTTGTTGGTGAAACTGAAGTTCTGGTTGTAGTGGGTTGACGACAGACCAGCCGTACCTGGCACCGAAGTCGCCGTCGCGTTCGGAGGTGTCGGTCGCACCGGTCGCTGCGTGCCGACGGCGAACATCGGCAGGCCGTACAGGATGGTGCTCGACAGGGCCTTTTCGTCGTAGGCGCCATAGAGCCCCTGGCTTGCGAAGTACTCCTGCTTGGCGTTGCGAAGCGCGTCTCCCAATGACACGGCACCGTCGAGTTGTCCGGCGAAGATCGTCATCAACCGCTCCTGGAGGCCCACGCTGACCTGGTCGCCATAGCCGTATCCCGTGGTGGCGACGAACGCGGCTCCTCTGGCGGTCAACGTGGATGCCAAGTCAATCGAAGCCGGTCCTCCGCCGACAGTCGCGTCGGAAACTGCCAGGCCAGAGTGGCAACCCATCGAGAGCACGAGCCGGGCCCCGTTCGGCAGAGCGGCGGCAAGGGCGGTCGCGCTGACGGCTTGTCCGCCGGCTGACTCGAACTGAGTGTGATCTGCATGGCCGAAAACGGCTGCGATGGACGGAGCCGGCGGACCCGTGATGTCGCCGATCAGTTCGGCGCCGGTCCATGTGCTGTCGTGCACCGGTCCGGTCACGGTCACTGGGGCGCCGTTGGCGGAAGCGAGTGAACTACTGAGCGTCTGACGCACCATGCTGGCGCCATCCGTCATGAAGTCGTAGCCGGCGGCGTATGCGCTACTGGCGTCGAGACGGCCCGAGGCAGCGGTGAACGCGTCGATCTGGGCGATGATCTGCGCAGGTGACTCGACGAGTCGACCGAGCGCGAGTTCGGGCACATACAGTCGCCGAGTCGCCCACTGGATCGGATCGAGGTCGCCATACGGATCGTCGCTGAGGAAATGACTCGTTCCGAGCGCTCCGAAGAACGGCCCGTTGACATCGAACTCACTGGCGTAGCCCGTCTCGTTGCCGACGCGGGTGGTGTCGTCGAGGCGGGCCATCGGCACCATGTCGTCGCCACCGATGATCACGACATTGGCAACAGACAGATGCGGCACCGTGCCCGGCAATGCGCCGTTTCGTATTCCCACGACGAGCCGGGTGATCTCGTTGACCACTTTGTTCACCCGGACTGCGGCGCACGGGTTGGCGTTCCACGCTGTGTATGCGGAGGCGACCGCTGGGTCACCGTCGACAGGGACGACCACGCCTTTCACGTCGGGACGTGACGCCAGCGCAGAAAGTTTGGTCATGACATCCTGCGCCGCCGTCGTTCCGAAGGTGTCGCCCAGGCGCTTTTGATTCACCAGAATGATCGTCGCCAAGTCCGCTGGCAGCGTACTGAGATCAGGCATCGTGCCGGCGACACCACCAGATCGGGCGTAGGCGGTGCACGCGGGTGTGATCGGCGGGTCGACCTGCCGTACGCGAAGTACGTACGGCAGGTTCGAGGTCGCTGAGTTGTACGAACTCACCTGCAGCAGGTCGGGAGCGATTGCATCGACCGCTTCGAGGTCTGTGTTGCGCGCCGCAGACCGTCCGACCACCGTGCGGCCGTCGATGACTGGCACTCCCGCGTCGGTGTCGGGTTCCGGTGAGTAGCCGACCCCCGACACGTCGAGCGGATCCGCCGCCAGCGGCGGTGCAGAAGGGGTCGCGGTGCGGGTGGTGACAGGCGAGGGCGAGTTGCTGGGCTGGTCGGTCGCTGGTCCGTAGACCACGAGATCGCCATCGCCGGCAAGGTGACTGAGTCGCACTCCGACCTGAGCGGCGGGCGTCGAGGTGAAGCCGTACAGATCGACGTCATCGGCGTGGTCCACGTAGCCGAGATAGAGCACGTTTCCGAGCACGGGAAGCGCTGATGCGGGGACGCTCGACGCGTCATTCGTGTCGACAACGCCGACGATCCCTGCTGTTGTGGCTGCGCCGGTGGGGATCTCGACCTTGGCAGCAGCGGTAACCTGACCGAGATTCAGCCCAGGCGTCGTCCGGAACGACAACGTGTAGTCCGTGTCGGGCTGGACGCCGGCGATGGTCCACACGAGCACCTGGCCGCTCGGGCTGTCGGTGATGACTGGTCCGGTGACGGCTCCTGCAGCAGGCACGAAGCTGTTGAGTGCGGCTGGGGCGGGTCGGGCAGGGGTCGGGGTGAAGTAACGGAAGCCTGGTGGGAGGGTAACCGTTGCTGTTGTCGCGAATGGCCCCGGGCCGCCGCGGGCGCTGGAGATCGAAACCTTCAAGTTCCAGTCGAGAGTCGACCCTGTTCGGGCGAAGTCCTGCAGGCCGGCGGTGGCCAGATCCACGTCCTCCCACGGGAAGTCGGACTGGTCAAGGGTTCCGACGATCACGTCGTTCAGGTCGAGCGCCGCCGGAAGCGCTGCTGTGATCTGCGTGAGCGAGATCGCCGGGTCACCGACAACCGTGTGGTCGGCGAACGCCCGGCCGACATCTTGCAACCTGGCCAAAGGACGAAGCGCGCCGGCGGCGCGGGCCTGTCCCAGTGTCGCTCCGAGGGCCGAACAGTCGAAACCGAGCGTGCAGTCCACGACGAGATCGCGTCGCCCGTAGGGCCCGTCGTTCGGATTTGTGTCGTTGACAGGGATATCGGCGATACGCACACCGCCCACTGGCGCAAAAGCATTGATGGCAGAGGTCACGGTGACCTGCCCGATGTCGGAGGCGAACAGGTTGAGCTCGTTCAGCTTGGCGTCGAGCACGGGAGCGGCGGCGAAGGTGGCGATGTTGGTGGCGAGTGGGATGCGGCGCAGATCAGGGTGCTGGGCGAGGACCTTCGCCGCAGCCACGTCGACGTCGAGTTCCAGCATCGTGGTTGCGGGGCCGACACCGAGCAGGGCACACGTCGAAACGCCCGCTGTGTCCGCCGCCAGTCGTGCGCACCACGCTTGTGGGCCGAAGTGAAGAGCTTCTACCGGGGAGGCACCGAGGAGAAAGGCCGCTGGGCTGGCGTCTGCGTAGGGGGTTCCGTCAAAGAACGAAATATCGTCGAGTGTGAGGCCGCTCAGGGCCGGGGTCGGTGGCCCAGGCGGGTCGTACAATGACAGGAACTGGGCGAGTGTGATGCTTTGGGTTGGTTCGCCTGCCAGCGGGGTGCCGATCAGCAATGCCGGCCAGCCACCGGGGTAGCTCACCGGGATCTCCGACAGCGGTGTGCTGTTCGCGGATGGTGCGCGTCGCGCGAACGGAGCGAATTCGGAGACGGGTGCGCGTCGGGCGAATGGGGCGCGTCGGGCGAATGGGGCGCGTCGGGCGAACGGGGCGCGTCGAGCGAACGGCGAGTTGGAGACGTCGACCGCAAGGGTACGCATTCGCTCGTAGGGGATGTCGGCGAGGGCGATCGACGTCGCACCGGGTCCGGTCGTGAGCGTCGCCGGGTTCAAGCTGGCCGAGATGGGCGATGGATTCACCGTGACCGTCACCCTGCCCGTCGCGGCCCCGCCGAAGCCGTCGGTGATCGCGTAGGTGAAGGAGTCCGTACCGAAGAAGCCTGGATCCGGCGTGTAGGTGCACAGCAATGCGGTGCAGGTCACCAGACCGCGTGCTCCGTTGGTCCACCCCGCGACGGCAAGCGTGTCACCGTTGGCATCGGTGTCATTTGCCAGGACGTCGATGACGACGGGGGTCTCCTGGGTCGTCGTTGCCACGTCGTTGACGGCGACGGGAGCGATGTTGGCCCGAGTCACCGTGAACACGATGGTTCCTCGTGCCGTGAGTGCGCCGTCGCTGACCTCGTAGATGAACGAGTCGGTCATCGGGGTGGCGGGTGCGGTGTAGGTCAGCGTCGGTGCCGCACCGGCGAGCGCACCGGTCAACTGGCCGAGAGGCCGGGTGACAGAGCTCCACGTGAGTGGCTGACCTTCAGGGTCGACAGCCGACAACGTGAACGAGAGCGTTCCACCGGCTTGCACGATGTAGTGAGCCGAACTGGCAATGGGCGCCTGGTTGCCGGTGACGTTGACGCTGACGACGAGGAGTCCGGTGGAGGTGAGGCCGTGTGTGTCGCGCAGGGTGTAGGTGATGGTTTCGATGCCGGAGAACCCGGCGTTGGGTGTGTAGCCAACGACGTTGCCGAAGTTGATCACGGTGCCGTGTGCCGGGGTGGCGATCTTGACGATGCTGAACGGGTCGCCGTCGGGATCGAAGTCGTTGCCGACCACGAACGCATCGACCCGCGCGCCTGCGTCGACTCGAGCCACGTCATCACGCGCGACGGGTGGTTGGTTGGGGTCGCCTGCGGCGAGGATGCGAATTTGCACGGCCGATTGGCTGACGTGGCCGTCGGTGTCGATGACGAGGTAGTTGAGTTGATGGTCGGTGTTGACCGTTGCCGGGTTGATGCTCGGGGTGTAAGCGAACCCGGCGATCAGATCACCGGTGAGGGTCCCTTCGGTGCCCGGTTCGGACACGGCGACAACCGTCAATGGTTGGCCTTGCGGATCGACATCGTTGGACAACAACTCGGCAGTGGTCACCGCCACCGACGCACCTTGATAGACGTACAAATAGTCCGTTCCCAACACCGGCGACTGCGGACCCGTCACCCCGGTATCCACCCACACCCTCAACAGGCCGGTGGAGGTGAGGCCGTGTGTGTCGCGCAGGGTGTAGGTGATGGTTTCGATGCCGGAGAACCCGGCGTTGGGTGTGTAGCCAACGACGTTGCCGAAGTTGATCACGGTGCCGTGTGC
>JANMQX010000061.1:0-7617 GCA_031370745.1 Ilumatobacteraceae bacterium
CACCGCTGCAGGCGGCACCTATCTCGTCTGCCCGATCTGCTTCAACTCCAAGCATCTCGACGAGGCGACGCTGATCGATGGTGCCAAGCTCGGCGGCACTGTGCCGATGTGGGACTGGATCGGCGACGAGGGAGCCACAACATTCAGTTACTGAGCGTCGCCAGAGACTTGGCGGAACGGGAGGGATTTGAACCCCCGGGGCTTTGACACCCTTCCGCTTTCAAGGCGGATGCATTTGGCCGCTCTGCCACCGTTCCGGGTTCGAGACTACCGAGCGTCAACTGCCGAACGAGTGCCTGCAGGGCCGGAAAGACTCGGACGGTCAGGTGATTTGGCGGCGCAGGGATTCGACCCAGTCGTCGGCCTCGCGCCATCTGGCATCGGCGTGCTCACGAGCAGTGTGAGCGTGCTCGCCGGACGCGGGGTACGAACCGAGGAACTTGACCTTGCCCTGCTTGGCGCGCAGCGACCGTACGGCATCGGCCAGAAGTTCGTCGGCGATGTGACCATCGGCGTACACGATGAAGCAGTAGTCACCCAGCCCGCCATCTTTGGTGGGGCGTGACAGCAGGTTCGACAGATTGATGCGCCGTGCCGCAAACTCCTGCAGGATCGAGATCAGGCTGCCGGGCTCGTCGGCGCGTTGGTAGATCACCAGCCCAGTGCGATCGTGACCGGTTCGCCCCGGCACGCCGGATCGCGCCACCAAGACGAAGCGAGTCTGGTTGCCGGGGTGATCCGCAATGTCTTCGGCCAGCACTGCGAGGCCGTACACATCACCAGCGATCCGTGGCGCGATCGCGGCTGAACCGGTGCCCGCCTCCTCGCTGACCGTGCGCGCCGCCTCGGCGGTGGAGTTCGCAGCACGCAATTCGGCCAACGGCAGCTCCGACCGAACGTACGCATGGCATTGCGCGGTCGCCACAGGGATCGACAACACCGTCTTGACATCGGCCATCGTCGTGCCCGGCTTGGCAAGCAGGCAGTGCTCGATGTCGAGCACCACCTCGCGCTGGATCAACAGATCGTGACTGAACGCCAGCTCGTCCTGGGTCAGATTGACCGTGCCTTCGATCGAGTTCTCGATGGCCACGAATCCGAAATCGACGTCGCCGCTCTCGACCGCGTCGAGCACGTCGGGCATCGTTCGGCACAAGACATGCTCGGCGCCGGCGAGATCGGGTTGCGACTTCAATGCCTGCTCGGTGAACGTGCCGAGCGGCCCGAGGAAGCCGACGCGAGTTGTTGGACCAATCACGTATCACAGGCTATTGGTCCGTGCTCTTTCCCCCGAGCGATATGACTGCCAATACCGAGAGCCCCACAACCCAACCCCTCGCCGAGACCGTCACAGGTGGCGCCACGCTTGCCCGAACGTGGTACGGACAGGTTCGGTCGGCATTCGGCAAGCCTCATATCGCATTGATGTCAGACGTGCAGGATCCGGCGACGATCAATCATCCATCGCAGCCGATCAGCTCTCTGCTCGGCACCATTCCCTCGCTGCGCTTTGCGACCCCCGCTCTGCTGCGCGAGCTCGCCGACGCCACACAACGTGAGCGTGTCGACGTCGGCGAGGCGGTCACCAGACAGGGCGAATACGGCGACGACGTCTTCTTCGTCCTCGACGGCACGTTCGACGTTCTGATCAGTCACTTCGGCCACACCCCCGATTTCATCCGCGTGCTGCGGGCCGGCGACTCGTTCGGCGAACTGGGCGTCCTCTACGACGTGCCCCGCACCGCGACGGTTCGCTGCACATCGGCCGGTCACATCCTGCGGATACCTGGCGGAACATTTCTCGACTCACTCGTCACCGGGGCCTGATCGCCGCCACAATGGGCGAGTGGACGAGGCCGCGCTGCGACAACTGATCGATGGGGTGCGCAACGGCGTGATCGATCCCGACGACGCCGTGGCGCGCTTGCGTCGCCTACCGTTCGTCGAAGTCGGCGACGCCTTGGTCGACCATCACCGCTCCTTGCGTCAAGGCATGCCGGAGGCCGTGTACGGGCGGGGCAAGAGCGTCGAGCAATGCGTCGCGATCGTCGGCGAGTTGCTGACCAATGGTGCTGGTCCAGTGTTGTTGACGCGGGCCGACGCCTTCCAAATCGAGGCAGTCGTCAATGCGTACGGAGCCGGAGAGCAGGCCACCGGCGCCATTCTGTGGCGACGATCCGAACCGCACCGCAGCGCCAAGGTGTTGGTAGCCAGCGCGGGTACGAGCGACGGCCCCGTCGTCGACGAATGCGTGCTCACGTTGCGGGCCTACGGCTTCGAGCCCGACCGGCTGGCCGACATCGGCGTGTCCGGGTTGCATCGCCTGCTGGCCCACGTCGACCGGATCACCGACGCCGATGCTGTGGTCGTCGTCGCCGGCATGGAAGGCGCCTTGGCCAGCGTGATCGGTGGTTTGACCAGCAGGCCGGTCGTCGCCGTCCCCACAAGTGTCGGCTACGGGGCGAGTCTCGACGGGGTCACGGCTCTGCTGGCAATGCACGCTTCGTGCGCCAGCGGCGTCACGGTGGTCGGAATCGACAACGGGTTTGGAGCAGCGTGCGCGATCGCCAGAATGATGCAGTGACCCGAACCGCCTGGTTCCACTGCTTCGCCGGCACCGCCGGCGACATGACGATGGCGGCATTGGTCGATGCCGGCGCCGACCCGATGCTGGTCGGTGAGCTCGTCGGCCGCCTCGATCTCGACGGATACGCCCTGACGTTCGAAGACGTCATGCGCTGCGGGGTGGCCGCTACGCAAGCTCACGTTGTGGTTCCCGCGATCGACCACGATGATGATCACCCGCATGATCATCAGCACGGCGAGCATCGTCACCATCGCGATTACCGGGCCATCAGCGAATTGATCGACGCGGCCGATCTACCCGAGCGTGTACGTGACCGGGCCCAACGAACCTTCGGCCTGCTCGCCGAGGTGGAAGCAACGATGCACCGCGTGCCCCGCGACGAAGTCGAGTTCCATGAGGTCGGGTCGGTCGATGCGATTGTCGACATCGTCGGCACCTGTGCCGCGCTGGAGTCGTTGGATGTCGATCACATCGTTTGCAGCTCGATCACCGTTGGCGAGGGCACGGTGCTCGCAGCTCATGGACAGCTTCCGAATCCCGCGCCGGCCGTCACCGAACTGCTCGCCCGACGCAACGCGCCGAGCCGGGGCATCGATGACCGCAAGGAGTTGGCCACGCCAACCGGTGTCGCGCTGATGTGCGCGCTCGCCGACGAATTCGGTCCGATGCCTGCGATCAACGTGACCTCGGTCGGCTATGGCGCCGGAAGTGCCGACATCCCCGGGCGTCCCAACGTGGTACAGGTAGTGATCGGAGACGCAATGTCAGTCAGCGCAACGCCCGAGCCCGGTCAGGACGTGCAGTTGCTCGAAACCAACGTCGACGACGCCACGGGTGAGGTGATCGCTCACACGATCGCTTCGCTGATCGCCGCAGGAGCGCACGACGCGTGGGCGTCGCCGATCGTGATGAAGAAGGGTCGTCCGGCGCACACCGTGCACGTTCTCTGCGACCCTTCGGCAACACAGTTGATCGGGGCGGTGCTGCTTCGTGAGACCGGTTCGCTGGGCCTTCGCGGCACTGCGCTGCGACGGTGGCCGCAGCAGCGCACCGAGCGACAAGTGGTTGTCGACGGTCACAAGGTTCGCGCCAAGGTTGCGCTCGGCCGGGTGAAGGTCGAGTACGACGACGCCGCGGCCGCTGCCCACGCACTCGGTCGCCCGTTGCGCGAGGTCCTGGCACAGGCGGCTGCGCTGGCAGAACGCGATGTCCAATGATCCCTCCCTTCGTCGATGCCGACTTCGTTCGCTCCCACCCCGCAGCAGTGCTGGCAGACGTTCGCTGGTACCTCGACGGGCGCGACGGCCGCACCGCATTTGAGACCGGTCACCTCCCCGGCGCGGTGTGGGTCGATCTCGATCATCAGCTCGCAGGCCACGATCAGCCAGCCACCGAGGGACGGCATCCGTTTCCTGCTCCTTCGAGCTTCGCGGCCGCGATGGGTTCGCTCGGCATTGCCAACGACTCACTCGTGGTCGCCTACGACGACACCGGCGGGCTCACCGCCGGACGCCTTGCAGTGATGTTGCGAATGATCGGCTGCGACGCTGCGGTGCTCGTCGGCGGGCTCGGCGCGTGGACCGGCGCGCTCGAAACCGGGCCGGCGCGGCCCGCGAAACCCGTCGACTTCACCGCCACCGATTGGCCAAGCGATCGGCTGGCTTCGGCCGACGAGGTGGCGCAGATCATCGCCGCCGGTGGCACCGCGATCGACGCTCGATCGCACGAACGATTCCTCGGCGAGGTCACACAGATCGACAAGCGCGCCGGCCACATACCCGGCTCGCGAAGCGCTCCGTGGTCTGAGGTTCTCGACAGTCGCGGCGTACCGAGATCTCGCAGCGCCCTGCGCGCTCACTACAAAGATCTCGATGTCGACGACCAACACGCGGTCGTCGCCTATTGCGGATCGGGTGTCAGCGCCTGCCTGAACATCCTGGCAATGGAACACGCAGGGCTTGCAGCTCCGAAGCTCTACGTGGCCAGCTGGTCGGGTTGGTCTGCGGATCCGAACCGCGAGGCCGCGACTGGTGAGTGACGATCTCGCCCAAGCCGCCCAACCGGCTCAACCGGTGAGCGAGGAACCACTCGACGTCCTGTACGACCTGCGACGCAGACGCAAAAGACGTCGTCTTGGCGACATCGAATGGTTCGACGCCGCGTACCGTGTCTACCTCGTTGCTCTGTTCGGCGGCGGCACGGTGCTGTGGGTCAGCAGTTCGATCAGCGACACCGATGCGTCCGCTCAGGCTGTGGCCAACATCGCCAAGAACGGCCCCGCACTCATCGGAATGATCACCGCACTGACGTTCCTGGCCGCATTGCGCAGTGGAGCGCAGGGCGGTCCGCTGGCACTCGAAGCACCCGATGTCGCCTTTGTCATGCTGTCGCCCGTCGACCGAATGCGCGCCCTGTTGCGACCGGTCACCCAGCGGGCCCGCAGCGCGGCGTCGATGGGTGCGGCCTTCGGTGCGATCGTCGGTCAGTTGGCGGGTCGTCGACTTCCCGGAACCCCCGTCGCCTGGGCTGCCAGCGGCGCGGCCTTCGGCATCTCCACAGCGCTCTTGTGGGCGGGCACGGCCCTCATCGCCCACGCCATCCGCCTGCCGTTGTGGATCGCCACGTCGCTCGGGCTGGTCGTGGTCGCCTGGCAGGGCGCCGCGTTGGCGTGGCACGTTCCCGGCCCGGCGAACACCGCAGGCAGTTTGGCGATGTGGGGTTGGCGTCAACACCCCATCGATCTCGCGGTGCCGTTGATCGGCGCTGTCGTGCTGTTCGTCGGCATCAGCATGTTGCAACAGACGTCGCTCGATGCGCTCGCCCGGCGCAGCAGCCTGGTCGCCCAGTTGCGCTTCGCCGTCACCATGCAAGACCTCCGAACCGTGATCCTGCTCCGCAGGCAACTGAACCAGGAGCAGACACGGGGGACACCGTGGATCCGCGTCCCGAACTGGATCAGTCATCCGATACCTCGCAGGGGCATCGCCAGCGTCGCTCGCTTCCCCGCAACCCGTCTCGTGCGCATGACCGTGTTTGCAGCAATGGCCGGCGTTTTTCAAGCGATGGCCATCCGCGGCACGACACCTGCAATCATCGGTACTGCGCTGATGCTGTTCGTGCTGGGTCTCGAAGTGATGGAACCGCTGTCGCAGGAAGTCGATCAACCCGATCGCACCGATAGCTTGCCGATCGAACGTGGAGAGCTTCTGGTGCGCCACCTGCTGGCACCGGCGATCGCGCTGATTCCTTTCGCAGCCGTCGCCGCGGCAGCCGCGGTTGCGGTGCTCGGTACGTCGCGTGCGATCGCGCCGGCAGCAATCCTGGCGGTGCCCACGATCCTGGCCGGCGCCGCCGGCGGAGTCGTCAGCATCGTGCGCGACGCTCCCGATCCCACCAAGAGCACAACCCAAGCGTTCGTCCCACCGGAGATGGCCGGCATATCCAGCGCGATGCGCGTCGGCCTGCCGATCCTGGTGAGCGCGCTCGCGGCGGCCACCGTGCTGCTGGTTCGTCGCGCCGAACAACTCGGCACATCGCCAACCGGAGCAGCCCTACGCGGCGCGATCGGTGCATTGCTGTTGACATTCCTGGTCAGCTACTGGGTGCGGCGGCGCGATCAATGGCGTCGCAAGTTCAGACAGTTCATGTCCGATGGACAGTCCTACACCAAGCAACAGCGGAGCACCCCGGCATGACCGAATTGGCGACGCGCCAACTGTCCAAGACCTACGGCGAGCGGCCGGCACTGGAACCACTGACGCTCAGCATCGGTTCAGGCGCAAAGGTCGCCCTCGTCGGGCACAACGGAAGTGGCAAGACAACGCTGATGAAGATGTCCGCCGGCTTGCTGGACCCCACCGAGGGGAGTGTCAGGATCGGTCGTTACGACGCAGGCACACAAGAGGCCCGTCGGCTGCTGTCGTGGCTCAGCGACACGCCGACGTTCTACGACGACCTATCCCTGTGGGAGCATCTCGAATTCGTTGCTCGACTTCACGGGGTCACCGATTGGCAGACACACGCCGAGGTGCTCCTCGACCAGATCGGCCTGACGCCGCGACGCGACGACATCCCCACGACATTCAGCCGCGGCCTGCGCCAAAAGGCCGCGATCACGCTGGCGTTCATCAGACCGTTCAAGTTGATGCTGGTCGACGAACCGTTTGTCGGTCTCGACGAGCCCGGCAAGCAGGCGCTCCTGCGGTTGTTCGACGACGCATCGCAACACGGCGCGACCTTGGTCATCGCCACGCATGAACTGAGCTTCGTCAAACAGGTCGGTCGGCTGTTGGCGTTGCGTGACGGGGCGCTGGTGTACGACGGAGCACCGGCCGATACCGACGTGCACGCTCTCGTGCTGCCCCAGTGACCGGGTGCCTCGAGAACTCGTCACCAACCTCTCACCTGGTGTGATCGCAACCGCCATCGCGGACACTACGCTCTCGGTCCATGCAGGAATTCGAATCGATCAGCGCCTCGTCCTACGATCCCTCAGCTCTCGCCACCAAGCTCACCGCCAAGGCTGCGGACGGTTGGTCGGTCGTGGCCATCGTTCCCACGGGTGGCGACGTCACGGCGTTCCTATCTCGTGAAAAGAACGGCGCCGACGACTCGCCGAAGCCGGCCGAGACCAGCGAGCCGGTCACAACGAACGTCGAAGAAGAGGCGTCCTCGGCCGCCATGCCGGCCAGCCCAGAGCCAATATCCGGAACCGATCCGGAACCGAAGGCTGACACGACGCCAGAGCCTGTCAGCGAGCCGTCGGGCTGGGCGATCGCGCCAGAGCCGGCATCACAGTCGACACCCTCGACCTCTACTCCTGAGTCCACCCCAACGCCAACGGCCGTCACCGTCGAGCCGGCTTCGAGCTACCAGCTGGGCACAACGCCGAGCTACGAGCCCGCCGCGCCAACACCGGCTGCAACTTCGCCGGCAGCGGCCCCGGCACCCGATCCAGCTCCTGCCCCGGCCGTTCCCGCAGGGTGGTATGCCGACCCCGCAGGACGCTTCGAACTGCGGTACTGGGATGG
>JANMQX010000368.1:0-3929 GCA_031370745.1 Ilumatobacteraceae bacterium
TCGGTCGGTGACTACTGGGTGCCCGTCTCGACTAACTCAAGCAACTGTCCCGTCCGCCCTCGTTCCGAATGACCTGCGTTGTATCTGGCATACGGTCTCCTCGGGCTCCTCACAGCTGTGGGGCGAGGCCCCGGCCCTCGCTGCCGTCGACCGAAAGTTGTCCATCCACTTGTCCATCTACTGCGCGCTACTGCATGATGTTCAACGAGACCAGACGAGGAGAAGACAGAAGCTGAGCAGGTCAGATGCGATTCAAGGTGACTCGCTGAGACCATCTCGACCGCATTCCTAAATCGCAGGTCGGAGGTTCGAATCCTCCCGGGGGGCGCCAAGAAAGCAGGCTTGACCAGGGTATTCGAGTTGTGGACGACAGCGCGCGACTGAAACCGCGCGTTGAAACACGGTCGTGTCTTGGCGTGACAGATCAGGTTCATAGTGGACATGTTGGCTCCGGTAGGTGTGTTCCGGATTGTTGTGGCGTGATTGGGAAGGCGGCGGGAAGAGAGACGGAATCCAGTTCGGACGCATTCGTCGTTGTGGAGGTTGTGCAACGACTCATTGCACAACGCTCGTATCGATGCTGGCGATCGATCGGGGCGCTTCACTATCGTTGCCGTGTGTTGTGTGAGTTCAGCGATTGTCAGATCGTTAGGGCGGCATCGACTTTTGTTCAGGGTTGCCTCGCGCCCGGATGACAGCCCTCGCTTGGTGGTCTGTGTAGGTCAACAGTGCGTGGTGGGCGGGATCAGCCGCCCATCACCTGGCCGTTCATCATCCTGCCGTTCCAGTTGGCTGCGGCGTGCTGTTGCATCCAGGTGACCATGTGGTCGCATGCTGCGGGCGTTGCTCCAGTGGCCCCACCGGTCGTCGACGTCGTCCAGGTACGGCATGTCGCGCGCATTCGGTCGGGATCGCCCCACATTGCGGAGCCCATCACGTGGGCGCTGCCGGTCGTCTGCTGGTTCAATCCAGCCGCTCATGTCGTCGCACAAGGTTGGTGTCGCGCCAGCAGAAGTTGAGGAGTTCATCCAGTTCCTGCATGCCTGGGTGACGTTCGCGAGTTGGGTGGCAGTAACCGTTGCGTTCGATGTGGGTTTGCTGTCGCGGTGGGCCGCGATGGTGATGCCCGCTGCGAGACCGATCGTGAGCATCGCTCCTGCGACGGCGGGGAGCAACCATCGTCGCCGACTGCGACGTGTGGCAGCGTCCGGGACCCGAGTTTCGTCCAGGACTTCAGCATGTTCTCGCCTAAGACCGGCAACGGCACCGCCGCTGGTGGACCCTCGCGATGGTCCCATCACGGGCGAAACAGTGGTCCCATACCACTGGCGGAACTCACTCAAATCGGTCCCATGCCCCTGGCGGGCGACAATACCGGGATTCTGAATCAGTGGAAGCCCGGCTTCCCCATGATGTGAGTCGGCAGCCGTCACCGCGCCGGCTCCCTCGCGGCCACTACCCGAAGACGTCGCGCATGCTGGCCAGTGCCGCGTGCTCAGTTCCGCGATCAGGTCCTCAGATGGCCTGACGAGCGACAGTGTGCGACTGCCATTGCAAGAAGTGAATACCGCCGCAGCGGTTGATGGCTGCAACTCTAGGACACGGTTCGCAGCTTTCCAGGCTGACGTGGATTCGAGGCCGATTCGATTACCGACGGCTTGGTGGTCGAAGAGATCGAACGATGCTTGTCTTGTCATTCGCGAACATCGGCGCGAGGTTCAAGGGCGGAGTGGCCTCTTCAAGATCGATGGCTACTGGCCGACGAGGCCGGCGAGCTCGACGTGGCCGGCGGGCGATCCATCGGGTAGCCAAGTGGCCATCGCCTCGTGCCGGAAGAGTTGGTCGAGCACCATGAAGGCGGCCCCGATCATCCCACCCTGCCCGCCGAGCGTGGACCGGGCGATTCGTAGGTCCCGCGTCGCCAACGGCAGTGATCGTTCATAGACGCCGTGACGTATCGCCGCCAGCAGCCCGTCGCCGGCGCCTGAGACCCCGCCGCCGATCACCAACAACCCCGGGTTGAAGAAGCTGACGACAGTCGCCAAGGCTTGACCGATCAGGTAGCCCGCCGTCGCCAGGATCTCGACACTGGCCGCGTCGCCGCTCTGCGCTGCTTCGCCGACATCGGCCGCATCAACTTCGCCCTCGGATGTCAGCACCTTGGCAAGGAACGCGCTGCGCCCCGAACGTGCAGCGTCGAGGCCCTTGCGGGCGATGGCTGCACCACCTGCCAGGGCTTCGAGACAGCCGATCTTTCCGCAGCGACACACCGTGGACGGATCCGAGCTGATGGCGATGTGGCCGATGTCGCCGGCGCTACCCTGTGTGCCGCGGTGGAGCCGGCCGCCGGACACGAGCCCGGACCCGATGCCGGTGCCGATCTTGATGAACACCATGTCGCGCTCGCCCATGCCTGCCCCGGCGCGCAGCTCGCCGAGGGCCATCACGTTGGCGTCGTTGTCGACCCACACGGGTGCCCGGAACCGCTCCGACACCTTTTCTCGGATGGGGTACCCGTCCCATCCGGGCATGATCGGTGGCGAGATCGGCCGCCCGGTTGCGAACTCGACAGGTCCGGGCACACCTATGCCGATTCCCCACAACGTGTGGCTGCCCACCGCCGGGGATGTGAGCACCTGGTCGAACAGCTGCTCGACGCGCTCCAACGTTGCCCCGCCGCCGGCGGCGACGTTCCACGGCTCCTCGTACTTGACGAGCAGGCGACCCGACAGGTCGGCACAGCCGACGCTCACGCTCGTCGCTCCGATGTCGGCGGCGAGCACGCTGCCGGCCTCGGCGCGGAACCTCAACTGGCGCGGCTGGCGCCCGCCGATCGACGGTCCGAGCCCGGCCTCGGTCACCAGCCCACGGTCGATGAGCTCGTTGACGCGGGTGGTCACCGCGGTGCGACCGAGCCCGGAGAGCTGGGCGAGCGCTTGACGGGTGCCGGCATGGCGGTTGCGGATCATCTCCAGCAGCGTGACCACGCCGTCGAGCAGGTCGTTCGGGTAGGAAGCGGGCGTCGTGGTGTCGCTCATCGGCGAGGCCGATGCTACGTGAGAAGGCCCCGGAGCGGCGCACGGTCCGCCAGGCAGTCGGCGACGAACAGTTCGTCGAGCACCATGTGTGCCGTACCAATGGCCGCACCGAGATGACCCAGCGTCGAGCGCACGATTCGCAGATCACGGGTCGCCAGTGGTGACGACCGCAGGTAGACCTGTTTGCGGATCGTGGCCAGCAGCGCGTCGCCGGCGCTCGTGACGCTGCCTCCGAGGATGACCAGCGACGGGTTGTAGAGGTTGACGATCGTGGCCAGCATGTCTCCGATGTGGTGGGCTGCCGACGTGAGCAGCGCCATGCACTTGGCGTCGCCGTGCGCTGCACCGTCGATGACGTCGGCGACGACGATCGCCTTGGCCTCGGAAACCATGTGGGCTAGAAACGGAGAGCTGCCATCGATCGCGGCTGCACGACCGTCTCGCACGAGAGCCGCGCCGCCGGAGACGGCCTCGAGACAACCACGCTTGCCGCACCGGCACAGCACGTCGAGCCCGGTACCGACGACGGCGACGTGACCGACATCGCCGGCGCTGCCTTGTGCTCCGCGATGGATGCGTCCCTCGGAGATCAAGCCGGCGCCGATGCCGGTGCCGATCTTCAACACGACGACATCCCGCTCGCCGACCGCCGCACCGGCACGCAACTCGCCGAGGGCCAGGACGTTGACGTCGTTGTCGACCCAGACGGGTGCGCTGAACACCTCGCCGAGGCGCGCCTTCACGTCGTAACCGTCCCAATCCGGCATGATCGGTGGCGACGTCGGTCGGCCGGTGAGGAACTCGACTGGGCCTGGCAGCCCGACGCCGACGCCCCACACCCTGCGACCCGAGGCCTTCGACTGCACGGTGTGCATCAAGGCGATGACATGG
>JANMQX010000128.1:0-1687 GCA_031370745.1 Ilumatobacteraceae bacterium
CCACACGACGTCGAGCACGGCTCAGCCCTTCAATTCCGCGAGATCGTCGGCTGTGGCGTTGGGCTTGCGGCGCAAGATGGCGACGATGATGCCGAGGCCCACGACGACCTCTGCCGCGGCGACGACCAGCACGAAGAACACCGTTGTCTGCCCACCGATGTCATCGAGCTTCCTGCTGAGGGCGACGAATGTCAAGTTGACAGCGTTGAGCATCAGTTCGACGCACATCAACATGACCAGCGGATTGCGTCGTACCAACACGCCGACTGTGCCGACGCCGAACAGAACGGCGGCAAGCACGAGATACCACGTGGTGGTGGGAGCGGCAATGGCGATCATGTCGGGGTTTCCGCCACTGCCTTTGGCGCACGCCGGGCCAGCAACACGGTGCCGACGACTGCAATCACGAGCAACACCGAGGTGAGTTCGAAAGCCAGCACATGATCGGTGAAAAGATCTCGCGCCAGCCTGCGCAGGTTGCTGTCGTGTTGAGCGGCGTCGACCAATGTGACCGAGTTGTTCTGCGGAGGTTTGACGGAGCCGATGTTGTTGCGCGACGAGATCGCCGCAAACACGATCAGCCCGATGACTCCGCCGCCGACAAGGGCGGCTGTCTTGCGCTGCAATCTGAACGGCTCGATCTGAAGGTTCTCTGCCTTGTCGACGCCGAGCAGCATGATCACGAACAGGAACAGCACCACGATCGCGCCGGCGTAGACGATCACCTGCACAGCAGCGAGGAAGTGCGCTTCTTGGGCCACATACATCACCGCGACACCGAACAACGTCAGGATGAGGCTGAGCGCAGCATGAACTGGGTGCGATCGGATGATCACCCCGACCGCGCCACCCAGGATCATCAGACTCGCGACGACGAAGACCAACAACTGCATTACGGCGCGCTCTCCTCTGGATCGCGAACGCCGTAGCCGAGTTCGCTGCTCCAACCGACCCGACCCACGAAGTCGGCGTCGCCGCCGGGCGACGTCGCCCGCATCCACCCGCTCGTGTGCTCGTCTTCTCCGGGGCGCCAGTCTTCCCAGTTCATGTGCTTCGGCTTGCCATCGTCGTCGACGATCAGTTCGTCCTTTGTGTACACCGCATCGCGTCGGTTGGTGAAGCTGAACTCGAAGAGCTTGGTCTCGGTGATCGCTTCGGTGGGGCAGGCCTCGACGCACAGGTCGCAGTGAATGCAACGCAGGTAGTTGATCTCGTAGACGAAGCCGAAACGTTCGCCAGGCGACGTCGGATTCTGTGGGTCGTTGTCGGCACCGCGCACGTGAATGCACTTCGCCGGGCACACACCTGCACACAACTCGCAGCCGATGCACTTCTCCATGCCGTCTTCGTACCGGTTGAGCACGTGGCGACCGTGCATGCGCTCGGGTTTGTCGATCTTCTCGTCGCGCCCAGCGGTGTCGTCGCCTTTCTTGGCAACTCGACCGCCGGAATACGACGTCGTGACACGTTTGCCGCCGAACAAGCGGTGCTGCCTCGCAGTGACCAGAAATCCTTCGAGATATCCCATCAGAACATCGCCCCCTCTCGTTCTCGGTTGCGGGCACTGACCCGGGTAGCCAGCATCAACAAGCTGCCGGCCACAGCCAATACAAGCAGGGCGATGACGCCAACTGCGGTCTTGTGCAATCGCGTCCAGCCGCGGTCCCCACCGATGCGCAGCAGCGAC
>JANMQX010000129.1:0-2126 GCA_031370745.1 Ilumatobacteraceae bacterium
CTACGACCGTCCGAAGTGGTCATGCTCCGTGTCCGCTCGCTCGTGGTACCGGCCGACGGGTGGGGGCGTTTGGAGGTCACCGAAGCCGACATCTCCTTCGATGAGCCTGGCGAACCCAAAACCGGGCCACGCAGTGTGCCGATCCCACCAGTGCTCATCGCCATGCTGCGCGAGTGGGTCGACCAGAACAACCTCACCGACACGGATGCTCTGTTGTTCCGAACTCGCAACGACACTCGTCCGAGCGGGTCGAACTGGATCCGGGCCTGGCACCGCGCGCTCGAGTCCGTCGGCCAGAAACCGCTACGCGTTTACGACTGCCGTCACGCAGCAGCGACCACATGGCTCGGCGCCGGAATGCCACTCGCCGAAACCGCGCGACGACTCGGGCACAGCGTCGAAACCCTCGTATCCACCTACGTCGGAGCCCTCGACGACGAAGAACACATCGCCAACCAACGCGTCGACACCATCCTCGGCTAACCCTTGGGTGGCGCATCGTCAGCGTGCTCACCTGTCCGACGAGAGCAACACCCGTCAGAAACGAAATGTAACGGTCACCTCGCTATATCTTGGTCCCACCTGGGCCGCCGGGCTGGGCGCGTCTCGGGCACGCTTGTGGCGACTCACTAACAGGTCGAACGGGCGATGTCGTCTACTCGTGGGACTGTCCGTCGAGGGGTTGACGACGCAGTTCCAGATGATCACGTCTGGGACCTGAATGGCTTCGATGTGGCCGTGGACGCACGAAACGGTGCTGGCGTCGGCTTTGGTGACGTTGCCACGGGCGAGACCGAGCCTCTCCTCGGTCATGGCGAGCCGGTAGAGGGATGCGTTGACAGTTGCATCGCTCCGACTGCTCGTCAGAGCACGTCGTTTTCGATGACCACGACGCCGAGCGATCAGTCTTGATCGCGCCGGAGGAAGGCGGCGATCTCGTCGTAGAGGTGGTGGGCGGCATCGAGCGCTTCAACCGTGCCGTAGAAGCCGTGGATCATGCCCTGGTATCTGGTGATTGTGGTCGGAACGCCGGCGGCACGCAGACGCTTGCCGTACATCTCACCTTCGTCGCGCAGCGGGTCGTATTCGCACGTGACAACGAGGGCTGGAGGCAATCCGGTGACTGACTCGGCGCGCAGCGGTGCGGCAAGCGGGTCCATCCATTGCGATTCGT
This sequence comes from Ilumatobacteraceae bacterium, assembly GCA_031370745.1. Lineage (GTDB taxonomy): Bacteria > Actinomycetota > Acidimicrobiia > Acidimicrobiales > Ilumatobacteraceae > JAENVT01. The sequence goes on from JANMQX010000129.1 coordinate 1,175, forward strand.
CGAGGTAATGGTCGCGGAACCAGAACATGGCCTCGGTTTCCAGTAGGAGCCCGTTGGCGTTGTCGACCATCGACGGTGTGACTTCGTTCCATTGCATCGGTGGGTGGATGAGCACTTGTCGCCACACGGGAGGTCCATCGAAGTCGCGCGTCTTCAGGCAGATCGCCGTTGCCAGCGTCCCACCGGCGCTGTCGCCGATGACGCCGATTCGAGCCGGGTCGACGTTAAGGCTGTCGGCGTTGGCGTGTACCCACTCGAAGGCGGAGTAGGCATCGTCGAAGCCGATCGGGAATTTGTGCTCGGGGGCCTTTTGATAGTTGACGGCAATCACGATACATCCGGTCCGATTGGCCAGGTGCCGGCTCGGGCTGTCGAAGATTCCGATGTTGCTGATCACGAACCCGCTACCGTGAAGGTAGATGAGTGCGGCGAACGGGTGTTCACCGGCAGGTGTGTAGATGCGGATCGGGATGTCGGCGGTCGGGCCTGGTATGAAACGGTGGTCGACGGCAGCGACGGGCGGTGGCGGGCCGAACAGTTCGAGAAATCCGTAAGCGCCGGCGCGTGCCTGGGCGACGGACTGTTCGTGCAAGCGTGGGGCATTGCGGGCAGCCAGGCGTTGGAGCAGTGCTGCCGCCTGTGGGTCGAGTGTCACGGCTCGATCGTCCCGACGATGCGACAATCGATGATCTCCACTTGGTGCCGGGTCAGCCGTACTGTGGCGGGCCTGCGCAGCGGTTCGCCGGTGCGCAGGTCGAAGCGGCCGTTGTGTTTGGGACACTCGATCTCGCAGCCGTCCAGGAACCCGTCGACGAGGTGAGTGCGGCCGTGGGTGCACAGCCCGTCGGTGAGGGCGAAGCCGTCGTCTGCATAGCGGCACAGCAGGAACGTGCGGTCGCCCAAGTCAACGCGACGGATACCGCCGACGTCCAGATCTGAGACGGCACCGAGG
>JANMQX010000370.1:0-13729 GCA_031370745.1 Ilumatobacteraceae bacterium
CTGGAACGTCGGCGTGGGCGTCGATTTGTCGACGGTGCCCCCAGCCGTTCCATTTCCCGTCTCCTGGGCTGCAGCCGTGCCGGTGTGCTGTTCGGAGCCCGGTGCACCGCGACCCGGGGTCGGGTCGAACAACACCCAGCCGAAGCCGTCGAACCAGACCTCGTCCCATGCGTGGGCGTGACGCCCGGCAACGTGGTACAAGTTGTCGGCGCGGAGGATCCCCGGCGTGAAGCCCACCATCACACGGGTCGGCAAGCCGACGGAACGCGCCATCGCTGCGAATGTTCCGGAGAACTGCTCGCAGTATCCCTTTTTGATGCTGAGGAAGTTGAGCATCGCGTCATTGTTGTGACCGCGCTGCACGGTCAGTGAATACGTGAAGTTCTTGCGGAAGTAGTCCTGGATGGCCCGCGCCTCGTCGTATGGCGTTGCTGCCCCCGCGGTGATCTGTTGCGCAAGGCCACGCACCTCTGCGGGAAGGCTCTTCGGCAGATCGTAGTAGGCAGGATTCGGTGCACCCACGACCGTCGCCGTACGGAGGTCGTCGGGTGACGGATCGTTGTCGGCCGACGTGACTTGGTACTGGTAGCCGGGCTGCAACCCGCCGTCGGCGTACAGTGCACCGGCCTCATTGGCCCACAACAGCGACCGACCTTGCCAGGTGGCGCCAGTGGCGGTGCGCGCGGCCGGCGCAAGCGCGCCACCGAGCTTGCGCACCGTGATCTGTTGCAGCACCAGCTCGGAGTTCGGAGGCGGCTGGGTCAACGTTCCGTCGGCGACACGTGTGTCCTCCCCGAGCGTCGACCAGCGGGTGCCATCGAATTGACCGAGTGCTGTCAAGGCGAGATATCTCGGCGTATTGGTCTTCACCGTGAACAGTTCGACGTTGCCTTTGTTGACCAGTCGCGAGCGAATGTCGACGAGCGGGCTGACCACCTCGGTGACATCTCCGTCGCGATTGCGCGTGTCGAGCAGCGCCTTGTCGCCGGCACCTGGAAGCTGTGGCGCAACCGCAACTGCTCCGGTCGTGGCGAACAGCGCACAGGCGACGGCAGCAGGCAGCGCAGACCACAACGATTGACGACGCCTGCCCATCCAAGCCGAATCATCGCGAGCATGAGCCATGCGCAGTGCGGCGATCGTCAAGATGGCTGCCCCAACCCACAACGCAGCGACCGGAACGCGGTTGCGGTTGACGCCGAGCGCCGAGGTGAAGACGAAGACGACGCCCGCCGGGACAACGGCCTCGGCTCTGCCGAACGCCCGGAAGGCAAACGAATCGGCGAGCCACGCACACAACCCCAGCGCGGTCGTCGCGGCGATCGCAAAACTTCCCTCGCTCGGCACCGGCGAAACCGCCCGCGGGAACTGGCGCCAGACCAGCCGCATGCTGATGCGGAATTGCTCGATCGTGTCTCCGGTCGGAATTCCGAACCGGGTGGAGTCGCGGAAGTAGATCAGACCGATCAGCACGGCGAGAGCGACGAGACCGGCAGGTAGCGCAAGCCACGCTGATACCTTCAGAACTCGCAACAGGCACATGACCGCGTGGACGCCGAAGCAGACGACGAGCATCGGCCGCAGGTAGGCCCAGTCGGGGAAGACACGGCAGAGGCTTATGGCCGTGACGGCCGTCAGAAACGTGAGGGCGACCGTGGCCGGCACGTGGGCATACATGGGCTGGGCGTTGTCGACGGCCTTGGCAGGCCGCGCCGCAACCGTCGCTGCTGTCACGACAGCACCGCCTGGCTGGAGCCGACGATCAGCAACGTCCACGAGGCGATCATCGCCTCGGTGGATGTGGCATCGACGATGAATCGGCTGCTCGCCTCGTATTCCGTTGCGCAGACGACGACGAGGGTCTCGTCTTGGTTCGTGCTCGCCCGCAGTTCGCCAGCAGCGGTACTCCGCGCCGAACCGGTGATGATGACAAGCAGACCCATGCCTTCCGACATGCCGTTGTTCATCGACACCGGCTCCGGTACCTCGTCGATCGGCTCGACGGTGGCCAGCCAACGGAGGGTGTTGGCTGCCACGTCGGGGCCGCGCAGGTCGACGCCGTGCGTGGCGAAGCGGGTGTTGACGCCAGCATGAGCGGAGCTGGCAGTGACGCTGGCCGCGGCGATCACTGCTTGCTCGAACGAACCCCCGAAGTACTCCGCCGCAGTTGTGTCGAGCACAACAGTGCATCGTCTGATGCCCTCGAGCGCAGTCTCGCGAACGATCAACGAGGTTGCCCGCGCCGACGCCTTCCAGTTGATCCGGCGGATGTCGTCGCCGCGCTGGTACTCGCGCAACGAATGAAACTCGCTGCCTGTCTGCCCCCACGACTTCATTCGCAAGTGTTGCCCGAGACGCCCGGAAGATCCGACCGATGGGAATGGCAGACCGACGGTGTGCGGAACGATCAGCACCTCCTCGGTGCCCGCCAAGGTGGTCGTTCGTTGCGTCAAGCCGAGCACATCGCGTCGCAATGCGCGCAGCGGGCCTGTGCGAATCAATCCTCGTCGGGAGGTCGGTACCCGATAGGCGGCGCTGGCTGCTTGGCCGGGAGCGAGCTTGGCAAGTTGCATCGGCGCGCCCCCGTTGTTTCCGACGGGCTCCCACAATTGGAGGTAGGGCGACGATTGTCGTCCGAGGTTGGCCAATTGGATGTCGACGCGAGCAGGCTCGCCAACGGATACCAGCGACGGGCTGATGATTCGCCTGACGTTGAGCGGCGGCAGCCGACGTTGCACCGACACCATGGCGACGAGCAGCGCAATGACGATGCCGACTCCGACGACGTACAGCTCGATCAGGCCGAAGACCCGTCCGACACCGAAGCAGGCTGCGGCGGCGACAATCGCTGTCCAGCCGTGCCGGGTGATCATTTAGCGACCGGCGGGAACAGGCACGGAGCTGACGATTTCGCGAATGACCGAGATGCCGGTGACACCCCGAGACATCGCATCCGGACGCAGCATGACTCGATGCGACAACACCGGTTCGGCAACAGCCTTGACGTCGTCGGGTGTCGCGTATTCGCGACCCTGGCTGGCCGCCCGGGCGCGTGTTGCCCGTGATAGTTGCAGCGTCGCCCGTGGCGAGAGGCCGAGGAGCAACGCCGGGTGCCGTCGGCTCGCCTCGGCAAGATCGACCATGTAACCCTGCAGCGTCAGCGCCAGGTGCACCGTTCGCACTGCGTCGATCAGCGCCATGACTTCGTCGGTAGTCACGACTGCTTGCAGATCGGCTATCGCCGCGTTGGTGCCATGGGTCTGGACGATCGCCAACTCTGCGTCGCGATCGGGGTAGCCGAGCGAAAGGCGCATGAGGAACCGGTCGAGTTGGCTCTCGGGTAGGCGGTAGGTGCCCTCCTGCTCGACAGGGTTCTGCGTGGCGATGACCATGAACGGTTCCGGCAGCATGTGGCTTGCACCGTCGGCACTGACTTGGCGCTCTTCCATCGCCTCGAGCAACGCCGATTGAGTCTTGGGTGAGGCACGGTTGATCTCGTCGGCAAGCACGATGTTGGCGAACAGTGGCCCGCGCTGAAACACGAATGACTCGCTCGACCTTTGGAAGATGCTGACGCCGACGAGGTCAGCCGGCAGCAGGTCAGGCGTGAACTGCACGCGCTTCCACGTGCAATGCACCGACGCTGCCATCGCTTTGGCGAGGCTGGTCTTGCCGACGCCGGGCACGTCCTCGATGAGCAGATGACCTTCGGCGAGCAGACATGAGACGGCGAGATCGATCGCGTCCTTCTTGCCCTGCACGACGCGGGCGATGTTGCCCGTGATGGCATCGAAGAGGGATGCGAAGGTTCGGGTTGGAACAGTCTGGATCGCCGTCACGGAGGGAAGGGTAGACGGCGGACGCCAGAATGCAATGGCGGGAGGCTACGGTCTGGCCGCGTGACTCGTTGCTACCTCGCCGTTGATGTTGGCGGCACCAAGCTCGCAGCGGGCGTGGTCGACGAATCCGGGCAGATCTTGGTGCGCGATCGCCTGCTGACACCCCCTCGCGACGTGTGGCCGACGCTGTCGCGTCTGGTCCTTCGAGTCGTTGCCGCGGCGCCTGCTGACCTGGTGGGATGTGGCGTCGGATGCGGCGGTCCGATCGACCCGTCCGCCAGGACCGTGTCGCCGCTCTACATTCCAAGTTGGACCAAATTTCCCCTCGCCACCGAGTTGGAGGAGTTGCTGCAGTTGCCTGTCTCGGTCGACACCGACGCCAGGGCCCTTGCGCTGGCAGAGGCATGGTGCGGCGCCGCGGTCGGCGTGAGTGATTTCATCGGCGTGGTGATGGGCACGGGCATTGGCGGGGGCGTCGTCAGCGGCGGTCAACTGCTGCAAGGCAGGGTCGGCAACGCCGGCTACATCGGGCATGTCGTTGTCGAACCCGACGGCCGGCCGTGCATCTGTGGCGGCAAGGGCTGCCTCGAAACCTATTGCAGCGGTCGAGCCATCGAAACCGAGACCGGCCGACCCCCGCAGCGCGCGCCCGGGGCAATCGTCGAGCGCACCGGGGTGATGGTCGGTCGGGCACTTGCCTCGGTGGGGGCGTTGTGCGATCTGAAGCTGGCGATCATCGGCGGGTCTGTCGCCCTGGGATTCGGCGAGCCGTTCTTCCGCGCTGCCCAGGACGAGCTCGACAAGCGGGCCAGGCTGCCGTTCATCAGTGGTTTCCAAGTCATGCCCGCGGCGCTCGGCCAACGTGCGCCGTTGATCGGCGCAGCAGCTTTGGCGAGGCGGTCGCAGGACTGAACCCCGGGCCCCTACCGACGGGTAACCTGTGCCGATGCGCCCTACATACTCGGCCGACGCAGAGGCCTACCGTGAGAAGGTCCAAGCTTTTCTTGCCGAGAAGCTGCCGGCTGGGTGGGCGGGCATCGGCGCTCTTGAAGGCGACGACCTCAGTGCGTTCGTCACCGAATGGCGGGCGACGTTGTTCACAGCCGGATACCTGGCACCCGGTTGGCCGATCGAGTACGGCGGCGCCGGTCTCTCGGCGCTCGAGCAGGTGATCATCGCCGAGGAGTTCGCCAAGGCGGGTGTGCCAACGGGGGGACCGAACGACGTGTTCGGGATCCAGATGCTCGGCAACACGTTGATGAAGTGGGGAACCGACGAGCAGAAGGACCGCTACCTGCCGCGGATCCTGTCGGGGGCCGACACATGGTGTCAGGGATACAGCGAGCCGAACGCAGGCAGCGACCTGTCGAACGTCGGCCTGCGCGGCGTGCTCGACGGAGATCAGTGGATTCTCAATGGCCAGAAGATCTGGACCTCTGCGGGCCATCTGGCAGACCACATCTTCACGCTGGTCCGCACCGATCCGGACGCACCGAAACACAAAGGCATCTCGTTCATCTTGGTCGACATGCGTCAGCCCGGAATCGAGGTTCGTCCGATCAAGATGATCAGTGGCGAAAGCGAGTTCAACGAGATCTTCTACACCGACGCCACTGCCCCGAAAGACGAAGTGGTCGGCGGCGTCAACAATGGCTGGGCGGTGGCAATGACGCTGCTCGGCTACGAGCGCGGCGAGGCGGCGGCGACGGTTCCGATTCGATATCAGGCCGAACTCGATCGACTGCTTCTGCTGGCCAAAGAGCGCGGAGTCATCGACGATCCAAACATCCGACAGCGGTTGGCGTGGTGCTACAGCAGCGTACAAATCATGCGCTACAACGGCATGCGCACGCTGACCAAGTTCCTGCACGGCCACCAACCCGGGCCCGATGGAGCGATCTCCAAGTTGTACTGGAGCGAGTATCACAAGATCGTCACCGAGCTGGCGCTCGACATCCTTGGGCCGTACGCCATGACGCCGACCGGACGCCGTCCTTCCACCGCGTTCCAGACCGATGATGCCGGCGCCCCCAACAGTTCGTGGAGTTGGGTTGGCACGTTCCTCAATGCTCGGGCCGGCACCATCTATGCCGGCTCATCGCAGATTCAACGCAACATCATCGGTGAGATGGTGCTCGGTCTCCCGAAAGAACCAAAGGCGACCGATGACCGAGCGTCGAAAGCGACGCAGTCGCGTTGAATCTGCAGGCCGTCGTGCGATGCACTGTGTCGGTGGCAACCCATCCGCGGTTGTGGCTCACCGCGTGGCGCCAGTATCGGGTATCGCTTCCGCGACGGTGGTGGAAACGACGACCGTTCCTACCGCTTCCGCCCGGCGACTACGTGCGCTTTCGGTTGCAAACCCAATACGGCGGCGCCGAGCATCGCATCGAAGCTGTCGATGTGCTGAACTACCTCTCATGGTGCAAACTTCACCGATCGCTGGCTTCTTGATACGCATGGCCTCGAGCGGGAATTCGCTCGCGCCCGACTGCAGGCATCGGTAGGGTCTGACGCCATGAGAAGCGCGCTGGTGTTGAACGCAACGTACGAGCCGCTCTCAGTCGTGCCCTCTCGTCGTGCCGCCTGTCTCGTTCTGGCCGACAAGGCCGACATCATCGAAGACGACGGCACGCACCTGCACTCCGAGTCGCTGAGCGTCCCGAATCCCGTGGTGATCCGGCTTCGGTATGTCGTCAAGGTTCCGTACCACCGCCGCACGGCGATGTCGCGCCGCGCCGTCTTCGTGCGCGACGAGCATTGTTGCCAGTACTGCGGTGACATGGCTGATTCGATCGACCACATCATGCCGAGGTCTCGTGGCGGTCAGCACATCTGGGAGAACGTGGCCGCGGCCTGCCGGCCGTGCAACCTTCGCAAGCGAGACCGCACCCCCGACGAGGCAGGCATGCGGCTGGCTCGCCCTCCGCGTGCTCCGAAAGAACTGGCCTGGATCACGGTGTCGGTCAATCGGGTTCCGGAGGCCTGGAAGCGGTACCTCGCGCTCGCCAGTTGACGATGCCCTCGTGGCAGATCCACCACGTCGCCGGCGACGCCGGCGCCTTTCACGCGAGGGAGCTCTCTGTCGATCAGCGAGTCGCCACGTTCTTCGACGTCAACTCGCCGACGTTGGTGCTTGGTTCGTCGCAACGCGCCGATTCCGTTGACGTTGATTCGACGACACGGCACGGCGTCGAGATCGTTCGACGGAGGTCGGGAGGCGGTGGGGTCTTGTTGTGGCCCGGCGAGTTCGTTTGGCTGGACCTCGATATACCCGCGACCGACGAACGGTGGAGCGACGATGTCGGTCGATCGATGTGGTGGGTTGGGGAGTTGTGGCGCGGTGCCCTCGCCGAGTTCGAGCCGACGGCCACCGTCCACCACGGTCGGCTGGCCCAGACCCGGTGGTCGTCGGACGTGTGCTTTGCTGGTACCGGACCCGGCGAGGTGCTCGTGGACGGCGCCAAACTGGTGGGCGTTGCCCAACGCCGCACCCGGCGTGGGGCCCGTTTCCAGACGATGATTCATCTTCGTTGGCGTCCCGATGTTGTGGCCGACCTCGTCGTGGGGCGCCCGCCTGCCGAGGAGTTGGCGCCGCTTGTGCGTGTGTGCGCAGCCTCTGCGGACGACATCGCTTTGCGCCTGACCGCCAGACTGCAGCACTTGTAGCCGCAGCACTGCCAACAACGCTGCAGCGGAAATCTGGCCTGCTCCTGTCTGGTAATTTGCGAGGATCCGGGGGAGATTGGGAGGGGTTATGACCAGTCGTTTGACGAGACGAACCTTCATCGAATTGGGCGCCACCGGCGTCGTGGTGGTTGCGGCCGGCGGGTTCAGTGCAACCCCTTCAGCAGCTGCCTCGCGCTCGGAAGGCGACAAGCGCCACGATGAGTCGTTCGTCGAGATGGATGTGATGGAGCTGCAGCGGCTGATGCGACGGGGGAAGTTGTCGAGCCGCGAGCTGACCGAGGGCTATCTCGACCGCATCATGCGGCTCAACCCCACGCTGAACGCAATCATCGAGACCAATCCGGAGGCGCGCAAGATCGCCCATCGGATGGACAAAGAACGCAAGGCCGGACACGTGCGGGGACCGTTGCACGGGATTCCTGTGATCGTGAAGGACAACATCGCGACCGCCGACAAGATGGAGACGACGGCCGGATCGCTTGCCCTGGTCGGCAGTCGTGTGCCACGCGACGCGGACCTCGTCAGCCAGTTGCGTGCCGCAGGCGCCGTCATCCTCGGCAAAGCGAACCTCTCGGAGTGGGCCAACTTCCGCGGCTTCGGGTCGTTCAACGGATGGAGCGCGCGCGGAGGATTCACCCGAAACCCGTACGTGCTCGATCTCGATCCGTGCGGTTCGTCGTCGGGCTCAGCGGCTGCGGCGGCGGCGAGCCTGTGCGCAGTCGCGGTCGGCACGGAGACCGACGGATCGATCTTGTGTCCGTCCGGCGAGCAGTCGTTGGTGGGGATCAAACCGACCGTTGGCCTGGTGTCGGGCAGCGGCATCATCCCGATCGCCCATTCGCAAGACACGGCCGGCCCGATGACTCGAACGGTGCGTGACGCGGCATTGCTGCTCGACGCGATCCGTGTTCCTGGCACTCACGTGCTCGGTCAGCCGGTGCCGAGTTCGTATACGGAGTTCCTCGATGAGGGAGCGCTTCGTGGTGCTCGCCTTGCGTACGACCTTCGCTACGTCGATGGGAATTTCGGCCCGGGCGATGCCGCGTCACTCGCCGTTGTCGCTGCGGCGCTCGACGAGCTGCGCAGCGCTGGCGCCGAGGTCAAGGAGGTCACGTCGATCGACCCAACGCAAGCGGACGGCAGCGGAAGGATTCCGTTCGACGACGAGCTGACTGTGCTGCTGTTCGAGTTCAAGGTGCAGATTGCCGAGTACATGGCACCTCTTCGTCACACCGACATGCGCACCTTGGCCGACTTGATCCAGTTCAACACGGAGCACTGCGATCAAGAGCTGAGGTTCTTCGGCCAGGAGATCTTCGAGTTGGCGCAAGCAACGAGCGGCGACCTCACCGACCCCGAGTACCTCGCCGCCAAGGCAACCAACCAAGGGTTCGGCAAGGCCGTGATCGACGGGTTCTTGGCGGATGGGTTCGACGCGGTGATCACGCCGTCGTTCAGCTTCGGCACGTCACCGGCGGCTGTCAGCGGATATCCGAGCATGGCCGTACCTGTTGGCTATACGCCGACCGGCCGCCCGGTCGGGTTCTGGTTGGCCGCCGGGTTCATGCACGAACCGACGTTGATCCGGCTCGGCTTCGCGATCGAGCAGTTGTTGCAGGCGAGGGTCGCACCGACGTTGAGCGGCACTGTTCCTCCAGAGCCACCGCGGTTCCCCGGTTGCCCTGCTCCAACAGCTGCTGCGTCGACCGCTACGTCGAAGTCATCGACATCATCGGTGTCGCATCGCGACCACACGACGTCGCACCCGCGGCACTGGTGACAAGGCGGCCACCGGATTCAGCCGTTAGAACGAGGCGGCCAGCGCCGTCCCGACGTGCAACTTGGCGCCGAGCTCCAGCCTTGCCGAGGGGAGAGGAGACGCGTACAGGAATCCCTGCGCATAGCGACACCCGATGTCGAGCAGGAGATCGTGTTGGGCCAGCGTCTCGATTCCCTTGGCGATCACCTCGACGCCGATCTGCTCGGCGAGGCCCATGATCGCGACAAGCAGGCTGAGCGACCGTGCGCCGAGTAGTGCGTCATTGACCAGCCCGCTGTCGAGCTTGACAACGTCGATGGGGAAATCTCGCAAGCTGACCAGGTTCGCCGACTGGCCGCCGAAACCGTCGAGTGCGAATCGAACGCCATTTTTCCGAAGCCGGCTCATGTTCAACTGGACGTAGTGGGCCTGCTCGGGTCCGACCGAATCAGTCAATTCGAACTGCAGGCTGCGGGCAGGCGTCGACCGCAGCGCGAGCGTTGCGATGACCTTGTCGGCGAAGGTGACGTCGGCGAGTTCGGATGCCGACACGTTGACCGAGACGCGAGGCAGGCTCGCAGGATCGAGCACCTTTGACATCCGAGCCCACAGATCGAGCGCGGCCCCCAAAATTTGACTGCCTACCTCACGCACCACGCCGGTGTACTCCGCCACACCGATGAAGTGCGCCGCAAGGTGAGAGTCGCCGGCGTCGTCCAACCACCGAGCCAGCGCTTCGTATTCCACGACCTCGCCAGTCTTGAGCTCGACGACGGGCTGGAAGTGGGCGAAGATTGCCCGGTTCGCCACGCCTGCCCGCAGCTGTGCACCCAGCCGCCCGGAGATTGCAACCGGCTTTGGGCGTGTCAGGTTAAGCCATTCGACAGTGCCCACGCCACGGCCCAGAGCTGCCGACAGGTTGCGATCGGCGCGGTCGAGGAGCACCAGTGGTGGACGAGACGGTCCGGAAGTCACGCCTGCGGCACATCCGACAGCGGCCTCGCCAAGGCGCGTGTTGATCGATTCGTGTACCACGCCCATGACACGGTCGACCAGTCGATCGCCGGCAGCTTCGACTGGGCAGACGATCATGAAGCGGTCCCCGGTTGTTCGCTCGACGACCGTACCGACCGGAGTTATCGCGATGAATCGTCTTGCGATCTCGGTGATCACGGCGTCGCCGGTGCTGCGACTGAAGCTCTCGTTCACGCTCTGCAAGCCGACGATCCCGACCGCGATGCACAGAGCATCGCAATCCTGCGCAGCGACCCGTTCGGCGACATCTGCCCACGGAGTGATTCGAGGAACTCGCGCGCCCCACGGCTGGCCCTCGACCCGGGTCGGCGAGAGAGCCACCAGCAGTCGCGAGGATCCGGCGGTTTCCGAGATGTTCGATGTGGATGCGATGACGACTATTTTCCGTCCGGTCGGCAACGCCAGCGTCAAGGCAATGGAGGTTTGCAGAACCTGATTCGCGTTGACCAACAGGTCGCGCCCAAGCAGTTCGACGACGCGCATCCCGAGCAGCGTGGATCCGTGACGCTCGAGCAATTGGGATGCTCGCTGGTTGAAATGCACGACGCGGCCGGACTCATCGATGATCAGTGAAGCGGTCGGCACGTTCTCGAGCGTGAGGGTCGGTTCTACCTCGATCCGCGCAAGTTGCTGGGTTGGACGCGCGTTCCATCTGCTCATGACTTCCATTCGGCGCTGTTCGTGGTTGCCATGAGGCGAGTTGATGAGCGTTGATGGATCCTTTTGACTTTCGGGCCGAAGGTCCCTGCGAATTGCCGGCTCACGTGCCGATGCCAGTGGGAAGAGAGCGCTGACCTAGTCGCTCCGTCAATGTATGGATCGAAGGACGCTATGAAAATTTCCCGCCTGCTGCTCGCCACAGCTACCGGCGTACTGGGTCTCGGTTTCGCCGCGCCGGCCTCAGCCGGGCCGACCACCGCGACATTGACCATCACCGGTGGCGCGTTGGCGATAACCGTGCCGACGTCGCCAGTGAGCCTCGGGACACGGGCCAACACGGTCGGTGGAGGAACCGTCAGTGGGGTTCTCGGCGTGGTACAGGTCAGTGACGGACGCAGTGCGGCGGCCGGTTCTGGGTGGGTTGCCAGCGTGATCTCCACCGCTTTTACCCCGCCTTCCGGCCCCGCCATCGCGGCCAGTGCCGTCGGCTACGCGGCCGGCCCCATCACCAAAGTTGGCACCGCGGTGTACACCGCCAATGATCCGCCCAACCTGACGGGCGTCTCGCCGGCTGTAACCGCGACCGGTATTACCGGCGACAACTCGGCGACATGGTCGCCGACGATCTCCGTGCTCGTTCCGGGTGGTATGGCTGCCGGCACATACACGGCGACGATCACCCACTCAGTTGCGTAGACGGTGACCACGACAACAGGCAGCCCATACGGCGACGCGCAACCAACTCGATTCGCGGCTCGATTCGCGGCTCGCTTCGTGGCGATCGTCTTGGTTGCCCTCTCCGTTAACGGATCACTTGCAACTCGTGTCGGCGCCGCGGCGCCACAGCCGCCACCGATTCCGGGCAGCGTCGGCGTCCGCCTGGTCGATGCGCCGGCGTCCGCCGCAGGCGACCCTCGGGCGCAGATGTACATCGTCGATCATCTGGCCCCTGGCACAGTCATCACGCGCCGAGTCGAGGTCTCGAACGGGACTTCGGCCGTCGCCAGCATTGCTCTCTACTCGGCTGCTGCCAGCATCGTTCAAGGCACCTTCGTCGGCGCGGAGAGCGACACCGCCAACGATCTGTCGAGTTGGACGACTGTCAGCCCAGCCGTCGCCGAGGTCAGCCCAGAGGGGCGATCGATCGCGACCGTGACGATCTCCGTACCCGCTGACGCAGCGCCGGGCGAGCAGTACGGCGTGGTGTGGGCCGAGGTTCGAACTGACGCGGACGCTAGCGGCATCACCCAAGTCAGTCGGGTCGGCGTGCGGCTGTACGTCTCCGTCGGCGCGGGTGGCCCGCCGCCTGCCAACTTCACGATCGATTCGCTCACCGCAATACGGTCATCGCAAGGCGCCGCGTCCATCATCGCCAACGTTCACAACACCGGCGGTAGAGCACTGGACATGAGCGGGACCGTGGAACTCAACGGCGGTCCCGCCGGTCTCCACACCGGTCCGTTTGCGGTGAACCTCGGTGTCACCCTCGCGATCGGTGCGGTCGAGCCATTGACCATTGCGCTCGACAAATCGCTGCCTGGCGGACCCTGGCACGTGACAATCACCCTGCACAGCGGTCTTGTCGAACGCAGTGCGCAGGCGTGGCTGACGTTCGCCGAAGCGGGAGCGGGGCCGACTGTGCCCGCAGTGTCGCGGCCAGCAGCAACCGGCGCCGCAACAACTGTCGGCGTCGTGCTTGTCGGAGTTGCAGGAGTGGGCGCTAGCTCGTTTCGCGTGCGCCGCAGGCGTCGGCGGAGAATGGCGTAACACAGCGTGCGACGAGCGCTGTGTTCGGCGGCCCGAAGCGGTACCCCGATCCACGCACCCTGCAGATGAGCCGCGTCCGGCTTGGATCCGGCTCGGCGGCCCCCTACCTCCGATAGTGGTGAGCGCGCCGCGTGCCGTGGCTTCCGGGACGTTCAAACGTCAATCGAGGTGGCGGGGATGTTGTCGACCGCGGCCTGTTGCCCCTCCCAATGGGTAAAAGTGGGTGTTGGTGGGGAATAATGGTTGACATTGGGGTGCTCAGGGATACATAATGGCGAGCAGTGGGGAGCGTGGGCGTCTGATCCCATCTCCGCGTCGAGGCAGGTCGACCTAGTTGTTGAAGGTGGTGAGGCGCGAGTGATGTTCGTTGGGGCGCATGAGCGCCAACTCGACGACAAGGGTCGGGTGGCTCTGCCTGCGACCTATCGCACTCATCTCGGCGAGCATTGCTACCTGGTCAAAGGCACCGACAAGTGCGTCGAGGTGATCCCCAGCGAAGCCTTCGAGCAGTTCGGCCGCGAGTTGATCGCCAAGGTCGAGCGCGGCGACTTGACCCTCAACCGCCAACGAGCGTTGGCATCGAGCGCCGTCCTGGTGGCCCTCGACAAGCAGGGCCGGGTCAACGTCGACGAGAAGCTGCGTGAATACGCCGGTCTGACTCTTGAAAGCCACGTCGTTGTTGCCGGAAACCTGATCAAGCTCGAGATCTGGTCACCCGATCGCTATGCCCGAATCGACGCAGAAGGCACCGACGACATCGCCGGAGACCCGGCGTGAACGATGACTACGAAATCGGTTCGTACCACGAGCAACGACATGACCGACCGAAACCTGATGAAAGGAGCAAGGCAACGAATTGACCAACGACACGGATCATCCGATCCGTTCGCTCATCTGCAGTCCTCCGGCCTGCAAGATGGACAGCCCCTACTCCGCCCGCTTCCGTCTCGTTTGACCGGGGAGACATCCCGGCGACACC
>JANMQX010000196.1:0-2315 GCA_031370745.1 Ilumatobacteraceae bacterium
GCATCCACGCTTTGTGTTCGACGATGGACCCGGCGACGAGCGCTGGATGCGACCAGACGGGAGGCCCGACCGGGATACCAAGCAAACTGACCGCAGTTGGCGGCCAGCCGATCGTGTACACCGACCCCGGCAACAACAAACAAATTGTGACGCACGGTCTGGTTTACGCGCCCACCGGCCGGCTCGAGTTCGGTAACGCAACGAACAGCGCCAAGCAAGAACTCGAGGGCGGTCTCGTCGTCGCCAGGCTCGTGCTGCAATCGTCCGCATCTGCTTCGAACTTCAAGATCGCGGTCGCCACCAGCCCGGTCAACTACAAGGTCCTCCTCATCGCTACCGCGAGCCAACGCGGCACCACGACGATCCGGGCAGTCGTCGACTACCGGCCGTACGAGGACATCCTCGACAAGCGGCTGGCGATCAGTTCATGGTGGGTTGCCTAGATCGAGTGAGTCGTCAGCGGCGCAGGAAGATGTCGACGCATCGCTGACCGATGAACACTGCGATGATCGTGCCGAGCGCCAGGAACGGCCCGAAGGGCACTGCAGTCTTGCGTCCGGCCCGGCCGGTGGCCAGCATCGCAACCCCGACGATGGCGCCGGCGAGAAAACCGGTGAACAGACCGACAGCGACGATTCCAGGGTTGAGCCAACCGAGGTACGCGCCCAGCAGCGGTGACAGGCGGACGTCTCCGTCGCCCATGCCGCCGCGACTGGCTACGTAGACGATGCCCATGAAGATCAGTGCACACGCCGCGCCGAGCAGCATCGTCAAGATCCTTCGTGGCTCATGTCGAGCCAGCGCGGCAAGGCACAGCAGCGGCACGCCCAGTGCAGCAGTGACGTAGATGATCTGGCGCGGCAAGCGCTTGGTGCGCAGATCGATCCAGCTCAAGCCGATGAGGCCGGCACCCAGCACACAGAAGGCCGGAAGCGCCCAATCCAGTCCGAACTTCCACGCAAACAATCCGAAGACGAGAGCAGTAAGCACCTCAAGAATCAACGGTTCCAAACCGATATTAGTACGACAGCGGCGACATTTGCCTCGCAGGACGAGCCAACTGAAAACCGGAACCAGATCGCGGAAGCCGAGTCGCAAGCCACAGTTTCCGCAGGCCGAACCAGGGCTGACGATCGATGCGCCACGCGGCACGCGATCGACCACCACGGTGAGGAACGAACCGAAGAGCAGGCCATACGCGGCCGAGATAGCAATAGTCATGATGAGTCGATGCCATTGCCTCGGGGCGGCGGCAACAGGAGGTTAGTCCCATGTTCAATCCGGATCAGATGTTGGTCACGCTGCTGCAGTCGACGGTTGCGGCCGGGGCCAGCGACTTGCACCTCTCTGTCGGTCGCCCTCCGTCCGCGCGGCGCGACGGCGTATTGATTCCGTTCGAGGGCGTCGGCGTGCTCACACCTCACGACACGGAACGGATCGTCGGCTCGCTCTTGGAGGACTTCCAGCGCAAGGAGCTCGATGAAGTGCAGCAGGTCGACTTCTCCTTCGGTATAGAAGGGCTCGGCCGCTTCAGAGGCAACGCCTTCAAGCAACGCAACAGCCTTGCGCTTGCGTTGCGCGTCATCCCTTACCGCGTCCGGTCGCTCGAAGAGCTTGGTGCCCCGGCGGCGGCGATCGACTTGTTGAACCGACCGTTCGGGCTGGTGCTCGTGGTGGGCCCGACGGGCTCGGGTAAGAGCACGACCCTGGCGGCAATGATCGACCGGGTCAACGAGACCAAGCCGCTGCACATCCTGACGATCGAGGATCCCGTCGAGTATCTGCACACCCACAAGATGTCGATGGTCAACCAACGCGAGGTCGGCACCGACGTGCTCAGCTTCACCGACGGTCTGCGCAGTGCGCTCCGTGAAGACCCTGACGTCATCCTGCTCGGTGAGATGCGCGATCTTGACTCGATCGCCATCACGCTGACGCTGGCCGAGACGGGTCACCTGGTTTTCGCCACGCTGCACACCAACGACGCCTCGCAGGCGCTCGATCGTATTGTCGACGTGTTCCCAGCGGAGCGCCGTGACCAGATCCAGATCATGCTCGCCGGCTCGCTCCAGGGCGTGATCAGCCAACGTCTGCTGCCGGCGGAGGGCGGCGGCCGGGTGGCTGCCTACGAGGTATTGATGGCGAACGACGCGGTGCGCAACCTGCTCCGTGAAGGCAAGACCCGTCAGCTGCGCAACACGATGATCTCCGCGCAGCAAGAGGGCATGCAAACGATCGAGATGGATCTCGCCCGGCTGGTGGCCAGCGGCATCGTCAGCTTCGATACGGCAGCCAGCGTCAGCGCATACCCCAAG
>JANMQX010000203.1:0-7859 GCA_031370745.1 Ilumatobacteraceae bacterium
ATCGCTATCGTGACGGTTTCGCCGCGGGCGTGGCGAAACTGGCAGACGCGCAGGGTTTAGGTCCCTGTTCCGCAAGGAGTGTGGGTTCAAGTCCCTCCGCCCGCACTACCACGACGTTGCACGGGGCTTCATGAAGATCGACATTCAGTACAGCCCCGGTGCCAACGATTGGCCGACTCTGCGCGACGCCATCATGCGCGCCGAAGCCGAGGGATACGACACCACCTGGGTCTTCGATCACTTCGACGGAGCCATGATCCAAGGCGACAGGCCGATGCTGGAGTGCTTCACGTTGCTCGGTGCGCTGGCCGCGGCAACCAGCACCATCGGCCTCGGCGCGCTCGTCGTCAACGTCGCCAATCGTCATCCGGCAGTGGCTGCTGCAGCAGCGTCTAGCGTGCAGCGCATCAGCAATGGGCGATTGACGCTTGGACTCGGCGCAGGCACAGCGCCGAACAGCAAATGGAGCGGCGAGCATGTTGCCCGCGACATGCCGCTCCAGGCCAACATCGCCGATCGACATGCGGCGGTCGTCGAGCAGATTCGATGGGTCCGAGATCTACCTGAACCGATTCCGATCATCGTCGGCGTCAACAGCGTTCGACTGGCGGTAATCGCCGGGGAGATCGCCGACGGCATCAATGTTCGGATGACCAACGAGCGTGCCGGCGAATTCGTCAAGGTCGCTCGCGATGCTGCGGGAGATCGTCCATTCGAGATCAGCGGATGGACGTTCGAAGAAGTCGACGACGTGCGCGAGGTGGCCGACGAGCTGAGCCTCGATCGTCTGGTGCTGACGCGGCTGGGCGCGATCACGTGAAGCTCGCCGAGTTGTCGACGCCGGCCCTGTTGATCGATGCCGATGTGCTCGAACACAACTTGGCGACGATGGCCGCTGTGCTTCCCGGCGGCAGGCTTCGGCCGCACGTCAAGGCCCACAAATGCACGTCACTGGCATTGGCTCAGCGCGCCCACGGACACCGATCGTTCACGTGCGCAACGCCTCGCGAGGTGATCGGAATGGTGGCCGCTGGTCTTGGCGATGATCTTCTGCTGGCCAACGAAGTGCTCGACCCGCAGCGGCTCGGCGCAATGGCTGCGTTGCAGGATCGGGCAGTGATCACGATCGCTGTCGACTCCCACGAGACGGTCGATGCCGCCGCGACCGCTGGCCTCAAGTACGCCCTCGTCGACGTCAACATCGGCTTGCCGCGGTGTGGTTGCAAACCGAGCGATGCCGGCCACCTTGCCGACTACGCCCGCTCACAGGGGATGGTGGTTCGAGGCGTGATGGGTTACGAGGGTCACCTGATGGCGATATCCGATCGAATTGAGCAGCGCGCCAAGGTTGCAGAATCGGTGGAGAAGTTGATGGTCGCCAGCCTGCTCGTCGGCGGCGACATCGTCAGCGCTGGTGGCACCGGCACGTACGACCTGCACGACCAGGTCACCGAGATCCAGGCCGGCAGCTACGCGCTGATGGACACTCACTACGGCGGGCGCGGCCACCCCTTCAAACAAGCCTGTTTCGTGCTGGCCACCGTCATCTCATCGAACAAAGAGTTCGCTGTTGGTGATGCCGGATTGAAGACGCAGGGGATGGATCATGGCAACCCGTCGATCGACGGCGCAAACGTCTGGTTCCTGTCCGACGAACACGTCACCTTCTCGCCGACCGCGCAGATGACAGTCGGCCAGAAGGTCACGTTGATTCCGGCGCACATCGATCCCACGATGACGATGCACGAAGTGGCATGGCTCGTTCGTGGCGACGAGGTGATCGATCGTTGGCCGATCGATTTGCGCAACTGGTAGCGCCCAACTGAGCGGTTCCGGCGAGGACACAACCGGGCTGCCCGCTCGTGCGGTCACCCAAGATGGTCGGATTCGCGCAGCGCCGCCAGCAGGGCGTGCAAAGCGCGGGCACGATGCGAGATCTGGTTCTTCGCGGCATCGCTCATCTGGGCAAAGGAGCGACCGTCGCCATCATCGGGGATGAACACCGGGTCGTAGCCGAACCCGCGATCACCGAGCTCGGCAGTGGCGATCATTCCTTCACAGACGCCTTCGACTGCGAGTTCACGGCCATCCGGCCAAACCACCATCACCGCCGACACGAAGCTGGCTCTCCGGTTGATCGTGTCACCGAGATCGTGGAGCAGCTTGGCGCGATTGTCAGCGTAGGTCGCATCCTCTCCGGCGAATCGTGCCGCGTAGATGCCGGGTGCCCCGCCAATGGCGTCGACGAACAGGCCGGTGTCGTCGCTGACGGCAGGCAGACCGGTTGCAGCACAGATCGCCGCGGCCTTGAGCCTGGCGTTTCCGATCAATGTGTCGGCATCCTCGGCGACCTCTGGGACTTCTGGCGGACGGGGCAACAGATCCACCATGCCGTCGAGGATTGCCGCAATCTCCATCACCTTGTCGGGATTGGCCGACGCACAGACCAGTCGAAGGGCTGCCATCGTTATCGACCGAGCGGGCGAGGCTCGGGCGGAACCGAGACCATCTCGGCTTGCAGCGCCATGATCTCCATCACTCCACCTGATGCAAGTTCCAACAGCATGTCGAGCTCGCCCCGCGAGAACGCCGCTCCCTCCGCAGTGCCCTGCACCTCGACGAACAACGGCTCGCCGCCGTCTTTGCCCAGCATCACCACGTTCATATCGACCTCGGCGGTCGAATCCTCCACGTATGGGAGGTCGAGCATCGGCAAACCACCAACGATGCCGACACTGATCGCCGCGCAGAATGAGTGCAGCGGATGAGTCTTGATGACCTTGTTCTGGACGAGCCGGGCGAGAGCGTCGTGCAGGGCAAGGTAGCCACCACAGATGCTTGCCGTGCGTGTGCCACCGTCGGCCTGCAGCACGTCACAGTCGACAACCACCTGGCGCTCGCCCAGGAACTGCATATCGCACGCGGCACGCAGCGAGCGACCGATCAACCGTTGGATCTCGACGGTGCGGCCGCTCTGCTTGCCCTTGGCCGCCTCGCGATCAATGCGCTCCGGCGACGCACCCGGCAGCATCGAATACTCGGCGGTCACCCAACCCTTACCGGTGTTCTTCATCCACCGCGGCACGTTCTCGTCGATCGACGCCGTGCACAACACCCTGGTCCGACCGAAGGTGACGAGAACACTGCCGGCGGCCATTTCGGTGTAGTCGCGCTCGAACGTGATCGGACGCATTTCATCGGCGGCGCGGCCATCGGGGCGGATCATGTGTGTGCTCCTTGAGTTGTGAGAACGGTGGCGTGCGTCATTCGAGCGGGTGCCAGTGGTCGGCCGCGCCCAGTTCCGGTCCAAGCAGGCGACCACCGAGATCGGCAAACCACGAGATGTCGCCACTCGACAAGAATCGATGTTCTACCGGTTGGCCAGCAACTTCGGCACGCAGCAAATCGAGCCGCTGCAGCAATTCCCGCGTGGCGAACGCTGTTTCATCGGCACTCGACACCAACGTCACATCCGGACCCATCGCATCGCCGATCACGCGAGCGAGGTAGGGATAGTGCGTGCAGCCGAGCAACAGCGCGTCGACGCCGGCGTCCTTGACAGGTGCCAACAACCGCTCGGCGAGGATGGTGATCTCGTCGCCCGACGTTTGGCCACGCTCGACGAATTCGACAAAGCCTGGGCACGCTGTCGCAGTCAGGTCGACGTCGGCACCCGTCGAGGCAACGGCTCGTTCGTACGCTCCTGACCCGATCGCACCGACCGTGCCGATAACACCAACGCGTCCCGACGTGCTGGCTTTCACCAGTGCGCGAGCACCCGGCTCGACGACATCGACGACGAGCACTGGCAACTCCTGTCGCAGCACGTCAAGCGCTGCGGCCGACGCAGTGTTGCATGCCACCACCACCGCCTTGACAGCGTGTTGCTTCACCAGGCTCCACGCCAACTGTCGGGCGAATTCGCGAACCTCGGCTTGCGGTCGCGGCCCGTACGGGTAGCGCCCCGTGTCGCCGATGTAGACGAGGTTTTCGGCGGGCAGCAGGTCGATCACCGCGCGGGCAACGGTGAGTCCACCGAATCCACTGTCGAACATCCCGATCGGTCGGGCCATCTCGCCACACATATCGATGGGCCAGGCTACGTCGGCACAACGTTCTACGCTCGACCTCCACATGCTGACCGCAACCATTTTGGCGCTCGTGGCCGCGGTCCTCCACGCTGCCTGGAACCTCTCGGTCAAGCAGTCGGTCAGCGATCGGTTCATCGCCCTGTGGGGTCAGTTCTTCTTTGCCGGCATCCTGGCCCTCGTCGTGCTGGTGATCGGCGGCGGGATTCCCGCACGCGGATTCGTGTGGGCCGCCGTGTCGGGCCTCGCCCATGTTCCGTATTGCGTACTGCTGGCCAAGGCCTACGACGTCGGTGACTTCTCCCGGGCATACCCGATCGCTCGCGGGGGCGGCGCGTTGTTGGCCGGGCTTGGCGGCATCGTGTTGCTCAGCGACTCGTTCGCGCCGATCGGTGTCGTGGGGATGGGCGTTGTCGCAATCGGGCTGATCACGCTCGCTGGTCGCGGCGCGTCGGCACAGGTGGTCGCCGCGCTCGGCGTGGCGGCAACGATCGGGGTGTACTCCGTTGTCGACGCGAAGGGCATCCGCAGCATCGATACCCCGCTGTACGCGGCTGCGTCGTTCACATGCGTCGCCGCGACGACGACGATCTACGCGCTCGGTACTGGTCGTGTGCGCGAGATGGTGGCGGCCGCACGAACCTACTGGCGTCGCTTCTTGATCATGGGCGTTGCCTCAGGCATCACGTACGCATTGGTGCAGATCGCCTTCCAACGCGCTGCTGTTGGATACGTGACCTGCTTGCGCGAGTCGAGCGTGGTGATCGCTGCGTTCGTCGGGTCGCGGTACCTCGGCGAGGGCCAAGTGGTGCGTCGCACGGCGGCGGCGATCGTTGTAGTCGTCGGGCTGTTGCTGCTGGTGCTCGGCCAATGACCCGCTGCGACGGTCAGGTCACGCTGACGAGGCGAGCTGTCGTAACCCATCGGAAGGTGACCGAGCGCGGTGGCGTGCATGCAACCAACTGCACAGAAGCAAGTCCGGCCTTGAGACCGATGCTGTTGATGATGTTGAAGCTGGGAACCGTCACGTCCTGGCGCACGACGATGTAGTTGTAGGAGTGGCCGTCGTCACCGATCAGGCTGATTCCGGCGCCGATCGGGATGAGGTTGATGTTGAGGAACGGGGCGCCGTGCGTGGTTCGGTGCCCGAACAACACGATGTTCCCGGGCGTCGCCAACTCGGCGGCACCGTTCCACGTGGCGGCGACACCAAGGTTGGCTACGGCGTCGAGGTTGGTACCGGTGCCGACAGGAAGTGACATGCCGATAGACGCGGTGTCGACCTCGCGTGCCGTCGCCGGACCATAGACCGGATTGATCGGCGGCGCGAGCACGGCGTTCGTGGGCGGCCCCAAGTACCATCCGTTGAGGTCGGCGATGAGGTGCAGACCCGATTGTGTGAACAGGCTGATCCCGCGATTGCTTGCCCTGACGATCGCGTGGTTGGCAATCGTCTGATCCCATGTGTCGACGTTGAGGTTGGATGCGGTCGGGCGGTTGACACCCGCTGGAAATGCGGTGACGAAGCCACCGAGCATCGACTGGGTTCCGGTGATGTTGATTGCTGCTGCCGAGACTTGACCGGGAGGGCCGAACACAGGGAATTCGAGCGTGCTGCCACCCCACGTCGGCATGGCGAACGAGTTACGAGAATCGAGGAGCCGGGTGGGATTGGACGGCAAGAAGAGCCCGTCGGTCGTGATGGCCGCTGTTTCCCCGGTAAACCAACCGGCGACATCAACGATGAGGTGACCGCCGCCTTGGCTGTACACATTGAATGCCGCGACACCCGACAGCAAGACGATCGCCTGGCCGGCGCGGGTCTCACCGGGTTGGTCGATGTTGAGATTGCTGGCGTTGGGCCGCTGTTGGCCAAGTGGATATGCCGTCCAAAAACCTGTGCCGGTGACAGTCGCAGTGATGTTGACGACCACAGCCACTGCGTCGGCCGGCACCCCGGCGGCACTGACATCAACGCGTTCACTTGTCGTGCCGGTGACGCCGCCACCGCGGTCTCGAGTGTCGAGCACTCGGAACGCACCGTCAGGACGCGTCACGAGGCGGCCCTTGCTCACAGGACTCGCCACAGGGACGTAAGCACCCGACACGTCGACTGCGACGTCCATCTTGCGTTGCATGTACACATCGAC
This sequence comes from Ilumatobacteraceae bacterium, assembly GCA_031370745.1. Taxonomy (GTDB): domain Bacteria; phylum Actinomycetota; class Acidimicrobiia; order Acidimicrobiales; family Ilumatobacteraceae; genus JAENVT01. The sequence goes on from JANMQX010000203.1 coordinate 6,239, forward strand.
CGAGCCACCTGCACCGAGCTTGACCGTGGCCATGTTGGCCATCACCTGACCGGCGCCGTCGAAGTTGACATTGGAGGCGGTCGGCAGGTCGGTGCCGGACGGATAGACCGTGACGTAGCCGGGCGCTGTTGTGTTGACGCCCGTGACGTTGAGAACCGCTGCGGTGGCGTTGGTGGGAACTCCACCGCGCCCGGCGACTTGCACGCGTACCACTTGGTCGGAGAGCCGTGTGTATCCGAATGCGCCTTCCTCGGGACGTGTGTCCGCGAGCCTCGAAGGTGCCACTGCCTGGAACGCGGACGAACCAGGAATGACCGTCGCGGCCTCGACCGGTGAAACCGAGAGCCCCATGGTCGGGAGCATCACTTGACCGGCCGTCACGAGGAGTGTCAGAGCAAGCACCTTCGGTGCGGTGAATCTCATTCGTGACACCTTAAACGACGATCGCCTCCCAGGAGGGAGCGCTAGAAGTAAATGGTGCGTTCGGCCTGCTTCTCGGCCGAGTCGAGATCGTCGGTGTAGGCGCCCGTCGACAGGTACTTCCAGCCTGCGTCACTGACGATGAAAACGATCACTCCCTCGCTGATCTCGGTGGCAACCTTCGCTGCGCCGGCCATCGCTGCGCCGGACGAGATGCCGGCGAAGACGCCACATTCGTGAACCAATCGGCGCGTCCACTCCAGGCTCTCACGGGGTCGAACGACGCGCTTGCGATCGAGCAACTCGAAGCCGTACCACTGCTCGAACACCGGCGGGATGTAGCCGTCCTCGATGTTGCGCAAGCCTTCGACACGTTCGCCGAGTGGCGGCTCGATCGCGATCACCTTGATCGCTGGGTTCTGTTCCTTCAGGTACCTGCCGGTGCCCATCAGCGTGCCGCTGGTGCCGAGGCCAGCCACGAAGTGAGTGATCTCAGGGCAATCGCGCCAGATCTCCGGGCCGGTTCCCTCGTAATGCGCGAGCGGGTTGGCGTCGTTGCCGTATTGGTAGAGAAAGCACCACTCCGGATGCTCGTCGGCCATCTCCTGAGCACGGCGCACGGCGCCGTTGCTGCCCTCCTCGCCAGGAGTCAGGATCACTTCCGCGCCGAACACCTCGAGCATCTGGCGGCGCTCGATCGAAACGCTCGACGGCATGAGGATCTTGATCGGGTATCCCTTCAGTTGGGCAATAGCTGCAAGAGCAATGCCGGTGTTGCCGCTCGACGGCTCCAAGATCGTTTGGCCGGGCTGCAGTTGGCCGCTCTTTTCAGCATGCTCGATCATCGACTTGGCGATGCGATCCTTGACGGAACCGAACGGGTTCTGCCCCTCGAGTTTGGCGACGATACGCACATCGGGGTTCGGCGACAGCCGACTGACGTCGACCATCGGAGTGTTGCCGATCATCTCGAGAATATTTTCGAAGGGAACCATCACCACTCCCAACAATCGGCCGATGATCATCTATTCCGATCAAGCTGATCAGTCCGGTCGGGATTCTATCTCAGCCGACGGCAACACGCTCCTCGGAGATCGCCCCATCGCGAATTCGATAGCTCCGTGTCTCGGGGGCTTCGCGCTTCAAGCTGACGATGACGTAGTGCCATGCGGGGTCCGGTGCCTGCTCGACATCGGTGTGA
>JANMQX010000269.1:0-6309 GCA_031370745.1 Ilumatobacteraceae bacterium
CACCGCCCCGCCCACGCTAACCTGGATCACTCCCGTGCGGTATGCCGTGGGGTGGTATCTCCACGGGTTGGCTTCTTCGTATGACAAGACGACGACGCAGGTTTGCAGCTGACAACCGGCTCAACTGTCGGCAGCATCCAAACTTGCCGCCGTGTCACCCACTCGGTCGGCTCGTTCGTCTGTTGCGTAGTGGAAGGCTGGGGTTGATGGGAGTCCACCTGAGTGCTGCGCCGATACGCATGTTCATTCCGTTGCCGTTCCTCATGTCGATTGCCGCGGCGAGGATGCAGGGCGAGACGATCACCGTCGAGGCAGAGGAGCTCGTTGTCCGTTTGTTCCAAACGGAAGGGCGCTCATTGGTGCGACTGGCTCGGCTGTTCGTCGACGACCGTGACGCCGCGGAGGACCTTGTGCAGGAGGCCTTCCTTCGCCTCGCCCGGCATGCCGGCCGAATCGAGACGATCGACCGGGCGCCGGCTTACCTTCGCTCCATCGTGTTGAACCTGGCTCGTGATCACAACCGCCGAGGTTTGGTCTCGCTTCGACACCGCGCAACGAGCGGTCGCGAAGTCGATGTTCCGCCCGACGTCGCTGATCGTCTTGTGCGATCGGAGGAACATGAGCGCGTTCTCGACGCTGTTCGCCAGCTCCCCACGCGACAACGCGACTGCATCACCCTTCGATATTTCGAGGAGCTCCCGATCGACGCAATCGCCTCGACGCTCGGGTTGTCGCCGAACTCTGTGAAGACACACCTCCAGCGAGCAATGTCCACACTCGACCGGCTGCTGGTCGAGACATGAGCGAGCTGGCCGTCGAGCGACAACTCATCGAAGCCTTCGCCGACGCCCGGGCATCGGTGGAGGAGAATTCCGACCTGTTTGCCCGCGTCACACAATCGCTCGAAGACGCAAGCGCTCGCCGCCGGTACCGGTGGAAGGGCGCCGGTTGCATCGTTGCGTTCATCACCGCCAACACCTGTTTGGCGCTCGCGCTCTCATATTCCGACAACGGGAGGTTCAACATGCCTTGGTGGGTCATCGAATTGATCACAAACATCGTGCTCGCAGCACTGGCGATCGGCTTGGGTCCGTTCATCAAACGGTTCGGTCGTTCGTACGCGGCTGACGTGTTCCGCGCCAATCCACGAACGGGAAAGAGCTATCTGGTGCTCACCGATGTCGCCTACTACCTGATCTTCACATCGTTCGTTCTGTTCACCGTCTCGTTCGTGGAGCATGACGACTGGCATCAGTCGACGGGCAGTCAGCTCAAAGCAGAGGTCGCCCGCATTGGTGGGATCCTGCTGATCATGGGCATCCTCCACGCGGTCAACGTTGTGGCCTTGCCCATCATCGGCCGCCTCCTCTCCAGCAACAAGCTGCTCGACGACGCCCGTGCCGAGGCGGGCCCATCGCCGTCGACCATGCCGGTTCCCCCGCTCGGCGCGGGTACCTGGATCCTCCGAGTTGAACAGGTCCCCGCGTCGACGCCTCCGGAACCGCCTAACGCAGGATGAAACCGGCCACGAACTGGAGTAGCAGCAGTCCGAGGACAACGAACATGGTGATCGTCACCCATCGCTTCATACGCCACCCGTCGGCCTGTGCGGTGAACGTGAACCGGGTGGCGCTGACGATGGTGGTGTAGAGGGCGATCATGCCCACGAACCCGGCGGCCGCGTGCAGCGACCAACCGAACGAGCCGACGAGGCCGCTGCCGACAACCAGCACCGGCACCGCCGCAACCGCAACGCAGATCCAGCGGGCGATGTTGTTCCACTCGATCCGTGCCTTTGCCAGACCACCTGCCACGACCGTGGGCAGCATCAACGCTCCCGCCCCGACGAACAAGGGCAGCAACCCGATGATTCCGACCACACGAACGATCGTCAACGTCCACCGCCGTGACCCGCGGCGCCGTACGACGGCCACCACGGACTGGGTGAAGCCGAACACCGTGAACCCCCCGACGATGAAGACCGTTCCGCTCCACGTGAACTGGGGATCGTCGGAGATGAGCCGCATCCACGCCCGAGCGACGACTCCGAGGATCAGGCCGCCGAACAACCCGGTGGCCAACATCACAATCGGTCGGGCAGGATTGTTCGATGCATCCTGAACCGGGCTGTTCAGTGTGTCTGCGAGGTCGGTCATCGTTGTGCTCCGCTCCGGGTCAAAGGTTCACCGACCCTTACAGACGTCAACGCGCGTCGTTCGGGTGACAACCTGTCGAGCCTCAGGAGCGAATCTAAGTTCGCGGCTCGACTTTCGTGCCCGGTGAGAGTGCGCAGCCGTTGATGCAGTACCGCTTGCCGTTTGGCCCGGGGCCGTCGTTGAAGACGTGACCGAGGTGCCCCCCGCAACGACGGCAGCGAACCTCCGTGCGAGGAATTCCGAGCCGGTAGTCCTTGTGCAACTCGACACCGTCAGCCTCGCTCTGGGTAAAGCTCGGCCATCCGGTGCCCGAGTTGAACTTCGCGTCGGCTCGGAACAACCCCGCATCACACCCCGCACACCGATACAGCCCATCCTCATCAGGCCGAACCATCTCGTTGCTGAATGCCCGCTCCGTACCATTTCGGCGTAGCACCCGGAACTGTTCAGCAGTGAGTTGTCGTCGCCACTCCTCCTCGCTTTTCACGATCTCGAGATCGCCACCTCCCGTTCGACGCATTCGAGAGAAGAGACCTCGCTTTCCCGTGTTCGATCGCACCATGTCGTTCTCCTCATCTGAGTCTGCGGGTCGACGTCGAACTCATCCACATGCTCGATCATCGGATTGGTTTCGAGATGGTGAAGGAAACCACCGAAACGGCGACGATCGCAACGACTGGCCCGAAGAACGCGACGATCATGAGGTGGACCTGATGCACGCGGCGAAAGATGCTGAAAGACCTCGGCGGTCTCTCCGCCGGTGGTAACGCCGCGGCCACCTGGCAGAACTACACCAACGCCGAGGTCGTCGGGACTCAACGTCGGCCGCGAAAGCCCCATGAACATGTTCTCGTCAGTCTCGGCGCTCTACGATCGAGCCTCGTGGGCGTGATCATATTTCGGGACGTCCGTGTGTTCGACGGTTTGGGTGGGCCGTCGTTTCCAGGGACGGTCACGATTGAAGGTTCGTACATCACGGCCGTTGATCACGGTGTGGACGAAGTTGCTCAGCGCGATGCCACCGTTGTAGATGGTCGAGGGGCGACGCTGATGCCCGGTCTCATCGAGGCACATGCGCACCTAACATTTCCGTCGTCGGTGGATCGCGTGTTCACCGGGCTCGACCTGCCCGCCGAGGAACATCTGCTCGTCGCGGCGCACAACGCGCGGGTCCTGCTCGACCACGGCTACACCTCGGCGTATTCGGCCGGATCTCGTGGGCAACGTTTCGAGGTAGCGCTGCGCGACGAGATCGATGCTGGTTATCTACCTGGGCCACGTCTACGAGCGTCGTCTCAGGAGACGAGCGGCTCACGCGCGAGCGGGCTACCCGGCAGCCACGACACACGCCACGAACGCACCTCGCAAGGATTGCGCGACTACATCTCTGCGATGGCCGACCTCGGTGTGGACAGCATCAAGTTCGAGTTGTCCGGCGCCGACATCGACGGACCCGGCGAATCGGCTCGAGTCCTTTTCACCGACGACGAGGTCGCAGTAATCGGCGAACAGGCTCGTCGCTGTGGCGTGTGGCTTTCCTGTCACTCCCAGGCGAGCGGAAGCATCAAACAAGCGGTGCGAAACGGATTCAGGATCCTGTATCACTGCAACCTCGCCGACAACGAGGCCCTCGATCTTCTTGAAGCCGCGAGAGACCGTGTCTTCGTCGCACCGGCAGCGGGACTGCCCTATAGCCGTATCCACGACGCCGCCGACTTCGGCATCGACCACGACTTGGCCACAGCGATGGGCGCGTTCGACAGCCTCAACGGAATGATCGAAGTCATACCCGAACTCCACCGACGAGGAGTACGTGTGCTGCCGGGCGGCGATTACGGGTTCCCGTACAACCCGATCGGACGCAACGCCCGAGACCTCGAACTGTTCGTCACACTCTTCGGGTTCGATCCCATCGACACTCTCGTCGCCGCCACACGACACGGCGGAGAATTGATGGACCTTCCCGTCGGCCAGATCCGCTCCAACTACCTCGCCGATCTGTTACTCGTGGATGGCGACCCGACCACCGACATCTCCGTCCTGCAGGACCAGACCCGACTCCTCGCAATCATGAAGAACGGCGAATTCCACAGGCCGCCCACGACACTCAATCTCCAACAAATCTCGACCCCACCACCCCCGTCGTAAGAAGGCTCCACGACCACGACAACATCGCAGATGCGCAGTCCGGCGCTGCGCTGCAAAATCAGCGAGTCGAAGCGTCGATGGCCACCAGCCTGCCGACCCGGTTGATGTTGTCAGGAGCCGGCTGATGCGCGACGCCGATTTCTTGGGCGTATACCCGACATTGCCGACGCAGCGGACCAGCTCGCTGAGGTCGTCCGGGTTGGCCACGGCTCGTTCCGAACCACACCACTATGATCGGGTTCAACGAGATCTGGGCATGAAGCCCGTTCACTGGACTGCGATGGGGAGGGGCATGAGCGGGCGGTCGCTAGTGCTCGTTGAGGACGATGCTGGTGACACGCTTCTGGTGACTGAGATGTTGTTGGAGGTCGCTCCGGACATGGTGCTCAGTTGTTTCGCGACGCTGCAGTCGGCGCTGAACGCTTGGCCCCCCGATGCTGATTGCGTCCTGTTGGACCTCGGTCTTCCGGACGCGGTGGGACTGTCGGCGCTGGAGAAGCTCCGCGCCCAGGTTCCCGATGTGCCGGTCGTCGTACTGACCGGCCGCCTCGACGACGGGATCGGGCCGGAGGCCCTCGCGGCTGGGGCGCAAGATTTTCTCGTCAAGGGTCAGGTCGACGGCCAAGGGCTGGAGCGATCCGTGCGGTACGCGGTGGAGCGCGGACGGGCGGCCCTCGATCGACGCGACCTGATGGCTGCGGAGCTGCGGGCGCAGGAGAACGCCCGTCTGCAACGAGGATTGCTGCCGAGCCCGTTGATCGACACCACAGAGCTCGCCGTGGCGACGTTCTATCGGCCCGGGAGTGACCGGGCCTTGCTCGGCGGTGATTTCTACGACGTGGTACAGACCCCGAGCGGCGTGCACCTGCTGATCGGGGACGTGTGCGGTCATGGTCCCGACGAGGCGGCACTGGGAGTCGCGCTCCGAATCGCTTGGCGAACGTTGGTGCTGGCCGGGCACACTGGGGCAGAGATCGTGCGCGGCGTCGAGCAGGTGCTGTTCGCCGAGCGCCAGGACGCGCGGTTCGCCACCATCGCAATGGTCTCGTTGAATCCGGAACTGACCCGGGCGGGCGTGCTGCTGTGCGGTCACCCCGCACCATTGCTGATCCGAGGCCGCGACGTCGGCGAGCTGAGTGGGCGCGCCCTGCCGATTCTGACCTTCCTGCAGGGCAGGACGATCGAACCGTTCACCGTCGAGCTGCACGGCGATTGGGGTCTGCTGCTGTTCACCGATGGCTTGGTCGAAGGACGCGCGACACCGGGTGCGAGTGACCGCTTCGGCGTCGAGGAGCTTGCGCGTCAGCTGCAGTCGCTTGTCGCGGCGGGAATCTCTCGCACGGACCTGGCTCCGATGCTGCTCGCAGAGGCGGAGCGGTGCAACGGCGGGCCATTGACGGACGACGTCGCCGTGCTGCTTGTCGGCAGCTCGGGGTGGTGGTGCTGAGAGTGCCGGTCCGCGGATGGTCACACTGGACGCTCGCACGCCGGCTACGGGTTGCGCTCGTGGCCCTCTCACTCCTGCTGGTGGTGGCGGGGCTCACGCTCGTCATGGTGCTGCGACAGGCCGACCGGGCGCTGTCCGACCAGGCGCAGCGGACGTTCCCGGCTCGCCTCGCCGCCAGCCAGCTCCTGACGGCACTGGTCAACCAGGAAACGGGCCTACGGGGGTACGCCCTCACCGGCGACCAGCAGTTCCTGGAGCCGTATCGACAGGGCCTCGTCGACGAACAGGCGGCACGAGCGGCGCTCGACCGCGTCGTTCAGCCCGCCGATCATGCTCGCCTGTCGCTCCTGACCGTCGACGCCGCGATCACGGCGTGGCGCGATCAGTACGCCTCATTGCGCACCGACGGCCAGATCGGCACCGGGACCGACAGCTCCATCCAGTTCGGCAGACAACTCTTCGACAGGGTGCGCCAGACCAACGCTGACCTCGACGCTCAGCTGGCGCGCCAGTTGACGAGCGCTCGAGAAGCGGCCGACCGTGACCGACACGCCGTCG
>JANMQX010000369.1:0-7958 GCA_031370745.1 Ilumatobacteraceae bacterium
TCGGCATCCACCGAAGTCGTCGTCGAGTTTCGCGAGCCGCCGAGCTTGTTGTTCGACGAAGCCGGCGGACCAACGCCGTCGCGCAACTTGGTTCGGTTTCGGCTCGGCACGCACGACGGCGTCACGTTCTCGCTGCAAGCCAAGACCCCCGGGCCGAACCTCGACAGCCAGAGCGTTGACGTGGCAGTCGACTTTGCTGCCGCGCTCGGTGAACGACGCGAGGCGTACGAACGGCTGCTCGACGATGCGATTGCCGGGTCGCCACGCCGCTTCGCTCGCGAAGATGTCGTCGAACTGACGTGGCGCGTCGTGCAACCCGTACTCGACACGCCTGGCGCGGTTCACCCCTACTTCCGCGGCGAGTGGGGCCCCGCCCAAGCCGATCGAATCCTCGAAGGTGACAGCTGGTTCGTGCCCTCCTGAGTCGGCCTAGGCTCAACAGTCGATGACCGAAACACCCCTCACAGAAGACCCCCGCCCCGAGGGGCTGTCTCGGGTCGGTTCGTTGTTGCTCGTCAACACCGGCGATGGCAAGGGCAAGAGCAGTGCGGCATTCGGTGTGATGCTGCGTTCCATCGCCATGGGCTGGCCCGTCACGGTGTTGCAGTTCGTGAAGAGCGGGGAGTGGAAGGTCGGCGAAGAGAAGATCGGGCGACAGCTCGGGGTTGAGTGGCACTCGCTCGGTGAGGGCTTCACATGGGATTCAAGCAACCTCGATCACGACAGAGCGGTCGCCCAAAAAGCCTGGCAGATCGCTTCCGACGCGATCGCCTCCGGCAAGTATCGCCTCGTGATCCTCGACGAGCTGACGTACCTGTGCACGTGGGGGTGGGTCGACACCGACACGGTTGTCGCAGCGCTGCGCGATCGGCCCGAGACTGTCAACGTCATCGTCACTGGGCGAGATTGTCCCGCCGAGATCGTCGAGATCGCCGACACAGTCACCGAAATGCGCAAGGTCAAGCACGCCTACGACAAAGGCATTGCCGCCAAGAAGGGCATCGAATACTGAGTCGAGCTAGACCTTGACCCACTCGTGGATGCGGCGAATGCCTTCCTCCATGTCGGCGTCGGCCATTGCGAAGCTGAACCGGGCGTAGCCGGGCGTGCCGAAGGCCTCGCCGGGCACGAACGCAACCTTGGCCTCGCTGAGGATGTTGTCGGCCAGTTCGAGCGTGGTGTTGCTGACCGTTCGGTTGGGACCGAGCGCACGACCGAGCAACCCGGTGAAGTTGGGATAGCAGTAGAACGCGCCCTGCGGAACGATCGCGGTGACGTCGGGAATGTCGTTCAGCATCCCGTGCATCGTGACGGCGCGCCGAGCAAAGGCCTCGCGCATCATCGCCACCGCCGACAGGTCGCCGCTGACAGCAACGAGGGCAGCAACTTGGGCCACGTTGTCGACGTTGGACGTGCTGTGTGACTGGAAGTTGATCGCCGCCTTCATCACATCGCCCGGACCGATCATCCAGCCGACGCGCCACCCGGTCATCGCATATGTCTTGGCCACGCCGTTGACGATGACGCACTGGTTGGCGAGCTCGGGTACGACGGTCGGCATGCTGACGAACTTGTTGTCGCCGTAGACGAGGTGCTCGTAGATCTCGTCCGTCAACACCCAGACTCCCTTGGCGACTGCCCATCGACCAATCGCCTCGACTTCTTCAGGCGAGTAGATCGCGCCGCTGGGATTGTCGGGGCTGACGAACAGCAGCACCTTCGTGCGCGGCGTCAGCGCGGCATCGAGTTGCGCAATCGTGACCTTGAAACCAGTCGTCTCGTCGGTCTGCACGATCACCGGCACGCCGCCGGCAAGGGTGATCGACTCGGGATACGTGGTCCAGTACGGCGCCGGACAAATGACCTCGTCGCCGGGGTCGCACAGCGCGGCGAACGCGGTGAACACCGCATGCTTGCCGCCGTTGGTGACGAGCACCTGGCTGGCCTGGCATTCGTAGCCAGAGTCGCGCAATGTCTTCACAGCGATCGCTTCGCGCAACTCCGGCAGGCCCGCAGCGGGCGTGTACTTGTGGTACCTCACCTCGTGGCACGCGCGAGCGGCGGCCTCGACGATGTTCTCGGGTGTCGGGAAGTCGGGCTCGCCCGCACCGAAGCCGATCACATTCTCGCCCTTGGCCTTCAGGGCCTTGGCTTTGGCATCGACGGCGAGCGTGGCCGATTCGGCGATGGCGGCAAGGCGTGCGGACGTGCGGTTCACTGATGAGCCCTTCGGTCGAGTTGCGATCGTGAGCCTAGTTGCCACCCCCTTCGCGGCCTCGCCGACTTTTTCGTCAAACTCCGTTGGGCCACACCCGTCTGCGGGCGAGACTGAACCAGTGACGACGGCGCCGATGATGATCGACATCCCCCGCTCGATGCTGCCGAGCGACGGACGATTCGGCTGCGGGCCATCGAAGGTCAGACCCGAGCAGGCGCTGGCGCTGGCGCGGGCCAACAGCAACCTCCTCGGCAGCTCGCACCGGCAAGCCCCCGTGAAGAATCTCGTCGGATCCATTCGTTCCGGGCTCACTGAGCTGTTCTCGCTTCCCGACGGCTGGGAGATCGTGCTGGGCAACGGCGGGTCAACCGTGTTCTGGGACGTTGCGACCTTCGGCCTGATCGAGCAGCGCAGCCAGCACTATGCATTCGGCGAGTTCTCCTCGAAGTTCGCCGAGGCGGCAACGACAGCACCACACCTCGATGATCCCATCGTGATCCGCGCCGAACCAGGCTCGCATCCGCCCATCGAGGCGACGGGCGACGGCGTCGACGTCGTAGCGCTGACCCACAACGAGACCTCGACCGGTGTCGCGATGGAACTTCGCCGCCCCGACGGAGGTGCGTTGGTCGTCGTCGACGCCACCTCAGCGGCCGGCGGATTGGCATGGTCGCCGACCGAGGTCGACGTGTACTACTTCGCCCCACAGAAGTGCTTCGCCAGCGATGGCGGATTGTGGCTGGCCGCCTGTTCGCCAGCGGCGCTCGAACGGGTCAGATCCATCAAGGCGTCGAAGCGTTGGGCGCCCGCCTCGCTCGATCTCGGCATCGCCCTCGACAACTCGTTGCTGAACCAGACGTACAACACACCGGCGCTCGCCACGCTCGTGCTGCTCAACGAACAACTGCAGTGGATGCTCGACAACGGCGGTCTCGACTGGTGCGTCGCCCGCTGCCGTAGGTCGTCGGGCCATTTGTACGACTGGGCGGCCCGATGCGGTTACGCGACGCCGTTCGTGAGCGATACGCATCAGCGATCGGCGGTCGTTGGAACGATCGATCTCGACGATTCGGTCAACGCCGACGATGTGTGCGCGGCCCTGCGCGCCAACGGGATCGTCGACACCGACGGCTACCGCAAGCTCGGCCGCAATCAGCTGCGCGTCGGCATGTTCCCCGCGGTGGAACCCGATGATGTCGTCCTGCTCGCGGGCTGCATCGACTATGTGGTGGAGGCGATCGCCCCGTGAACATCACCGAGGTCCTCTCCACCCACTTCGATGACGTGGCCCCTCTGCACAGCCCGATCATGGTCATCGCGTTGCGGGGCTGGTTCGACATCGCCGAGGTCGCCACGACCGCCATCAACGAGCTGTTGGTCGATCGGATCGCGCCGATCGTCGCTTCCATCGACCCCGACCCGTTCTTCGACTTCACGCAGGAACGCCCGCTCGTCGAGCTCGACGAAGACGAGATCCGACAGATCCATTGGCCGCTGAACGAGTTCCGCTTTGCCCGATTTCCCGGCACATCACACGATCTGGTGATCCTCGCCGGCGTCGAGCCGCATCTGCGCTACGCCACCTTCGCCGACAGTGTGTTGGAGGTCGCCAAGTTGTCGAAGTGCGAGGTCGTGGTCACCGTCGGCGCTGTCGCCGACACCATTCCCCACACACGGGCGCCGCTGGTCGTCGGCAGCACGACCAATGCCAGCCTGTTGAGCGCGCTCGGTTTGTCGCCTCCGCGATATCAAGGCATCACCGGCCTCGTCGGGGTGCTGCAGGAACGACTCGACCGCGCCGGGATACCTGCAATTTCTCTGCGAGTCGGCGTGCCCCACTACCTCGGCAACGCCCAGCATCCCCAGTCTTCGATCGCTCTCCTGCAACATCTCCACCATGTGCTCGGCGTCCCGGTGCACACGGCGCGTCTCACCGCAGAAGCGGCACGTCGCCGCTTGCTGCACGACGAAGCGGTAGCCGAGGACGAACAGGCCAGCGCATACGTCTCGATGCTGGAGCGTGAATACGACCAGAGTTCGGAGGAAACTCTTCCCTCCGGCGACGATCTGGCGGCCGAGTTCGAGCGGTTCCTGCGCGAGCAGCGCGACGACGAGGGCTAACGCAGCGCGGCGAATCGGCCGACATAGCTGGGTCATGTTGTTCAAACAGAACTCTCTCGTCCGTCAATGGGCAGAATGCAACGCACCGTTCGCTTCGAACTAACCGCGGTCCAAAGGACGGTCCGCGGTGGATCATCGGCTGCGGCAGCGGTTCTGCGGCGTCGATTGCGCTCGGTCGTCGCGTCGCCGGCCATCTCGAGGCTGCAAAGGTCACGACCGATCCTGACGGCGGCCGGCGTGGCTTCGGCGCAACGAAGCCCGGCACGATGACATCGTGGGCCCAGCGCCAGGGTGCGACGGCGATCCAGATCGAGGTCTCACGCTCCTACCGCGCCGCCCAAAGTGCAGACAGGCTGAAAGAACGGCTGATCACCGGCCTGATGGCCGCCTTGCTCGAAGAGAAGAAGCGACTCGCCACTATCTCCGTCGACACGCTCGTCGCCTAACCTCGGTCAGGTCTTGGCGGCGCGGAAGCCTGCCTCCAGGTCGGCGATGATGTCTTCGATCGACTCGAGACCGACGCTGAGGCGCACCAAGCCCGGGTAGACACCCGTCGATGCCTGTTCCTCTTCGGTGAGCTGGCTATGTGTCGTCGTGGCGGGCTGGATGACCAGGCTGCGTACGTCACCGATGTTGGCGACGTGACTGTGCAGTTCGAGGGCTTCCACGAACCTCGTGCCCGCATCACGACCACCTTTGATGATGAACGACAGGATCGAGCCGTAGCCCTTGTCGCGGCCGTACTTCTTGGCCCGCTCGTACCACTGGCTCGACGGCAGGCCGGCCCAGATCACGCTCTCGACCTCGTCGCGACCTTGCAGGAACTCAGCGACCTTCGCTGCGTTCGAGAAATGACGCTCCATTCGCAGGCTCAAAGTCTCGAGACCTTGCAGGAACAGGAACGCGTTGAACGGCGAGACGGCCGCGCCGGTATCGCGCAGACCCTGGACGCGAGCCTTGAGGATGAAGGCCCCATGACCCAACGCCGGCCAATACGCCAAGCCGTGATAGCTGGGATCGGGTTCGGTGAAATTCGCGAACCTGCCGTTGCCGAAGTCGAACGTCCCGCCGTCGGTGATCGAACCGCCGATTGACGTGCCGTGGCCACCGATGAACTTCGTCAACGAGTGCACCACGATGTCGGCGCCCCATTCGATCGGGCGGATGAGATAGGGCGTCGGGACTGTGTTGTCGACGATCAACGGCACGCCGGCCTCGTGGGCAACCTTGGAAACACCCTCGATGTCGAAGATGTCGTTCTTCGGGTTCGACAGCACCTCGCCGAAGAACAGTTTGGTGTTGGGTTTCACGGCGGCGCGCCACTGGTCGAGGTTGTCGGGATCCTCGACGAACGTGATCTCGATGCCGTGCTTCGGCAGCGTGTAGTGCAACAGGTTGTATGTGCCGCCGTACAGCGAGGGCGAAGCGACGACGTGGTCACCGGCCTCGGCGAGCGTGGTGATGGCCAGCATCTCGGCGGCCTGACCAGAGCCGACGACGAGGGTCCCGGGGATGCCGATGGCTGTGGTGCAGCCTCCTTCCAACGCGTTCAGGCGTGCCTCCAGTGCACCTTGCGTCGGGTTCATGATGCGCGTGTAGATGTTGCCGACCTCGGCAAGCGCGAACAGGTTGGCGGCGTGCGCCGAGTCGCGGAACTCGTAGCTCGTTGTCTGGTAGATCGGTACCGCTCGGGCCCCGGTCGTCGGGTCGGCGTCTCCGCCGACGTGGATCTGGCGTGTCTCGAATCCCCATGAATCACTCATGGACGGTCACGCTACAGAGGTAAATTCCGACCAATCAAGTCGGAATTCAAGTGATCGTCAAAATTGGCACACCGGCGACAGCCGAGATTGCCGCCGCCGGGGTCTCGTACGCGCTGCGGGTCGGCGACTTCGCCAACAGCTTCAACGACTTCTGCCAGGTCACCGCGGTCTACGACACGAGGCCCTGACGCATCTCGCGTTTCAAAAACTTCCCTGCCGGATTGCGTGGCAAGGGTTGATCGACGAAGATCACCCGCGACGGGATCATGAACGCGGCGACCTTCGTCCTCAGGAACGCGCGCAGTTCGTCAGCGGTCAGCGCTGCCCCGTCGACGAGGTGGATCGCAACAGCCACTTCCTCGCCGAGCCGTTCGTCGGGTATCCCGAACACCGCTGCTTCGTGGATCGCCGGGTGCGCGTAGATCGCCGACTCGACCTCTGCGCAATACACGTTCTCTCCACCGCGCAGGATCATGTCTTTCAAACGATCCTCGACATAGATGAAGCCCTCGTCGTCGACCCGACCGATGTCGCCGCTTCTCAGCCAGCCATCGACGATCGTCTCCGCTGTCGCTTCCGGCTTGTTCCAATAGCCGCGGATCAGCATCGGGCCCTCGAACCAGATCTCACCACGCCGACCTGTCGGCACCTGATGGCCGTCGGGATCGCGGATCTCGATACGCATGATCGGCAGCACCCGGCCCGTCGACGTCGGATGACTGAGGTAGTCGGCCCCCGTGTTGTTCGGTCCGTACGCGTTGGTCTCGGTCATGCCATAGCCGAGCGTGGGTCCGCCGCTCTTCACGCTGCCAGCGACGCGCTCGACCAGCGCGGTCGGCGCCGGGGCACCCCCACCACCGACGCCGCGCAAGCTCGACGTGTCGAAGTCGGCAAACCTCGGCGAGTTGACCAGGTCCCAACTCTGCGTTGGTACGCCGACGAAGTTGGTGATGCGCTCGCGCTCGATCAGTTCGAGCGCCTTCTCCGGGTTCCAGCGATACATCATCACCAGCTTCGACTTGGTGACGACGCAACTCATCAGCACCGGCACGCACCCGGTCACATGGAAGAGCGGGACGATCAGGATGAAAGCCAGCGGACCTGCTGGTTCGGGCGGTTCGCCAGGCGGACGCGCCGACTCGGCACGCACGACGTCGGCTGCAGCGCGACTTCCGAACGCCATCACGGACGAGACAACAGCGCCATTGGTCGAGACCGCACCTTTCGGCCGGCCTGTGGTTCCTGAGGTGTACAGGATGGTCGCGTCGTCATTCCAGCCGACGTCGACGACCGGCATGGCCGGGCCCGGCACGACGACATCGTCCCACTGCCCGACGTCGTCAGCAGATCGCGACTCGGCCCGCACCTCGAGCATTCTCACTCCCATTCGCCGGCATGGTGCGATGGCGCGGCTGATCCGTTCGACATCGGCGATCAGCAGTGAAGCACCGCAGTCGGCGAGTGCGTAATCGATCTCGTCTTCGACCCAAAGGGCGTTGAGCGACACCGACACACCGCCGATCGAGACGATGGCCAGCATCGACATCACCCACTCGGGATAGTTGCGCATGCCGATGGCGACGCGATCGCCCTTGGCGATTCCGTAGCGATTGACGAGAGCGTCGGCCAACGAATCGATGCGGGCGAAGACCTGGTCGAACGTCCACCGCTCGTCCTCGAAGACCAAGAAGGCGTCGTCGCCGCCCCCTCTGGCGATGTCGAACAGCGCCCGCAGGTTCGGCGGAGCATGCTTGAACTGGCGCTTGCCGTGTTCGTCTTCGACGATCTCATACGGCGCGCCAGGTGCGCTCACCCGCGCACACGCCTCTTCCCACGTCAGTGTCATTGTCCCCCTC
>JANMQX010000382.1:0-6100 GCA_031370745.1 Ilumatobacteraceae bacterium
ACGACGTCGTTGCCGTGACGTCGGGTGAAGGCCACGTTCTCGGCGACGGCACGCATGCGGTCGGGGTCGGCGACGGAGGTGCCGCCGTATTTCTGCACGATCAGGGCCACGGGTTCCACAGGCTATCCAGTTAGTGTCGATCGTCGTGCTCGGCCGCGTGTTGGATGATTCATACGCGCCAGAGGTCCGGCGGGATCTGCCCGCGTTCGCCACCGCGCGCATGACGTCGAACGCCTGTTACCGCTTCGTCGGGCCCTTCATCGCCACCATCGCCCGAGGGCTCGACGTCAAGCTCGCGGACATCGGTCTGGCGATCGCCATCTCCGAGCTGTTCGGCTTGTGCTCGCCGATCATCGGAAGAGTGGTCGATCGTCTTGGCGCGCGCCGCGCCGTGGCTGTCGGGCTCTGCGCAGCGATCGTCGGGACGTGTCTCGCCGCGGCGAGCCAAGGCGTGGCGATGTTGACGGTTGCGCTGGTGTTCCTCGGCCAGGGGAACACGACCTTCTACCTCGGGATCGGCACGTGGATCGCTCACCATGTTCCGTACGAACGACGAGGCCGAGTCACCGGTCTGATCGAGGTGTCGTGGGCCTTCGGTCTGCTGATCGGCGTGAGCACCATGGGCCTTGTGACGGCGGCCACGAACTGGCGATTCGGATATCTCGGCGGGGCCGCGGCCATGATCGTGATGGCCATCGTCGTGATCGGTCGTATCGACTCGCCGACCGACGAACATCGCGTCGCCGCTGCCGCCAAGGTGACCGGTCGGCTGGTCTCGCGCGGTTGGCTGGTTCTGGTGTCGGGCTTTGCGATCACTGCCGCCAGCCATGCCCTCATCGTCACCTTCGGCAGTTGGCTGGAAGACGAGTTCGGGCTGACGCCGGCCGGACTGTCTGCGGTCACCTTCTTGCTCGGCGCCGGCGAGTTGGTGGCCACGCTCTCGGTCGCACGATTCACCGATGTGTGGGGTAAACGCCGTTCGGTCGCAGTCGGCGCGATGTTGATGGTGCCCGCCAGTGCCGGGTTGGCATTGGGCCATCATCACCTCGTGCTCGGTGTTGCCTTCCTCGCCATCGGGGTGCTCGGCTTCGAGTTCTCCGTCGTCAGCGCGATCTCGTTGGGCACCGGGCTGGTGCCAGGATCACCGGCGCGAGGTCTCGGATTGTTGATCGGCATCGACACGATCGGACGCGCCGTGGTATCGGTGCCGGCCACACGCTTGTACACCAGCCATGGCATCGGTTGGCCGGCCGCGATGGCCACCGTCTTTGCCGCAGTCGGAGCGGTGACGATCTCGTTGTCGGGTCCCGGCCGCCCGGAGCGCGTCGCATCCCTTGCGAATCGTCCGTGACGAAACGAATCGTCCCGGGCGATATGCGCACTGGGCGCGATTTCGGCATCGGCGGGCGTATTTCCGCGCCCAGCCATTCCACCGGCCGCTCTAGCCGCGGTAGCCGTTGGTGATCGGCAGGCGACGATCCTTGCCGAATGCCTTCACACTGACGCGCACACCGGGTGGGCACTGTCGGCGCTTGTACTCCATCGCGTCGACGAGCCGGGTGATGCGGCGAACCAGGGCTTCGTCGTGACCGAGCTCGATGATCTCGGAAGCGGTGCGATCCTCCTCGACATACAACTGCAGGATCGGGTCGAGCACCTCGTAGGCGGGCAGGCTCTGGTCGTCGCGCTGGTCGGGTCGCAGCTCGGCTGACGGCGGCTTCGTGATGACGCGCTCGCTGATGAGCTCGCGCCCGACGCGCTCGTTGTAATACCTGCACAGGTCGTACACCCGCGTCTTCAACACGTCCTTGATCACGCCGTACCCACCGACCGAGTCGCCGTAGAGCGTGAAGTACCCGACAGCCATCTCGCTCTTGTTACCGGTGGTCAACACCATCCAGCCGAACTTGTTCGACAGCGCCATCAAGGTCGCGCCGCGCACCCGGCTCTGCAGGTTCTCTTCGGTGAGATCAGCGGGCTTGCCCTGGAACGATGCAGCGGTCATCTCCAGGTAGGCGCTGAAGGCCGGCTCGATGGCAATCGTGCGAACGTCGATGCCCAAGGCCGCGGCGAGATCAGCGGCGTCGCTCTTCGAGCCATCACTCGAATAGCGCGATGGCATCGAGACACCATGAACATGATCGGCGCCCAGCGCCTCGACGGCAATGCACGCCACGATGGTCGAGTCGATACCGCCGGACAGACCGATCACGACATCGGTAAATCCGTTCTTGCGCACGTAGTCGCCGGTGCCCAACACCAATGCCTCGTACAACTCGGCGGTGGGTGCGAGCTTGGGCGCGACTCTGGCTACTGGGGGGGTGATATCGCGCCCGAGCGATGCGTCGGAGACGTGGACGAGCGGCATCTCGATCTCGGTACGCCGGCCGCGCGGGTCGAGCAACCGCTTGCGATAAACGGGCTCGATGTGCACGTCGGTGATCATCAGCTCCTCGACGAACTGGGCAGCACGAGCGACGAGACGGCCCTCGGCATCGAACACCACCGAGCCGCCGTCGAACACCAACTCGTCCTGGCCGCAGACCTGGTTGACGTAGACGAGCGCGCAACTTGCGTCGGCGGCGCGCGTCGCCAGCATCCGCTCGCGGTCCGACGCCTTGTCGAAGTGGTACGGCGAACCGTTGATGTTGATGTTCAACTCAGCACCACCGGCAGCCTGCGCGGCCAATGGGCCCGTTGGGCTCCACACGTCTTCGCAGATGCTGATGCCGACCTTGACGCCGCCGATCACATACAGCTCGTAGGGGTCGCTGGAGTCGCCCGGTGTGAAGTAGCGAGCCTCGTCGAACACCGCGTAGTTCGGCAGGAGACGCTTGCGATAGGTGCCCACGACTTCGCCATTGGCACACATCGCCGCGGCGTTGTAGATGTCGCGGTCGGCAGCGACGTACCCGACCACAGCTGCGCAACGACCGGTGTGCGCGGCAACCTTGGCCAGGGCCTCGAGGTTGTCAGCGACGAACCCGGCTTTCAACACCAGGTCCTCGGGCGGATAACCGGTGATCGCCAGCTCCGTGAACGCGACGATGTCGCATCCCGCGGCCTCGGCGGCGTCGTAGGCGGTGACGATCTTGGCGACATTGCCGTCGAGGTCACCGACGGTGGGATTCAGTTGGGCGAGGGCGATGCGCAAGCTGGCCACGAAATGAAGGCTACCGATCAGCCGCCTTCGAAATAGCCGGGAGTATCGACCACCAGATCGGTGTTCATCAGCGTGTAGTAGCTCATCGTCGCCGGCGCAGCGCTGAGTTGTGTGAACGACAGCACCGCATGAATCTGGCCGGCAGCAGTGGTGTTGCCGGCGCTGACCACCGGCAGGGTGCCACCCGGATACGGCGTGACGAAACCGGGCGCGCTGTTGTCGACGATCGTGATGTTGTGGGCCATCGCCGAAGCATTGGGCGGAACCGTGGTCGGATCGATCGTGTGCGTTGCCTCACCTGGCAAGCGACCGAAGCCGGCAGGGATGCGGGTGTCGACTTCGCGGAACGGTTGAATCACGTGGAACCGGCCAACGGTCGCGCTGGGCGCAGCCGCTGACGTGAAGTAGCCGGCAACATCGACCACGACATCGGGGACCGACAGCGTGTGGAAGTCGACCGTGCCATCGGGACCTACGGGTACGACGACGAGGTTGGCGCGGATGTCACCGAACCCGTTGGTGTTGATGTGCGACGAGCCGGAGAATGCAGCGCCCCCAGGGCTCGCGCTGAGGAACCCACCTCCGGTGTCGGCAGCCGTCACGGCCGTGACAACGAGGACAGCCGCATCCATCGCCGCGACAGCCGGCATCCCGCCCCGTTCGGCAACTGGAACGCGCACGTACGGCAATTGAGCCCCGACGCCGCAGGTGAACTGGTTCGTCGCCGAGATCGGTGATCGTGTGTCGCTGATGCGATTCGGCGCGACAGCCACGAACCTGCCGGCACGGACCGCGCCGGCGGCGACGTTGAAGTAGCCGAGCAGGTCGATCACAACGTGCGCGGTGGAGAAGGCATAGATCAAGATCCCGCCATTGGCGTCGACAGGCACAACCGCCGAGTTGGCAACGACCTCGCCGGGGAACGCGTTGAGATTCGACGCGACGGGTCTCGCGCTTCGACCGGCCCACGCCGTCAGGAACCCGGAGGTGCTCGGCGCGACGAACGCGAAGTTGACCAAAACTGCTTTCGTCACGGCGGGGTTGACGCCCATGTTGACGTAGCGCGTGGTGTTGGCGCGAACTCGCTTGTCACCCGCCGACGCAAGCCGGGTGTCGAGCACCCGGGTACCCGGAGGTACGGCGACGAACGACAGCGCGCCGGGAGCAGCGAATGGAACCGTCGGTCGGCTGATCTTGCGAACCTGACCGCCGGTCATCGTGTAGTACAGCGCGACGCTCTCGAGGTTGGTGACGAAGGCCATGTCGACAATGCCAGCGACCCCGGTGGCGAACGGAGCGGCGTAGTCGATCGCGCCATCGGCATGGCGCAGCCACATGTTTCCGCTGCCCGCGTCGGCGAAGAGGTAGCCACCGTCGTACTCGGCCGGCCAGTGGCCGTTGGGGATGAACGCTCCGGCAGTGATGACCTGGCCAACACTGCGCGGGTAGTCAGTGAGCGGATCGGTGAACCCGGGCTGCGCAGGTGCGCACGGCGGGGTCATGTCGATGGGGCAGAAACCCTCGCGGACCGGCCAGCCGTAGTTGAGGGCGAAACCGCCCTGGTCGATCTCTTCGTGGGTGCTCTGCCCGACATCGTTGATGAAGAATCGATCCGGGCCGGTGTTGGGGTCGAAGGCGAAACGGAACGGGTTGCGCAGCCCCCACGCATACAGCTCTCGGCAACTCGTTGTCGGAGTCAACGGCGTGTTGCCACGGATTCGGCAGCTGTCGCTGCCCGGACCACTGATGGGGTTTCCCGGCGCCGGCTCACCGGTCGACGGCACGACCCGCAGGATCTTTCCGTTCAGCAAGCTGAGGTCCTGGGCAGCATTGTTGGGATTTGAATCGCCGCGTGGGTCGTTACCCGCATCGCCGACCGAGATGTACAAGAAGCCGTCGCCGCCGATCTCGAGATCGCCACCGTTGTGATTGCCCGAGTTCGACGAGATGTTGTCGACCAGGACGGTCTCGCTGTTCGGATCGATCGAGTCACCGGTCATCGTGAACCGGCTGACCCGATTGACGCAACCGCCGGGGGACGCCGGACTCGGCCGGGTGAAGTACAGGTACACGTAGCCGTTGACCCTGAAGTCGGGATCGACGGCGACACCCAGCAGACCGCGTTCGCCGCTGTTGCACGGCGCCAAGCTCATCGTCAACGCCTCCGCCGGCAGCAGCACGTCACCGCGGATCAACCGCACCGAGCCGGCCTGCACCAGCACCACCACCGTGCCGTCGGGAAGGCTGGCGATTCCAGTCGCTGCCCCAGGCGTGGCGACCAGAGTGTCGGTGAACCCGGCAGGGACAACGGTTGCTGCGTCCACTTTCGGTGCGGCGACGTTGACCACCGGCACGACGACCGACGTGATCAACACGGCAAGTGCCGCGTACTTTCGCATATCGAGCCCCTTCAGCTCATGCCCCGCTCGGGAACGTAACACGCTCGGATCAGCACTCGGAATCACCCGGCAGCACTCCCGCAGCAGAGATCTGGTACACGGCGGCGCCGTCCCTGAAGAAGGTGTTTTGCTTGGCGTCGACCAGAAGCGAACCGACTGCGCCAGCGTCGACCATCGCACAAGTCGCAGCCTTGGCGAGAGGCAGCGTGGTCAACGCCGGCCAATCGACGATCGTGTGTGCCGGTTGCTGGCTGTCGAGTTCGGCTTGATCGACGACTCGGGCCTGGAACCGGTAGCGGGTCGGAATGAAGGGCTTGTCTTCGCCGAGGTTGGATTCACCGACCGCCGCGGCAACGTCGGTGATGATGTTCACCACATCGAACAGTGCCTTGCGCGCAGCGCTCTCCGGGACATCGGCACCGAGGGCGTATGCGCTGTGCACAAAGCTGCCGCCGGAGGCGTTGATCGTGAGCACAGTGTTGGGTGCGTCGGCGACGCCTTTACCACCGCTGTAATCGGGCGGGGGCGCGACCAATCC
>JANMQX010000395.1:0-10662 GCA_031370745.1 Ilumatobacteraceae bacterium
GTTGGGAGCCGCAGGCTTCGCCGCCGCCGCGACAGGTGCGAGTCCCTTACAACAGGTTCTCGCCCAAAACGTCAGCAACGACGACGACACGACCACGACCGCTGCTGCAACCACCACGACGGCTGCGGCAACCACCACGACCGCTGCAGCAACCACCACGACCGCAGCTGCAACTACAACGACCGCAGCTGCAGCCACAACGACCGAGGTTGACTCGGAAGCTCCTGATGCAACGGATGCCCCCGAGGCCACGGATGCTCCCGAGGCCACGGATGCCCCCGAGGCGACTGACGCGGCCGATGATGCAGACGATGACCAAGACGACGACAACGGCAACGCCACCAGCGGTACCAGCAAAGGTCACGATGACGCCGGCGACAGCTCCGACGACGGTGGTGGCAGCGGCGACTGAGTCGACCTGCTGAAATAGCGGTCGGTGAAGACCGACTGGAATCCAGTGCTGCGAGCCGAATTCGACAAGCCGTACTGGAAGGAGTTGCAACAGTTCGTGGCGAGAGAGCGGTCTCGCCACACTGTTTTTCCTCCAGAGGATCAGGTCTTCGCCGCTCTGCATCTGACTCCGTACGAAACCACTCGTGTCGTGCTGCTGGGCCAGGATCCGTATCACGGCCCGCAGCAAGCACATGGGCTGTGCTTCTCCGTGCAGGACGGCGTGCAGCTTCCGCCGTCGCTCGTCAACATCTACATCGAATTGCGCAATGATCTCGGCATCGAGACGCCCAAGCATGGCAACCTCGAGTCCTGGGCCCGCCAAGGCGTGCTGATGCTCAACACCAGTCTGACCGTTCGGTCCGGGGCGGCCGCATCGCACCACGGCAAGGGTTGGGAGACCTTCACCGACGAGGTGTTGCGGTCGGTCAATGCCAAGCCCCACCGGGTCGTGTTCATCCTCTGGGGTGCCCAGGCCCGAAAGAAGAAGGCGTTGATCGATCTGACCCGTCACACGGTGATTGAATCGGCGCACCCTTCGCCACTGAGCGCCCACAACGGTTTCTTCGGTAGCAAGCCGTTCAGCCGCACGAACGCCGCCCTGACCGACGCCGGCCTCGCCCCGATCAACTGGCGCATCCCGCCCTGACCGCCACTGACTGGGCGCGGAAACAGACCTCCCGGGGCACAAATCGCGCCCAGGCAGACCCGGCCGCTGGCGCTAGCCGGCGGGGCTCGGGTAAACGTGGGGAGCTTCGCCGGGTGGTGGCGAGGTGTAGAGCGACACCGCTCCCGTCGGCTCGAACAGCTTGTCGATCGTTGGCCACAGACCGGGCAGGTAACGCTTGCCACCGTCGACGAACTGGTACATGCCCACACCCTCCTTGCGGATCTCGTCGGGCCCGGTCGCCGCAGGGTCCCACCAGATCTCGGTTGCGTCGTCGACGCCCAGATAGTCCTTGTCGGGCCAATAGCCGTGGTCGCCGTACGACAGGAACGGCTGGCTGATCACCAAACCGTCCGACGTACCAGGCCGCACCATCAAGGCGTCGCGGAACGTCTCGGGTGTCAGGTTTGGACCGACGCCTTGGATCCCGGCGAAGAAAAGAGCCGGGTTGGGTGCAATGACACCGATGGTCCCGTCGGCGGGAGGGTCGGCACCCGTGAACCATTTGTAGATGAAGAACGCACCGATCTGATCGGTGGGCGTGCGAGCGGCGAGCTGGGTCACGCCGAAGGCGTGCTTCCACTGCTCCTGGTCGTAGGTGCGGGCAAAGGCGCTGATGTCGACCAGCGTGCTCGCCGCAACCACCCACTCCGGGAAATACTCCTGCGCGGTCGCCTCCTTCGTGAAGTCTCGTGGCGCCACAGGATCGCCGTTGAACACGATCGTCGTGACTCCGGCAGCTTTCAACTTCGTGATGACCTGCGTCGCGGTTGCCTGAATCGTGGTCGGATCGAGTTGGTAGGCGATGACCTGTGCGAAGGGTGATCCTGCCGCCGTCATGGCGGCCGCGAACGTGTCGGCCAACTCCTTTGAGGCACCACTGGTCTCGAGATAGAGGAGGCCGAGCTTGCGCGGCTGATCCGTCACCGCGTCGCCACCATGGCTGGCTGGTTTGCCGATGATCTGCTTGGTCAAGAACTCGACGACATGTTGTTGCTTTTGCAACGGACTGCCATCGAGCCCCCACACATATGGATCGCGCTCGCTGTAGAACGATGCCGGCTGACCCGGTGTGCAGCCGATGCAGATGACTTTGTGCGCCGCGAGTTCGTCGGCAAAGGCACTGGTCAACGCCGGGCCACCGAACACCGCAAATGGCTTGTACTGCAGGGCAATTTGCTGGGCGTCGGCCCGCGCTGCAACCTCGTCGGTGGCGTTGCCCGTGCCTTCGAAGGTGACCAGGTTGACCTTGCGGCCGTACAGCTCGTAGTAGGTCTCGTAGTAGCGGATCAGCTCCTTCATGGTCGCGAACTGATCGGCGTTGGTGTCGTCGACGTGAATCGCATCGGTGATGTAGGCGATGATCGGGTCGGTTTCCTGGCCCTCGTAGTACACGATGGTGATGTCCTGACCGGTCACACCGGGCGCTGTTGCTCCGCCGTTGTCGCCAGTGAACGGGGCGAAACAAGGCTGGGCAAAGAAGTCAGGAACGGCGAGCTTGCCGGTCGAGGTGTCGCATCGCGTCCCCCAGTCGACCGAGTCAGCGAGACCCTGTTGGGTGGCTTGGGCAAACGACAACGGGTAGGTCACATGCGCGGGTGCCGACGTGTCCGCAGTGGTTACCTGCGAGCCAGGCGTCGTCGACTTGGTCGACGCAACCGAGTTCTCGGACGAAACAGTCGTGGTGCGTGCCGACGCCCCCAACGTTGTGGTGGCACCCGAACTCCCACCGGAATCACGAGTCGCCAGCACGACCCCGCCGACAGCGACGAACACCGCGAGTGCAGCTAACGGACCCCATCGGCGGAGCTGTCGGCTGCGATCCGCACCTGTTGAGCTGGCTGGCTGCATGTTCAGTACCCCCCGGGGCCGGAGCGTTGTCGCGCCGCTGCATTGTTCCCCAAGTAGCTCTCTACCACGTCGGGATGGGTCAGCACGTCAGCAGGAAGGCCGGTTGCGATCAGTTCACCGTGGTCGAGCGCGATCAAGCGGTCGGAGATCGACGAGATCAGGGGCAAGTCGTGTTCGATCACCACAAGGCTTGCACCCATCTCGTCGCGCAGCCGCAACAGCACCGGCGCCAGCGCCTCCACCTCGCGCTGCGCAATCCCGCTGGACGGCTCGTCGAGCAACACCACCGTTGGGCGATGACCGGCGAGACAGGCCAGGTCGACGATGCGTCGAGTACCCGTCGACAGTTCGCGAACGAACGAGTTGCGGTACGCACCCAGGTTCATCACTTCGAGCAGCTCGCCGACACGCGCTGTCGTTCTTTCCTCGTCGTCGAACACGGTGGGGAATCGCAGGGCTGCGGCCAGCACGCTGCGCTGCGTCGTCCATCGCTCGAGCGCAACGGCGATCGCCTCGGCGACCGTCATGTCGGGGAACAGACGTGCGTCCTGGAAACTGCGGCCGAGACCACGGCGAGCGCGGATCGTTGCCGACTCGGTCGTGATGTCGCGCCCAGCGAGCACAACTCGCCCAGCGTCGGCAGTGACGTACCCGCTGATCAGATCGAAGAGCGTCGTCTTGCCGGCACCGTTCGGTCCGATCATTCCAACGATCTCGCCCTTGCCGACCGAGAACGACACGTCCGTAACGGCTCGATTGCCACCGAACGAGCGGCTGAGGCCGGTGACTTCGAGTGCGACTTCTTCAGAGTGCACATCCACCACGGACGGGGCTGCGGTCGACGCGCTGATGTCGGTGAGGAACACCGATCGCAACAGGTCGGGTCGATTCAACAGATCTGCAGTCGGCCCCGAGAAGCGAATCGTGCCGCGCTCCATGAAGTACGCCCGCTCGGCCAAGGTCAGCGCGAGATTGACGCTCTGCTCGACGAGGATCACAGCAACACCGTCGTCGGCCAGGCGGCGTACGAGCGGCAGCAACTGCCCGACCACGACTGGTGCAAGACCCAACGACAACTCGTCGATCAACAGCACTCGCGGCTTCGCCACGAACGCCATACCGAGCGCCAGCATCTGTTGCTGACCACCACTGAGGTCTGCGGCGGAAGCGCCGTACCGGTCGCGCAGCACCGGGAACGTGGTCAAGACATCTTCGACGGCATCGTCGGCTTCGTCGTCGCTGCGTGTCCAACCGGCCAAGCGAAGGTTCTCGCCGACGGTCAGCGAACCAAACACGCCCTGGCCACCGGGCATCTGGCTGACTCCCAGCGTCGCGATCTCGTTGGGTGGGGCATGGGTGATGTCTCGGCCGTCGAGCACGACCGCACCCCGGTCCGCCTCGACCACCCCGCTGATCGATTTCAACAGCGTGCTCTTGCCGGCTCCGTTCGTGCCGAGCAGAGCGACGATCTCGCCCTCTTCTATTTCGATGTCGACACCGAACAAGACCTGCCGACCGTCGTATCCCGCGTCGACACCGCGCACCAACAACAGCTCGCTGTGCCCCTGCCGCCGTTGGTACAGGGCCTCACTGCGTGCCGCGGCGGCCCGCCAGACCTGGGCAATGTCGGCGTCGATCACCGAGCCGGCGCTGCCGAGCACGAAACTACCGATGATGAACAGCGGTACCAACACCAGCAGACCCCAGCGAATACCGACGTGACCCGAGATCCAGCCGATGATCGGGAGCACGATCAGGCCAGGGACCACCCATAGCGAGGCGACCGAGAAGCCGGTGGCGCGAGCGCGCGGTGGAATGGCCAGCGAGAGGGCGACGAGTATGCCCGGGCCGAGCATCGCCAGCGACGCCGAGATCACGCAGTTGATCGCCACTGCGACGACGATGTTGGGCGCCAGCGCAAACGCAATCGCCGCGATCGACGTGGCGATGGCCACCTTGGCAAGGAAGCGAATCAGACCGCGCATGTTGCCGAGGAAGCGTCGGGTGACGATGCGCGAACCGAGCACCAACCCCACGAGTTGAAACGGTTCGGCAATTGCGGCAGCAAACCCGCGGGCGCGTTCGTCGAGGCCGAACTCCTGCTCGTACAGCAGCGACGCCAGAGCCACGAACCCGATCAGTGCAGTGGCGAGGAACGGCAAGCTCCACCAGATGCGTTTGAGGCTCTCGATCTTCTGCACCGTTCGCCAGCTCTCGGCATACGACGGAACCGTTTCCTCGGTGGCGATGACCTCGTCGCTGGCGCCCATCGCCTGCCGTTCCCACCGGCCTCGAACGGGTTCGCGCAAACGCAGGGCAATGACGGCGAAGACCAGAGTGGGGATCATGAAGACGAGGAACGGGGCTCGCCATCCGAACGCGTACGCCAGCAGTCCGGCTGCCATCGGACCGACGAACGAGCCGACCGCGTTTGCGGCGCGGTGCGTACTGAACACCTTGCTGCGCGAGCTGATCGGGTAGTAGTCCGCAATCAGCGAGTTGTGCGTCGGGTCGATCACCGCCTTTCCGATCGAGCTGCCACTGCGGGCGACGGTCAGCACGATCACGCCCGTTGCCAGACCCGTGAGTCCGCTGAACATCGCCCACACAACCGCTCCCAAGATCGCCAGCGGCACACGGCGCGAACGATCGGCGTACTGGGCGATCGGAACCTGCAAGGCCAGGGCAGCGACCGACGCCAATGCGACCAGACCGAGCACCTTGGTGTTGTCGAGGTGGAACTCGTCGCGAATGTTCGGCAGCAGGATCCCGAACGCTGTCCGGTCGAGCTCGTCGACCGCATTGAGGCCGAACAAGACGACCAGAGGGAAGGCGGCCTCGCCACCACAGATGTCACGCAACCAGCCGCCGGGATGACGCAGCGATGCGAAGAACGTGCGTGTCACGTCACCGTCTCCATGGGTACACCGACCACAGCTGCGGCTGGAAGATCGGTGGCCGGCTTGTCGGTGCTGCGCCGATGCCATGGCTTGACCAAGCGATGAACGCACACGTCGCGGACGGCGACCCACAATTCCCCGAGCCCGCCAGGCAGGATCAGCAGCACCAACAACACTCCGCCGCCGGTCGACAGCAACTGCCACTCGGGTGACGTGATGAACCAGCGGACGCCGCGAAGGTACACGGCACCCAGCACTGCGCCGCCGAGCGAGCCGAGGCCGCCGATGACCGCCGACGTGAACACACTGAAGCTTTCGCCAGTGCTGTAGGCACTCACGCTGAACGACTGGTTGAGGTGTGCGAACAGCGCACCGCCGATCCCGGCGAGCACACCGGATATCACGAACGCGGTCAGCTTGGCGCGCACCGCTGGGATCGAATAGCTCTGCGCGGCGCGCTCGTTCTCGCGCACGGCAATGATCACTCGCCCGGTGCGCGAACGCCGAATGCCGCGCGTCGCTAGGAACGTGAGAATCAGTACGACGAGCGAGTACATGTAGTAGCGAACCGGCGTGTCGAGGCTGATCTGACCAAACAACGGCGGCCGCTCGAATCGCGTATCGCCTCGGGGGAACCAACCGAAGAAACGATCACTGAGCAGCCATTGTTCGGTGGCCAATCCAAGTGCGAACGTCGTGACAGCCAGGTACAGGCCGCGCAGTCGAAGCGCCGGCACACCGACCGCGAATGCGACCACTCCACCGGCACAACCGCCGATCAGCAGGACGAGGGTCAGGTCGACGTGCCAGCGCGACGTACAGGTCGCGCTGACTGCTGCGCCGATTCCGACGATGGCCATCTGACCCAGCGAGATCTGCCCTGCCCAACCGGTGAGCACCACCAGTGACAATCCGACGATGGCGAAGGCGAAGATGGCCGACGCCTTGATCGTGAAGTTGACATTGAGCACCAGTGGAGCTGCGAGCACAACGACGGCTCCTGCGGTGACGAGCGTCCACCGCGCCACCCGTACCTTCGGATGCCGGCGCTCTGCGGTGGTCAACGGCCTCACTTCCTCGGCCCCGCGCCATGTGCTGGCCGCGTCGTTGTCGCGTCGGGATTCACTTGTTCGCTGAACGAGCAGAACGACGAACATGACCGCAGCCATGATCGGATACGCAGCTGCCGGGGTGTCGGAGTTGAAGCGCACACCGGACTCCAACAAACCGAGCGCAATCGCCGCGGCAGCCACCGTGGGCAGACGCTCGAGCCGGGCAATCACCAGCGCGGCCAACGACTGCAACAGCGTCGGGAGCCCGGCCGCGTAGCCGACGGGGACTCCGATGATCCCGCTGCGAAGGAAGAGGGCGACGAACGACA
This sequence comes from Ilumatobacteraceae bacterium, assembly GCA_031370745.1. Lineage (GTDB taxonomy): Bacteria > Actinomycetota > Acidimicrobiia > Acidimicrobiales > Ilumatobacteraceae > JAENVT01. The sequence goes on from JANMQX010000395.1 coordinate 7,250, forward strand.
TTGCCGCAGCAATGGCCCACACGACCGTGTTGAGCCGGCCGACGGGGATGCCGAGCATCGCTGCCCGATCCCCCCGCTCGGCACTTGCCCTGATTGCCAGGCCGTAGCGACTGCGCGCGAGGAACAAGGCAACGCCTACCATCATCACGGGAGCGACGATCAAGGCGATGAGGTGGTTGGCGTTGAGGATGACCTGACCGACCGTCAGCTTCCATCCGACCGGTGGAGCAATTCGTTCGCTGGCCAAGTTGCGACCCCACCACCGAGGGATCAGGATGCCGATCACGACCAGCACTTGGGTGATGCCGAGTGTTGCGACCGTGACGACGAGCCGGGGCGAACGACGGAACCGGCGGATGAGCGCGAACTCGATCACCACGCCGGCGACCACGGCCATCACCAAACCGGCCGCCAAACCGACAAGGTACGGCCATCCCCAGAACAAGATGAATGCCGCGGAGAACGCCGTCGGCACAGTACCCAGCTCCGCCTGAGCAAAGTTGACGACCCGGTTGGCCCGATAGATCAACGCCATGCCGACAGCCATCACGGCGTTCAGTCCGCCGAGCACCAAGCCGTGCAACCACAGGCCGAACGGGAGCCCGAAGAAGATCAGCTGGATACCGATGATTCCGCCAATCGCAGCGAGCGCGACGACGCGAGTGGGATCGACGTTGTTGACACCTCGGCGGCGCACGTCGCGACCGTAGCGGTCGACCACATACCACAGCGACGTCTGGGCTACGCCCTGGTCACGACACATCGAAGGTTTGGAAACCGGCTCCGTCACATACATTCGTGGTGTGATATGGACCGAATCGGCCAGGGTTCAGGCGCTGCGCGGCAAATCGCGGCGAGCCGATCTCGCAGTGCGCATCGCGGAAGGATTTCGCAAGCACCGCAGCGGTCGCAACGCAGCACTCATTGCCCACTACGCGTTCCTTTCTGTTTTCCCGCTTCTCTTGGTGTTCACCAGCGTTCTCGGCTTCGTACTGCAGGGCAGTTCGAAACTGCGCAAAGACATCATCAATTCGGCGTTGAACCAACTTCCATTCGTGGGCCAACAGATCGCCCAGAACCCGTCGAAGCTGCACGGCAACGCTGTTGTCCTCGTCATCGGTCTGATCGCCAGCTTGTGGGCTGGGATGAAGGCCTTTGTCGCGGTCCACGGCGCGCTCGACGAAATCAGCGAACAGCCTCTCGATACCCGCTCGAATCTGCTGATCACACGCTTGCGAGCACTGATGGGCATCGCCTACATCGGTGGCGCACAGGTCGGCACGGCGATCCTCACCAGCTTGGCCAGCGTGACCGGGGTGGCGCTCATCAGCAAAGTGTTGCTGATCATCTTCACGGCGGCGATCGACACGCTCGTCCTTGCCTTGAGCTACCGCTGGCTGCGGACGTCCTGGCCGGCATGGCGCAGCGTCATGCCCGGTGCAATCGCGGGCGGCGTGCTGTTCGCCGGGCTGCAATTGATCGGCGTCGCAATCGTCGCCCACTCAATCGCCAAGGCATCACCGGTATACGGGACGTTCGCCTCGGTGATCGGGCTGTTGTCGTGGCTCAGCCTGCACGCGATCATCGCCCTCGGCGGTGCCGAATTGAACGCAGCCCTGGTCGCCGCACCGCCGCGCCCTCCCGACTTCGAGTAGGACCGCTCAGCGGGAATACGGCCCGCGAATCTCGCCTGAGCCGCGTTCGATGAACACGACCGGGATGACGTGCGTACGAATCGGCGCGTTCGAGCCGTCGAGCCTGTCGAACAGCGCTGTCGCTGCCTGCCTGCCAATCGCCCAGGCGTCTTGCGCCAACACGGTGACGGCGGGTTCAAGCAAATCGAACATCGGCACGTCGTCGAAGCCGATGACTGCGATGCTGCGATGCACATCGAGCTCTCGGAGGGCGCGCACGACGCCGATCGTGATCATGTTCTGGGCCGCGAACAGCGCCGTAGGCGGATTCTCACCTTGCAGGAGTTCCCGCGTGACTGACTGTGCGTGCTCGCTGCTTTGGATATCCACCTTGATCAACGAATCGTCAGCTTGGATGTGCGCTGCGGCGAGCGCTGTGCGATAACCGGCAACGCGCTGCTCCGCCGTCACGATCGTGTGCAGGGCTCCGAGGTAGCCGATGCGTTGATGGCCGTTGGCGATCAAATGTGCAATACCGCGTGCCGTGCCGGCTTCGTTGTCGACCACGACCGTGTCGGCGTTGAGAAACGCGGGAGGACGATCGACAAAGACCATCGCCATGCTCATGCGTCGTTGATCCGACAGGTAGCTCTGGTCATGACCGGCCGCCTTGATGATCAGGCCGTCGACACGCCGCGCCGTGAAGATGCCGACCATCGCCCGCTCGCGCTCGGCGTCTTCGTCGATGCTCGACGCAATCACCACGACGTCGCGATCCAATGCTGCCTCTTCGATCGCGCGTTGGATGGCTCCATCGAGTGGGTTGATCATGTTCGACAGCAATAGGCCGATCGATCGGGTCCTTCCCCCTGATCGGCGCAGATTGCTGGCAGCGAGGTTGCGGCGGTAGTCGAGTCGTTCGATCGCTACGCGCACGCGGTCGCCCAGTTCAGGTGACACGCCCGGCTCGCCGTTGACCACGCGTGACACCGTTTTCAGGCTGGTACCGGCCAATGCGGCGACGTCGCGGATCGTCGGGTGAGACAGTCGTGGACTGTTCGACGTGCGCTCGGACATAAATGACAACGTTCGCCGTCCTAGCACCAGTTGTCAAGCGAATCAAGCCTTGACAACGGTCTTACGGCTGGGGTTAACTCTGACAACGTTGACAATTCTACTCCGAGGGGGAGAGATGAGAGCACAGTTCAAGCGCCACCGTCCCATTCGTACCGTGATGGCCCTGGGTATCGCCGCTTCGTTCGCCTTAGCCGCGTGCGGCAGCGACTCGAAGTCATCGGCCACCGTCGCGCCCGGGGCCACGGGTGCCCCAGCGGGCACCGGCGCACCTGCCGCGGGCGGCAAGATCGCCGTCTCGTTGATCACCAAGGATTCGACCAACGCTTTCTTCGTGGCCATGCAGGCCGGTGCCAAGAAGGCCGGCACAACGGCCGGTGTCGACATCACCATCGCGTCCGGCAAGGCCGAGGGTGACGACCAGGGTCAGATCGACGCCATCGAGAACGCAATTGCCGCGAAGCAAAAGGGGATCTTGATCACCCCGATGTCGACCGGCGTCAACGACGCGATCAAGAAGGCGCGCGATGCTGGCCTGTTCGTGATCGCTCTCGACACACCGACCGACCCGCCCGACGCTGTCGACATCACGTTTGCCACCGACAACCGCGAGGCGGGCAAATTGATCGGCCAGTACACGGCAGCAAAACTCGACGGCAAGAAGGCCGTCATCGCCCTGCTCGACATCTTCAACGACAAGATCGT
>JANMQX010000049.1:0-19647 GCA_031370745.1 Ilumatobacteraceae bacterium
CGGCGGCGCCGTTGTTGTGCCGTATGACAAGGACGACGTGCTGAACGCTCCGAAGGTTCCTCGAAATCACGTCGTGACGCCCGTGTTGCGTCGCGAGCTGGAGCACCACTACTCGCTCGTCGACTGATACCTCGGAGATCCGCGAGGTGAGTCTTCAACACGCCTGGCATCGCCGCCGATTGGCTCCGCAAGGGGCAACAATGGGCGGCGATGTCGCAGTCGCGCGTAATGATGTGGTTAGCCGGGGTTCTGATCGCCGGTTCTGTTCTTGCCGGTTGGATCGCCATTGGCCGGCTAGCGACAGCGACGCAGCGCGGCCTGACGCGCACCGAGCAATCGTTGTTGTCGGCGCGTCAGCTTGCGGCAGACACGGCGAGCTCGGCGACTGAGCTGCAGCGTTTGATCGGGGTGATAGGCGAAGGTCTGGGTAAAACTGGCGACGCGTTGGTCGCTACCCGTCAGGTCAGTCAGAGTGTTCGCGGGCTGCTGCACGTCGCCTCGTTCATCAACAGTGTCGACAATCTCACCGAGAATTTGAAAGCCGCGGAGGCCACGATCGCAGAGGTGGAGATCGATCTCGCCGAGGCGTCGGGATCCATCACGGAAACGGCCCCCGTGCTCGACAAGACCATTGCTGGGCTGCAAGCGATTCCGGGTCAGATCGACCAGTCGATCACCGCGGTCAAGTCGAGTGCGGCCCGCGTCGGCCAACAGGTGTGGTTGTGGCGAATGGCAATGGCAGCCGGTGGGGCCGCGTTGCTGGTGATGCTGGCGCTGATCGCCGACTTGCGACGAGTGGTGCACCCGCCGACCGAAGTCGAGGCTGCGATCTAGCCGTAGTACTGACGGTCGAGATCACGAATTCGACCGGCCAGAGACGCGAGCAGCTTGTGAGCCATCGACGGAACATCGTCGAGTACCGCCATGAAATGCCGCTGGCTGAGCAGCAACAACGTGCAATCGGATTCACAGACCACTGTGGCGGTGCGCGGCCCATGGTCAAGCAGCGAGAGCTCTCCGACCACTGTGCCCGGGCCGAGCGAGGCGACCTTCTTGCCGTTGCGCTTGACCATCACCGAGCCCTCGAGCACGACGAATGCCTCGCGTCCCGTCTGACCCTGGTCGACGATCAGCGAACCAGCGGGCATGATGACTTCGTCGCCGGCCTTGGCGATCTTTTCGAGGTCCTTCTGCGAACATGCCGAGAACAACGAAACCTTACGAAGATGGTCGAGGTACGACTTTTTGCTTGCCATAGCGGCAGAGTGTAGACATCCAGCGTGCACCGCTCGTACTGAGATGCGCGGCGGACATTCAGGCTCCCGCTTGGGCGGCAACTCGTGCAGCGGCGGCGGCCACCGCGTCGGCGTCTCCGAGGTACGTGGCGGAGCTCACTCGCAGGCTCGAGTCGAACTCGTATTTTCGTGGAGCACCGGTGGGGATGTTCAGCTCGGCGATGTCGTCGGCCGACACATCTTCGAGATGCATCACCAACGCGCGCAGCGAGTTGCCGTGCGCGGTCATCAAGACGTTCTGTCCAGCGAGCAACTGTGGGGCGACGACATCGTGCCAATAGGGGAGCACACGCGCAACGACGTCCTTCAGACACTCGGTGCCCGGCAGCACATCTGGGGGCAGTAGTCGGTAGCGGGGATCATTGATCGGATGCTCGGGGCTGTCGGTATCGACTGGTGGCGGCGGCACGTCGTAACTGCGCCGCCACAGCTTCGTCTGTTCGGCTCCGTGACGCTCAGTCGTCTCTTTTTTGTCAAGCCCTTGCAGCGCGCCGTAGTGACGTTCGTTGAGCCTCCAATGGCGTTGAACAGGCAGCCAGACCTGGCCCATCACGTCCAGTGCCAGGTGGTTGGTCACCACTGCGCGGGTCAGCACCGATGTGTGGGCGACATCGAAACGCAACCCGGCGTCGGCCATCGTCTGGCCGGCCGTAGCCCCCTCGGCCAGGCCCTTGTCGTTCAGCGGTACGTCGTGCCAGCCGGTGAACAAGTTGAGCTGGTTCCACGTGCTTTCGCCGTGGCGGAGGATCACGAGGGTGCCTGTCACCCGGCACATGGTAGGTGGGGATAACCCCCGGGCACAGACGCCGGGCTTTCGGGCACCATTCGCGGTTCGATCGTGCCGTTTATGCCGTACGATCGGGAACCGTGGATGTCGTTGCGACCCAGGGGGAACTGGACGCGCTGGTACAGCCGTTCGGCCAATGGCCTGGCGGGCTGATGCCGGCGCTGCACGCGATCCAACATCACCTCGGCTACATCGATCACGAGTGCATTCCGCTGCTCGCCGGTGTCTTCAACCTGTCGGTCGCCGAAGTGCACGGAGTCATCAGTTTCTACAAGGACTTTCGCACCACCGCACCGGTCGGTCCCATCGTGCAGGTGTGCCGCGCCGAAGCCTGCCAGGCACGCGGCGCCAACGGCCTGCATGCCAAAGCTGTCGAGCTGGCGGCCGGCGCAGCGGTCGAAGTAGACGAGGTTTTCTGTCTCGGAAACTGCGCGCTCGGCCCATCGGTGGCGGTCGACGGTCGCCTGCACGGTCACGTCGATCTCGACTCGATCGAGACGATCATCCGCGAAGCGCACGACACCGCACGTGCCGTGCCCTCGAGGGATAGCTCCGACGGCACCGTGGTCTACGTGCCTCGCGACGCGGCCGCACGATCAGTCGGTGCAGATCAAGTTGCCGCGGCGTTTGCTGCACAGCCCGGAGTGCGGGTCGTGCGCAACGGATCTCGCGGCATGTTGTGGCTGGAGCCGATGATCGAGGTCGATACCGACGACGGACGCGTCGCTTACGGCCCGGTCGATGTTGCCGACGTTGCCGGGTTGATCGATGCGGGCGTGCTGTCGGGTGGCGATCACGCGTTGCGACTCGGCCTCACCGACAAGTTGCCGTGGATGGCCCGCCAACAACGCGTCACCTTCCAACGGGTCGGCGTCGTCGATCCCCGGTCGCTCGACGATTACGTCGCGCATGGCGGCCTTGTCGGCCTGCGTCGCGCTCTCGGCATGCAGCCGGGCGAGGTGGTCACCGAGGTCTCCGACAGCGGCCTGCGTGGTCGAGGTGGGGCGGCGTTCCCCACCGGTATCAAGTGGCGCACAGTTCTCGACGCCCCCGGACCCACCAAGTACATCGCTTGCAATGCTGACGAGGGTGACAGTGGCACGTTCGCCGACCGGATCCTGATGGAGGGTGATCCGTTCATGTTGCTCGAAGGCATGACGATTGCCGGATGGGCTGTGGGCGCAAGCGATGGCTACATCTACGTACGCAGCGAATACCCCGATGCGATCGAAGCCCTACGCGCTGCGATCGCGGCAGCGGAGTCCACAGGATGGCTGGGCGACGACGTGTTGGGCAGTGGGTTCGCTTTTCGAGTTCACGTTCGCGTCGGTGCGGGTGCCTACATCTGCGGCGAGGAAACTGCCATGCTCGAGAGCCTCGAAGGCAAGCGTGGCGTCGTGCGCGCCAAGCCGCCGCTACCGGCGCTGCAAGGCCTGTTCGGCAAGCCGACTGTCGTCAACAACGTTCTCAGCCTGGCCACGGTCCCGGCCATCCTCGTCGGCGGGGCCGCCGCATACGCGGCGCTTGGCACCGGCCGCAGCCGCGGCACTCAGGTCTTCCAACTCGCCGGCAACATCGCCCGCGGAGGCATTGTCGAGACAGCGTTCGGCATCACCCTCGGAGAGCTGGTCAACGACTTCGGTGGTGGGAGCAACAGCGGTCGGCCGATACGCGCCATTCAGGTCGGCGGGCCGTTGGGCTCGTATCTACCGAGCGATCGCCTCGACCTGCCGATGGACTACGAGGCATTTGCAGCGGCCGACGCACTCTTGGGTCATGGGGGAATCGTCGTTTTCGACGAAACTGTCGACATGGCAGCACAAGCCCGCTTCGCCATGGAGTTCTGCGCCATCGAGTCGTGCGGCAAGTGCACGCCATGCCGTATCGGCAGCACCCGCGGTGTCGAGCTGATCGACAAGATCGTCTCCGGTGATGAGCGTGACGCGAACATGGCGGTGCTCGTCGACCTGTGCGAGGTGATGGTCGATGGTTCACTGTGCGCGATGGGCGGCCTCACACCGTTGCCGGTTCGCAGCGCGCTCACTCATTTCACTGATGACTTCAATCCTGCGATAGGAGCGACCGTATGACGCTCAGCCTCTCTCTGCTCACCGGCGTCGCCGAGTCCGGGTACGCCGGCGATCACGACCTCGGTACACCGGCTCCCGACCGCCAACTCCGCGAGCCCGCGCCGGCCTCGGTGCAGGTCACGATCGACGATCAGACGATCATGGTGCCCGAGGGCACCTCCGTGATGCGTGCCGCTGCTCTTGCGGGCATCGACATCCCCAAGCTGTGCGCCACAGACAGCCTCGAAGCGTTTGGGTCCTGCCGTCTCTGCCTCGTCGAGATCGACGGTCGCAAGGGCACGCCGGCATCGTGCACCACTCCCGCCGTCAGCGGGATGCAGGTCACCACGCAAACTCCGAAGCTGGAGAAACTGCGCCGCGGCGTGATGGAGCTGTACATCAGCGACCACCCGCTCGACTGCTTGACGTGCGCAGCCAACGGCGATTGCGAACTGCAAGACATGGCCGGCGCTGTCGGCCTGCGCGACGTTCGCTACGGCTACGCCGGCGACAACCACCTCGACGTCCCCAAGGACACATCGAACCCCTACTTCACATTCGACTCGGCGAAATGCATCGTCTGCTCGCGGTGTGTGCGGGCATGTGAAGAGGTTCAAGGAACGTTTGCCCTGACCATCGAGGGCCGTGGTTTCGGGTCGCGGGTCGCGGCAGGTGCGAATGGTTCGTTCCTCGATTCGCCATGCGTCTCGTGCGGTGCGTGCGTGCAGGTCTGCCCCACCGCAACGCTGACCGAGAACACGATCATCGAATTTGGCCAGCCGCGTCGCACCGTCCTCACCACCTGTGCCTATTGCGGTGTCGGCTGCTCCTTCAAGGCCGAGATGCAGGGCGAGCAAGTCGTACGCATGGTGCCCCACAAGGATGGTGGCGCCAACGAGGGGCACTCCTGCGTGAAGGGTCGCTTTGCTTGGGGATACGCCAGCCACCGTGATCGCATGCTCGACCCGATGATCCGCGAGAGCATCGACGACGAGTGGCGGATCGTGTCGTGGGACGAAGCCATTGCCTACACCGCAGCCAAGCTGCTCGACATCCAGGCCCGCCACGGTAACCAGGCGATCGGAGGAATTACCTCGTCGCGCTGCTCCAACGAAGAGGTGTTCGTGCTGCAGAAGATGGTGCGCACCGCCTTCGGCAACAACAACGTCGATACATGTGCACGAGTGTGCCATTCACCTACCGGCTTCGGACTCAACTCTGCGTTCGGCACGTCGGCGGGCACGCAGGACTTCAAGTCGGTCGAGCAGGCCGACGTCATCCTGCTGATCGGCGCCAACCCAACAGATGCCCACCCGGTGTTCGCCTCGCGTATGAAGAAGCGCTTGCGTGACGGCGCCAGCCTGATCGTCGTCGACCCTCGTCGAATCGACATGGTGAGAAGCGCGCACGTCGAGGCCGAGCACTTTCTGCAGCTGCGGCCCGGCACCAACGTGGCGATCGTCAACGCTTTGGCTCACGTCATCGTCACCGACGACCTGGTCGATCATCGCTTCGTAGCAGAGCGCTGCGACCCGGTGAACTTCGCAATGTGGGCCGAGTTCGTGGCCCTTGCCGAGAACAGTCCGGAGGCGACCGAAGTGCACACCGGAGTGCCCGCGGCCGACGTTCGTGCAGCTGCTCGCCTGTATGCGACCGGCGGAAACGCAGGGATCTACTACGGCCTCGGCGTCACCGAGCACAGCCAGGGCAGCACGATGGTGATGGGCATGGCCAACCTGGCGATGGCCACCGGCAACCTTGGTCGCGATGGCGTTGGAGTCAACCCGTTGCGCGGCCAGAACAACGTGCAGGGCTCGTGCGACATGGGCTCGTTCCCGCACGAGCTGTCGGGTTATCGGCACGTCGGTGACGAAGGCGTGCGTTCGATGTTCGAGGCGATGTGGGGGCACGCCCTCCAGTCCGAACCCGGCCTGCGCATTCCCAACATGTTCGATGCGGCCATCGATGGCCACTTCAAGGGCTTGTTCGTGCAAGGCGAAGACATCGCCCAGAGCGACCCCAACACAGTGCACGTCATGACCGCGCTGCGCTCACTCGAGCTGCTCGTCGTGCAAGACCTGTTCATCAACGAGACAGCCAAGCTCGCCCACGTGTTCTTCCCCGGCACCTCGTTTCTGGAGAAGGACGGCACATTCACGAACGCTGAGCGGCGCATCAATCGAGTACGCCCCGTCATGCGATCGCGGTGTGGCAAGCAGGAATGGGAGCTGGCCTGTGAGCTCTCCGCTGCGCTCGGTGCGCCGATGCACTACAACCAAGCGAGCGAGATCATGGATGAGATTGCCCTGCTCACCCCGACGTTCGCCGGCGTCTCATTCGCGAAGCTCGACGAGGTCGGCAGCGTGCAGTGGCCGTGCAACACGCAGCGGCCAATGGGCACCCCGATCATGCACGAAGGCACATTTGTTCGTGGGCTCGGCAAGTTCAATGCCACTCCGTACGTGCCTACGGAAGAGCGTTCCACCCGACGATTCCCGCTGCTGTTGACCACCGGTCGCATCCTCAGCCAGTACAACGTCGGTGCCCAGACGCGGCGCACCAACAACGTCGTGTGGCACCCGGAAGACATCCTCGAGATCCACCCGTACGACGCCGAAGAACGCGGCGTCAAAGACGGCGACGAGGTCACGCTGGCCAGCCGCGTGGGTGCAACAACGCTGCACGCCATGGTCAGCGATCGCATGCCCCAGGGCGTTGTGTACACAACGTTCCACCACCCGGTCAGCGGCGCCAACGTCGTGACGACCGAATGGAGCGATTGGGCCACGAACTGCCCGGAGTACAAGGTCACCGCTGTTCAAGTGACGCCGGGCCATTCGGCCAAGACCGTCGAACTCGACCATCCCGAGCACCGTCTGAGCGCGCTGGTGCGCATGGCCAACCAGATCAGCCGTCAGTTCGCTCAGGAGCCAGACGAGGTCGCCGTGGCCGCTGTGGCGTTCCACATCGACCGGTTCTGGGAGCACGAGATGCGCGTCGACTTGGCGCAGGCCATCCATGGTGGCACTGTCACCGTCGACCCGGTGGTGGTGCAAGCCGTCGAGCGGCTCGCTGTCATCGTCTAGCTGACGAGTACTTCTTTCACCTTGCGGCCGGCCTCGATGGCTGCTTCGGGATAGCGATTGGGGTCGCCGGGGACGCCCAGAGATTCGCGGAACAGTGTGATCGCCTTCATGCATGCCGCTTCATGCAAGCCGGCATTCATGATCTTGTTCACCGACGGGGTGAGATCGACCGACTCTGTGCGGATGGCGTGAGCGACGCCCTCGCTGGTGGTGAGATCTTCGGCAAGCGCCGCGGCTGCCTTGGCGCGCTTGCTGGTAGCTGGACGAGTCTTCGGTGCAGGCATGAAAATCCTTCGATAGTGGTTGACGAGCGCCCGTGTCGGACGTCGCTGAGGACCGGCATGAGAGATTGTGATTCTACCGCGGACTGGAGACGCGACGGTCCACGAGCTGTATTCGGGCCTGTTGCCCGTCTACGGTTCGGTGAATCCGGCCTGCTTGTGCGAGCCGTCGCACAAGGGCTTGTTGGACGAAACGCCGCAGCGGCACAACGTGACGCGGTTGCGGGTTTCGAGCATCGTGCCATCACTGAGGATCACCGGCACACCGGCGGTGACCCACAGCGGTCCATCACTGATCACGCCGACGGCCTGCGGCAGCAGGGGTTCGTTGACAACACCTTCGATCTGATAGGTCAACGCTCCCGACGGACAGTGGTCGATCATTGCGATCGCATGCATGCGCGCCGCAGTGTCGCCAACCTTGGCTGCCTCTTCCCATACGTTGGTAACCGTCGTGCCGCAGAACCCAGCGTGCACGCAGATGCCTTGGTCGTAGCGCACGTTGACATCGCCACCGACCTCATCGGCGCGCTCGTCGTACGTTCCGGTGGCGATGTCGTCGGCCACGAAGCCGATGCGCGCGTGCGTGCCGTCGCAGAACGGTTTGGCCCCCGATTGGCCGCAACGACACAGGGCGTATCGATCCTTTGTCTCCAGGGTCGAAGTGGTGACCCACGTCATCGGTTCGCCGAGCTCGCTTTGCACATCTCGTCGTCTGTAGAGGGCAAGGCTGCCGGCGACAAGGTAAGGGCCGCTCGCCGCAACGGTGATCGAGAAATCGTTGTTGTCGGTCATGCGGCGGAGGTTATCGCGGATCCCTCACTGCGATTTTTGGGCTACCTAGACGACACTCTCGATGAGGTTGGCCGCGCGCTGAGTACCGTCACGCGAACGAATCACCGCAGCATTCGCCGCCATCCGGGTCTGCAACGCGTCGTCGGCGAGCAACCCATCGACTGCTCCGACCAATTCGCTGTCGTCGAACGTGTAGGTCGAAACCCTCACCCCGTACCCAGTCTCGTGGACCCGTTGAGCATTGTCGTACTGATCCCAAAACAGCGGCAACAGCACCATGGGCTTGCCGAAGTGGAACGACTCGGTCGTGGTGTTGTTGCCGCCGTGGGTGATCACCAGATCGACCTCTGGCAGGACATTGGTCTGTGGCACCTGTTGCGCTCCCCACATGTTGGACGGCAGATCGAAGGTGTCGTGGAGCGGCCCTTTCGAGACGATGTAACGATGCGGGGTGCGGCCAAGGACGTCGATGATCCGCTGCATCAGTTCGACGTCGGCCGATCCGAGCGACCCGAGGGACAGGTAGATCAACGCACCCGCGTCGGATTTGGGGGTGCACAGCTCATGTGGCACCGCGAACGGTGCATCGGTCGCTCGCACGGAGGAGTCGAGCCGATGCCAGGTCGGACCGAGTGGGCGGCGATCGGTGTAGTCGATCACCTCCGGATAGGTGTACAGGTTGAGCGCGTCGCTCTGGTGAATGAACTCGAGGTCGTCGAGCGGCCGTGCCCCGCATGACTGGACCCACTCGTTGTATGCCTGCCACGTCGGTCGGTGGGTGCGGTCGAACTCGGCGCGGAACGCATCCCATTCGCCGCGATCGTCGGCAGGAAGCCCGCTGTAGGCAGGCGGGATTTCGGTGCCTTTCATCTCCAGTGGTTGGCAGCTGACGATGCGCACGAACGGCACCCCGGCCGTGGTCAGCGCCGGAAAGCAGTTGACGTTGTCCTCGATGATCACGTCCGGTCTCTGACGATCGATGATCTCCTTCAACTGCGGCTCGCAATACATCGCCCCGTCGATCAGGGCTTGCCAGGTCGGCTGCATGAAGCCGCTGAGCTGATCGAACGTCGATGAGCGAAAGACGGGTTTGGTGTCGCGAATGAAATCCGTCCAGAACTGCCCGGCGGCCTGCTCCGGTGCGCCCGGCGGCGGCGGAGGAGCCAGTTCGACCAGATCCTCGACAAAGCCCAGCGGTTCCAGACGACCGGCCCACGACGCCTCCGCGGCGAACACGACCTTGTGGCCGCGGCCCAGCAGGATGTTGCCGATTCCGATGCAGTTGTTCGTTGGCCCGTATGCGCTCTCCGGCATGAACAAGAAGGTCGCCATGGCTACCGTTCTAGCGTGACACCGGGTGCCTCGATGGAACTGGCGGGACGGTTGCTGGGGCGGGCGTGTTCGATCGAGCGGCCGATCACTGTCGATCAAACCAATGTCAGCGTCGTCGTCGACGAGTCCGTCGTCGTCAAGTGGCTCGTCCCTCCGGTGCCCGAGCCTCATCCTGGCGTGGACCTGATTCACCATCTGGTGGCCACTGGCTTCGACGAGATGCCGGCGTTCGTCGGCATCGACCATCGCGATGGTGTGGTGCATGCGATCGTCACGTCGTACCTGCCCCACGCGTTGGACGGCTGGGATTGGTACGTCGACGACGTCGAGGCGTGGCTCGACGATCGCGCGGAGCTCGATCATCTGATCGTCTCCGCGCAACGGATGGGTGCGATCACAGCTCGGCTGCACAGCGCGCTCGCCGATATGCAGCCGCGGACCATCGTCCTCGGAGCGGTGGCCGATCAGGCCATGGCCGACATGCGTGCGGCAGTCGGCCGCCTCGACGGCTTGGATTGGCTCGACGAATCACGCGTGGCAGCCGTTCTACAACCATTGCGCGACGCAGGCGAGATGCCCGGCCATCGGATCCACGGAGATCTTCACGCCGGCCAGTTCCTGCGCGCCGGCGGCACGATGTTGCTGACCGACTTCGATGGAAACCCGCTGCAAGACCTCGACGAAAGGTCGCGATCGCAGTCACCGTGGCGCGACGTGGCCTCGATGGTGCAGTCGATCGAGCATGTTGGAGCCATCGTCGTCAAGCAGCGACGACCCGACTGCGCCGACGACGTCGATCGGTTCGCACGCGCAGCCACCACCGCGGCACTTGGGTCGTATTCGCTCGCGCACGCCATCGACGGAGAGCTCCTGCTGGCGTTTCGCGTTGCCCAGGAGCTGCACGAATACGCGTACTCGATCCGGCATCTTCCGCACTGGCGCTACGTCGCCGACGCGACGTTGCCCAGACTGCTTGGCTTCGGCTAGCTCTCGGGGGCGCGGCACAACAGTCTGATATCGGTCCATACCGGCGCCCACGCCCGCATGCCCGGTAGGTTTCGGCGTCGTGGACCCGGCTGCCTTCCTCGCCGATCTCGAAGCGAAGCCCGCTATGTTGCTGGCCCTCCTCGACGACCTCCCGGCATGGCCCGACGTCGGTGACGGACCGATCGTGCTCACCGGGATGGGTTCGTCATGGTTCGCTGCCGATGTGGCTGCGCGGCGATTACGCCGGCACGGCATCGTCGCCGTTGCCGAACTGGCCTCTGTCGAGGCCAGCTTTCCGCCATCGCCGGATCTGACGGTGATCGGCATCACAGCATCCGGGAAGAGCGCCGAGACGGTAGCCCTGTTGACCGCTCATTCCGGCCTCAGTCGAACGATCGCGCTCACCAACGATGCATCGGCTTCGCTGCCGACCGAGCACGTCGTGCTGATGAATGCCGGTGTCGAGAGCGGCGGAGTCGCGTGCCGTACGTACCTGCACACGCTGGTTGCACTGCTGGCGCTCGAACAACGGCTCACCCGGGTCGAGTTACGGATCGGCGAACGCGTGCGCCGCAGCGCTGCCGCGATTGCCTACCTGCTCGACAGACGCGATGGCTGGATGATGCCGGTCATCGAGTCGATCGAGGGCACGGAGGGACTGTGGATGCTGGCGCCCGCAGAGCGACTCTGTTCTGCGTTGCAGAGTGCATTGATGATTCGCGAGGGCGCCCGGCGCGCCGCGGATGGTTGCGAAACTGGCGATTGGAACCATGTCGATGTCTATCTGACGAAGACCCTCGACTATCGCGCCCTGCTCTTCACCGGTTCGCGCTTCGATGCCGACGCGTTGAAGTGGATGACCGATCGTCACAGCCATGTCGTAACCGTGGGTGCCGAGCCGGACGGCGTCGCCGCGAGTGTCCGATATCCAGGTGACGATGACCCGGTCGTGGCCCTGCTCACCGAGGTGCTGGTCGCCGAACTGCTGGCGGCACACTGGTGGCTGCGAGCCGCCGGGTGACCGAATTGCGCACGGCGTCGCGGCCGTTTGGGTAGCGATCCCGAATATGTGAAGGTAATGATCCAAGGGTGCTCGGTAACTACGACTACCCGACGAGCCACCGAATTTTCGAGCTCGTCTCCGTTGGCGCCTTCATAGGCTTCGCCGGCGCGCTCGCCCGTCGAGTTGCCGTCGAGGTCGGTGACCGACTGTCGTGGCCGGTTGGTCTGCTGATCGTCGGTCTGGTCCTGGTGGCGTATGCCGTTGCCGATCTGGCCTCTGGAATCGTCCACTTCCTCCTCGACAACTTCGGCTCACCGGAAACACCTGTGATCGGACAGAAGTTCGTCAAGCCATTCCGCGACCATCACGTCGACCCGATGGAAATGACCCGCGGCGACTTCATCGCCGTCAACGCTGACAACGTGTTCGTGTGCCTGCCCGTGATCATCCCGGCGTTCTTCTTCCTCGATGTCACTCGGCACCCGTATTGGGGTGTCTTCATCATCGGTCTCGTCTCCGGGGTGATCATGACCAACCAGTTGCACAAGTGGGCACACATGCCCACGGTGCCGCGTCTTGTTGCCGTCGCCCAGCGAAGCGGCGTTGTGCTGTCGAAAGAACACCATTCGGTGCATCACAGTGGTGCGTACGACAGCAACTACTGCATCACCTGGGGTTACCTCGACCTGTTGCTGAACCGTCTCGTCATCCTTCGAAAAAGACAGCGAGCACCGTCAGGCTCGAGGTAGGCGAACGCTGGCGTCGAGGCCACCGCCGGCTCGGTTGGCCAGCGCAACATCACCGCCGCTGGCTTCGGCCAGTTGGCGCACAATTGCCAGGCCGAGCCCAGATCCTTTGTGGCCCGCGTTCGAGGCCCGCCAGAAGCGATCGAATGCGTGCTGCAGCTGATCAGTCGGCATGCCGGGCCCACGATCGGTGACATGCACGGTCGCCCAACCATCGGCGGCGACCGCCGACACCGTGATCTCGTTGCCGGGCCCGCTGGCGTTCAGGGCGTTGTCGATGTAGTTGTCGACGATCTGTTCGAGAACACCCGGCACGGCTCGGGCCGACAGGGTGGCGATCGTGCTGGCCGACAACGTGACGCCGCGTTCGTCGGCAAGCGGCGCCCAGATGGCGGCGCGCTCGGTGACGATTTCGGCGACGTCGATCGCTTCGCTCGCCACTGCGTCCTGTTCGGCGCGGGCCAGCATCAACAAACCCTCCACAAGACGCTGCAGCCGTTCGGTTTCTTCGCTGGCCGCCTCGATGTCTCGTCGGGCCGCGACCGGATCCTCATCGATGTTCACGGCCGCACGCTCGAGCTGCAGCCGCAACGCGGTGAGCGGGGTGCGTAGTTGGTGAGAGGCGTCGCCGGCGAAGCTTCGCTGGCGCTCGACCAGTGTCGAGATCCTCTCGGTCATCGTGTTGAACGAGCTCGCCAGCCCACGAATTTCGGGCGCGCCGTCATCGATCATGGCTCGGCTCTTGAAGTCACCCGCAGCGACACTTTCGGTGACTCGTCGCAGGCGACGAATCGGTCGGACGATGGTTGCTGCCATCAGCGCCGCTGCCAGGGCGGCTGTCGCCAGCGAAATCAGGCCGACGGCAAGTATTCCTCGGACCTTGACGGACACTCGGTCGTCGATGGTCGATGCCGGGTACGTGACTCGAACGACACCGACCGGAAGCGCTCCTGACAGAACGGGCACCGCGACGTAGACGATGTCTTCGCGGAGAGTTTCAGATTTTCTGCGCCCGGATGTTGGGCTCCCTCTCAGCGCAGTGGCGATCTCCGGGCGAGTGGAGTAGTCCCCGCCGCGGCGGGCCTCGTCACCAGATACGGCGACAGCGACACCGGACGCGTCGGTCACAACGACCGTGGCGTGCGTTCGCGCCGCGTAGACGTCGGCGGTTGCTTGCAGTGCATTGCGGTCTTGTGCGTTCTCGCCAGACAGGGAGCCCTCCGAGCTGCCGGCGAGGATGAACGCATCGCGCTCGATGCCGGCCACGGCGCGCTCGGTCTCGACCCGTCGCAGATAGCTCGCCAACGGGATGTCCTGGGCGGCGAGGATGACAATCGTGACGCCGACGAATGCGGCGATCAATCTCCATCTCACGAGGGCGGTTCCAGCCTGAAGCCGACACCGCGGACTGCTTCGATCCACGTGTGATCGCCCAGCTTCTTTCGCAGCGAGGCCACGTGAGCGTCGACGGTTTTGGTGGGGCCGTACCAGTGCGCGTCCCACACGGTCTCGATGATCTCGGTGCGCGTGTGAACCGCACCCACGTCGTTGGCCAGGAACGCCAACAGGTCGAACTCCTTGGCAGTGAGAGAAACCTCTTCACCTTCGATGCGTACGCGTCGAGTACGCCGGTCCAGTTCCATCGGGCCAACCATCTGTGGCCCGCCCGAGTCGCGATCGTCGGCGGGCAACTGACCGTCGTTGGTTCGCCTGCCGACAGCTCGAATCCGGGCGACGAGCTCGCGAAGGCTGAACGGCTTCGTCACGTAGTCGTCGGCGCCCAATTCGAGGCCGAGAACGCGGTCGAACTCCTCACTTCTGGCCGTGAGCATGATGATGGGTGTTGCCGAGCGTTGTCGCAGCTCGCGGCAGACATCGCGCCCATCCATGTCGGGCAGACCCAGGTCGAGCAACACCAGTTCGTAGCCCCGTTCGGCGAGGGCGCCGGCGCCCGTGGCGACGTGCACCACGCTGTGTCCGGCGGCGGTGAGTCCCTCGACCAGGGTCTCGGCGATGGCCTTGTCGTCCTCCACAAGCAGCAACTTCACGGTGTCATTGTGACAAGTTCGCCCTGAGCCGAGGCCGTTCTTGGATAAAACTTGGATATTCGCCGCCCATCCCTTGGACGCTGTCCGCGTACGTTGTGATCCAGGCCATGACTGGCGCGACGGAAGAGGACGGACGATGAAAACACGAATTGCGATGGTGATCTCGGTTGCAGGAGTATTGGTGGCCGGCTCGGCTGCTGCTCTGGTGAACACACAGGTGCTCGGTGGCAGCACCGCTGCACCCGGTCTGGCGGTCGACGCTGCGCCGCAGAGCGAGCACACGATTCCGACGACCACCGCTGCCCCCGTGCCTACGACGTCGGTTGCTGCGGCCGCGCCAGCGGTCGTCGCGGCCCAGCGGACCGCTGCCGCCGCCGTGTCGACTCAAGCGGTGTATTCGATCGGTACCTCCGGTTTGGTGACACTCGATACTGCGGGCGACGTGCTGACGATCGTCGGCGTGACTCCCGCCGCCGGCTGGGTTGTGACGAAATCCGAGAATGAGGACGCGACGAATGTCGAGATCAAGTTCCAGTCCGGAAGCATCGAGGCTCAGTTCCACGCCAATCTGTTGTTCGGCGTTGTCACGACCTCGGTCGAGTCGAACGACACGTCGACCACGACCGTTTCCATAGGCAACCATGTCAGCGGTCGTGGTGGTAGCGGTGGCGGGAGCGACGACGGTGGTGGCGGCAGCGATGACTGAGTCGATCACCCCCGGGTTGGCGGGCCCCGAGTCAGCCCAACCAGCGGCCGCCGAGCGGCTTGCAGCACTACGAAAGACGTCCGATCAGCGAGCCAAGCCGGCTCACACCTCGAAGATCGTGGCCGCAGGCCTGTCGACCACGGCTCTGTTCGGAATGGTTGCTGCGATGGGATGGCCCACCGGTGCCCAGACTGCCCAGAGCGCGCCGTTGCAGACCACGACCGTTCCGGTGGCTCGAGCGGTGCCGTTGGTGGCGCCGACCTCGACGCTGGCGACGGTCCTAGCGGTTGATACCGATCAGACGAACCCAACGATTCCAACGGTTCCACCAGTTCCAACTACGGCTGCCCCGGTCATCGTTGTCCCCGAGGCCACCCCGGTCGTGCAGGCGCCGGTTCCGAAGCCTTCAACCCGCGCGAAGTCGAACACCGTGACCAAGTCCTCAGGCTGAACAGGTGGTCGATCACGTTCACTCCGGGTCATGGCGAGCCATGGGTTGCTCCGTCGATGTCGTCCTCGTCGGTGGTTCCACGGCCTTGCTCGATCTCGCCAAAACATCGATCGACCATCTCGAACGGTGCTGGAGTCGCTTCATGCCCGAGAGTGACATCAGCCGCCTGAACCACGCCGCCGAGTCGACTGTCCACGTCGACCCGGCGACGGTGGTGTTGCTGCAGGCCATGCTCGCCGGCTGGCGTGTCACGGCTGGAGCGTTCGATCCGACTCTCCTCGCCCCGTTGGCGGGACTCGGCTACGCGGCGAGTTGGCATGATCCTGCTGTGATGACGTCGCTCCCGTCCGGCGCGTTGGTGCGCAGTGACCTCGAACAGATGTCGATCGATCCCGAGCGCAACGTGGTGCGGTCGCCGAGCGGGCAATGCCTTGACGCCGGTGGAATCGGCAAGGGTCTCGCGGCCGATCTCGTCGCTGGTCGATTGCTCGAAGCAGGCGCCGATGGCGCATCGGTTTCAATCGGTGGCGATGTCGCTGTGCGCGGCACGGCGCCACAAGCGGATGGGTGGCTGATCGGCATCGCCGACCCGATTGACGACGAACTGGAGTGCGGTCAACTGGCGATGATCGAAGGTGGTGTTGCCACGTCGGGAACCCTGCGCCGGCGCTGGCTGGGCCACCACGGCGAAGCTGTTCATCACCTGCTCGATCCGGCGACGCAACGACCGGCCCACCATGCCCGCGAGATCGTGGCCGCGACCGTTGTAGCCGGCACCGCGGCGTGGGCCGAGGTCTGGACAAAGGCCGTGATGGTGCACGGCACGACAATGCTGGCGGTGCTCGATGATCGCCGCCTCGGCGCCCAATTGACGTACGCGGATCTGACGACGTCGGCCAATCAGGCGTGGTCTGCTTTCGCCGGTCAGGCCAGCTGCGGAGCGACCTCGTTGGCGATGAAGTCGACGTGATCAAGATCTGACAGATCCAGGATCTGTAAGTACACCCTGTCGGCGCCGGCGTCGATGTATCTGCGGACCGCGGCGGCGGTCTCGTCTGCCGAGCCCGCTGCACCGTTCTTGCGAAGCTCGGCCGGGTCGCGTCCGATCACAGCGGCACGGCGAACGACGTCGGCTTCCGTGGCCCCCGCACACGCGACGAGTGCTATCGAGTAGCGCATCGGCCGCTGGCGACCGATCGCCGCGCATGCTTGCTCGACTCGCTGCTTGCGTTCGCTGAACGTCTTGACGGGGGTGAACGAGGCGTTGCACTCTGCGGCGTATCGGGCGGTGAGGGCTGGTGTCCGTGTCTTGCCCCCACCCCCGATGATCATTGGAAGTGGCTGCTGCACCGGCTTGGGCAGACCGGGTGAGTTCGTCACGCTGTGCACATTGCCGGCGTAGCTGAAGGTCTCGCCAGGCGGCGTGTTCCACATGCCATCGATGATCGCCAGTTGATCGGTCAGGTTGTCGAATCGCCCCGGAGCGTCCGGAAAATCGAATCCGTATGCGCTGTGTTCGGCCTCGTACCAACCCGCACCGATACCCAGCTCGATGCGCCCGCCACTCATCTGGTCGACCTGGGCGACGCTGATCGCCAGCAGTCCTGGACCGCGAAACGTGACGGGCGAGACCAATGTTCCCAGTCGGATCGTCGATGTTTCGCGAGCCAACGCGCCCAACGTGATCCATGCATCGGTCGGGCCTGGCAGGCCGCTGACGTCACCCATCTTCAAGAAGTGATCGCTGCGGAAAAACCCACCGAAGCCGAGTGCCTCGGCCCGTTGAGCCAGTGTCAGCAACGTGTCATATGAGGCGCCTTGCTGGGGCTCGGTGAATATGCACAGGTCGGACAGCTGCATGGTCGGACAGTAGCGGCCTGTCGGCTGTCACCCGTCAGGCGATGATCGACTGATACACGAGTTGCTTGAGCTGGCTGCGAATCGGGTGGGTGCTGCTGGGCAGCAGCTGGGTGAAGAACTGGACCACCAGATCTTGCTCTGGGTCGATCCAGAACGCCGTGCTTGCCGCACCACCCCAGGCGTACTCTCCGACGCTGCCGGGAACGCGAGCTTTCACCGGATCGATCGTCACGCTGACACCGAGACCAAACCCGACGCCATCGAATGTCGTCTCCGCGAACAGAGGTCGGGCAAACGCAGTCAGGTCGACACCGCCTGGCAGGTGGTTGCTGGCCATGTACTTCACGGTGCCAGGTGCCAGGATCCGCACGCCGTCGAGCTCCCCACCGCGCAGCAACATCTGCGTGAATCGGTGGTAGTCGTGCGCAGTGCTGACCAACCCTCCGCCACCACCGTGCGCTTTCGGTTCGCGCAACGTGCCGCGATCCATGGCATCCATCCGCATCGCCTTTCGGGTCTCCGGGCTTACTCCGTACAGACCGGCCAGACGAGGTGCGTGTGCTTCGTCGACGAACCACGTCGTTTCGTTCATGCCGAGCGGTTCGAGAAGGCGTTCGCGCAGGAGATCGTCGAGCCGCTGGCCGGTGACGACTTCGAGCACGCGGCCAAGGACGTCGAGGCCGACGGAGTAGTTCCACTCAGTACCTGGCTGGAACAGCAGTGGCAGCGACGCCCATCTCTCGACGACTGCTTCGAGATCCAGATCGCGCGGCATGCCCCATTCGAAGCCGGCCTTGCGGTACAACTCGTCGACGGGATGAGCGAACATGAATCCGTAGGTGAGCCCGCTGGTGTGTGAGAACAGGTGCCACAAGCGCATCTTCTCGACGATCGGATCGAGGATCGGCGCGGTCGAGCTTCCAGCTCGCCAGACCTTCTGGTTCTTGAACGCCGGGATGTAGCGATGCACGGGATCGTTCAGTTCGAAGGCGCCTTCCTCCCACAGCTGTAACGCAAGCACCGCGGTGATCGGCTTGGTCATCGAGAAGATTCGCCACAGCGTGTCTGTTTCGACCGGTTTCGCCGCCTCGACGTCGCGGTGGCCGTAGCTCGACAGATGCACGATCTTGCCGCGACGGCTGACGCTGATCAACCAGCCTGGCAGTCTGCCGTCGTCGACGTACTTGCGGAAGTGGGTGTCGATTCGGGCGAGCCGCTCGGCCGACCTGCCGACGTCGGTGGGGTCGCCCTCGGTCTGCAGCGTTGTCATCGTTGCCGACGATACGACGGACGTCGAGACCGGTGCGGATCGTGGCGTGCCTGCCCAGGTCGGCTCAGCACCGCGAGGCGCCTAGCGCCGCGCCGCCCGGTATGGCGACATGTCGATGCCCGGGTAACGCACTTCCATGTCGTCGATGGTTTGATCAGTCCAATAGGGATGGCCTGGCGCTGGAATGTCGAGCAGGGTACGCGTGGCCGGATCCACGTTGGTGACGAACACGATCATCTCCGGTCGCTGTCCGAGGTGACCGAATGCGTGCTTGTTGGTCCAGCTAGCGTCGGCGGCCTTGTAGTCCGCCAGAACCGTGAAGCGCGATCCCGTTGGCGATGTCATCGACGTCCCCCGGTGGAAGACCTCCGTGGAATAGACAAGCGTGCTGCCGGCCTTGCCGCAGGCGAGCACCTCGCGGTTGCGTAGCTCGCCCGGCTCAGTTCGTCGTTGACCGAGGGGGATGTTCACTGAAAATCGCTTCGGCACGGCCGCGGTCGCGCCGTTGCTCTCATCGACATCACACAGATATGTGAACGTGGTGACCTGCATCCATTGGCGGCGAACGCTGGGGACCACCAGGGTGTGGTTACCGAAATCACGATGATGATGCTGGTCGTAGTCGACGTTGCCGCCGTACTTGGCCCACAATTCGGCCTTGTACAAGCGGATGTCGTCGATCCCGAGTATCTGACGAACGATCGCCAAGATCCGCGGATGGGCGACAAGTCGGTTGAGCTCTGGCGACGCCCACGGGAAGTCGTTCAGTCCGGAGAACGCGGTGTTCGTCAAATGGCTGTAGGCGGCGGGGTCGGCGAAGTACCGCTCGGGCGACGGGACGTTCTGCCAGACACCCTGCTGCATTGCGGCCACCTCCTCGGTGGTCAGCACGTCGGGAACCAGCACGAAGCCGTCGGTGTGGAAGCAATCG
>JANMQX010000073.1:0-1979 GCA_031370745.1 Ilumatobacteraceae bacterium
TCGTCGAGGTGGCGCGGTCGGACGCGGCCGAGGGTGAGATCGGCCCGCTTGGCCGCGGACACGGCCAACTTGTGCACGTGTCGGGCAGGACGGGTGCCCGCGCTGGATGCCCTAGCCCCGGTCATGGCCGTCCACAGCGCCGCCGCGAGTTGCGAGCGGGCCGAGTTCTGCGTGCAGACGAACAGCGCCGGCTGCGGGGGGAGTCCGGCGCCTAATGTGAAGCCGGGCAGGGCATCGCGAATGAGGTTGACATAGCGTCGGCGGCGGTCCCCGCTTGAACGAGACCGTCCGATGAGGCCGGCAGTAGCGAGGGTGTCGAGGTGGTGGGCGAGGAGGTTCGACGGTATCGCAATGAGATGTCCGAGCTCGGTCGGGGTTCGATCCGACGCGAGCAGTGCGTCGACCACGGCGAGCCGGGCCGGGTCGCCTAGGGCGGCGTGTCCGGCGGCGCGGCGGAGGATGGATGCGTCGGCGTTCGGTACAGGCATACGTGCATCTTTTCACTCAATAGATATTGAGTCAATTGTGCAGGAACTTGGGTTCATCGTCGGAGCGCGTGGCGAATGCAGCAACCGTCGCCTGAACAGGCGGTGAACAGTGGGCGAAAACGGGCATATGGTCCGAGGAGGAAGCTCCAAAGTGGCTAGGTTCCACAACGTGACCCGTTCGCCCAGAGACCCTGTCGTCGAGTTGGCGGAGATCCATACCAAGGTCTCCGAGCTCTTTGCGCTGGTCGCCGACGGGCTAGTCGGTGCGACCGACGCGTTGCTCTCGGGCGATCGCGATTCCGCTATGGGCCTCATCGCCCGCGATGCGCTCGTCGACGAGCTGTACTTGGAGATCGAGGAGCTCGTGCAGCGCCAGTTCGCTCTGCAGGCACCCGTCGCCAACGACATGCGGTACCTGCTCGGCATGCTCCGTATCGTGCCGGAACTGGAGCGCAGCGGCGATCTCGTCGAGCACATTGCCAAGCGCGCCATCCGCGGCGTCGGAGAGTCCTTGCCCCCGCGGATGCGTGGTCTCATCGAGCGAATGGGCGGCGTCGGTGGGGCATTGTGGCGTCAGGCTGCGGGCGCCTACGAGATGCGCGACCCCGATGCCGTCACTCATATGCGCACATATGACAACGAGCTCGACGAGCTGCACGCCATGTTCATCGCCGAGATCGTCGAGGCCGAGCTGCCCATGCCTGTGGCCATCGACCTTGCGCTTGTCGGCCGGTTCTACGAGCGTCTCGGCGACCACGCCGTGAATGTGGCGCAGCGGATGCGCTATGTCGCGAACGGCGAGAACCGCCGGGGCTGAGCGCGTCGACGGGGACTGGAACCGCTCGGAGGCGAAGCGTTCCCGTCCCGTTCATCTTCCGTTCACCGATCGGCCAGAACGGAACCACCTCTGCGCGAAAGGCTTTCGTTCGTGGACCATGCAGAGCAATCCGAGCTGCCGGCGGCTGTCGACTCGCCCCGGGTACTGCATCGCGCCTATGACAGGAGCGACCGGATCTTCCGTCGCATCACGGTGGGCGCGGCCGCCAGCAGCCTCGTGGTCATGGGGCTCATCGCCGTCTTCCTGCTGATCCAGGCCCGCCCCGCAATTGCCAAAGCCGGCTTCGGGTTCTTCACCCACTTCGAATGGTCGCCCGACGGCACGCCGGCCATCTACGGCATCGCTTCTTCGCTGTACGGCACCGTGGTGATGTCCATCCTCGCTCTGTTGATCGCGCTGCCCATCTCTGTCGGCACGGCCCTCTTCATCAACGAGTACGCCCATCGGCGCGTGCGCCGGGGTCTCATCACGCTGATCGACCTACTGGCCGCCGTTCCGTCGATCATCTTCGGCCTTTGGGGCCGGGAGTTCCTGCAGCCGAAGCTCAACGGCACGGCCGACTGGCTCACGCATTACGTCGGCTGGATCCCGATCTTCAAGACGAAGGTGCCGATCTTCGGCTCGTCGATCTTCGTCTCCAGCATCATCCTCGC
>JANMQX010000076.1:0-2878 GCA_031370745.1 Ilumatobacteraceae bacterium
GATCGAAGCGGTGCGTGCCTCGGAGTCGCGCAGAGCAGCGTCGACGACCTCGCCGACAAACAGGGTGTGCGTGCCGAGGTCAAGACGGTGACGGACCTCACAGTCCATCCACGCCACGGCGTCGTCGAACACCGGCGCACCGGTAGTCGCCGACCGGACGGCCCGACCGTTGAGTGTCGAGCCGTCGTCGGCGGCTGGCTTCGAGAACTTCACGGATACGCGGGGGTCGTTCACATCCCACAGGTTGACGGTGAACGATCCGCCGGCGGTGATCAATCGGCATGTGATCGCCTCGTTGTCGACGGCCACGCCGATCAGCACGGGCTCCATCGAGAGCTGTGTGATCCAGCTGGCGGTCATCGCATTTCGCTCGTCCCCGGCCCGAGAGCCGACCAGGGCGAGCGCGTTCGGAATCTTCCACGTGACCTTGTTCAGGGTTTCGTCGTCAACAGCCATGTACGAAAGCGTAGGGTGACGGATGAGCAGAGGAGACTCGGACCATGGGTGACCACGAATTGTTGAGGCCGATCGAACGCTGTGTCCTGCGCCTCGTTGCCAGTGGCGTCGATCACATCGAGATCGCTCGCCGTTTCCGGCGCCAACCAGAGTTCGTGGATCGCGTGGTCGCCTATGCGGGGATGTCTCGCACCGCTGCTGAGCCGGGGAGCGACGCGTTGCGGCCAGTGGAACGCCGGGTGCTGAAATGGCGCGCAAGCGGGGCCGAACACGCAGACATTGGCCGCCGCTTCCACCGCAGCGCCGGTCACATCCGACGGATCGAGCAGCTGGCCACCTTCAAGCTGGCTCGGTGACGCGAACAAGCCAGGCGACAGCCCTCACCATCCCGATTTGGCCGGCATCGGCGATGGCCCGCCGTCGCAAGAGGGTCGGTGGCGGCACCGTCGAGACGATTCGCCACTTCACCGTTCGTGTGCTGGTTCAGATGCCTGTCCGGGTCGACGGTCCCACCAGTCGAGCACCCGGAGGGCGCGGAGTGTGTTCCACCGGCTGGGTGCTTCGGTGGCGCCCTCGAGCTCGAAGTGAACACGACCCGGATGGATGCGGTCCAGCAGCCACCGGCCGTCGGGCTGCCGCTTGGACTGCACGACTCCGATGGACTCGGCCATCCGGGGCTCCGGCACCGCTCCTGAGTGGCGGAAGTAGTCGAGTCCGCGCAGCAGGTCGTAGCGCCAGTAGTACGGGAACGTGAAGTCGAGAAAAGCCGGATCGGCGACCTCGCCGGTGCTCTTGCGGCGGAACAGGCTGCGCTCGAGCAGATACTCCTCCCCGCTTCGGCGGGCCTGTCGCACGACGTCGGAGCCGCCGGTCGCGCGCTCGAACTCGACCAGCCCGTCGAGCACGTCGATCGTCGTGTGGAACGAGGAACGCACCGATCCGTTCTCCGCCTCGCAGTTCCAGCCGCCGTCGGCGAGACGCTCGCCGAGGATCCGCTCGACGATTGCGGCAACGTCCAGCCCGAAGTAGGCACCGGTCTCGATCGTGCGGCCGTTGATGCACGGCTCGACCTCACCGTCGAAGTACCGCTGACCGGCATGCTCCCAACGGCCATGCTCGGCGACG
Organism: Ilumatobacteraceae bacterium; assembly: GCA_031370745.1. GTDB lineage: Bacteria > Actinomycetota > Acidimicrobiia > Acidimicrobiales > Ilumatobacteraceae > JAENVT01. The sequence continues at coordinate 1,582 of JANMQX010000076.1, forward strand.
AGTCGGATCGCCCGGCGGGCCGTCTCGCTCATCGGGTCCAGCCCGAAGATCTGCAGGGTCTGCAGGGTGTGCATCGTCGCGGTCCAGGGCTGTCCCGGTTCGCCGCCGAAGTACGCCGCCGGGAAGCAGGCCCCGCCCTCCCACAACCCGTCGCCGCCTTGGAGCGCGAGGAGGCGCGCACCCCAGCCCTCGTACGCCACTCGCGCCCGTTCGGCATCGACCTCGTCGGGCGAGGCATCGGTCAGGTCGCGCAACACCTGCCAGCGGATCGCCGGGTCGCCCTCGAGCAGCCATTCGATCACGTCCATTGGCACAATTTACCCTTGCTGCGCCGCCGGCATCCCCAGCTTCCACGTTGCGTCGCGCACTCTCGTGGCTCCAGCCGGCCTACATCGACGCTGCGGCCCGGTCGATGTGACGCATGAATGACATTGACCTCGCGAGAGTTGGCTGCAGGACTGCTTGTCCGGTACGCGCCCAGCGCCGTGTTCCTACTCGACGATCAATGGCGTTGTGGTGGGATCGACGTCGAGCAGCTCTCGGGCCGCGAGTTGGTGGCTGCTCGCTCTCAGCAACGTGTTGCCGGCGATGTTGAGTGCGATACCGCAGGTTGCGAACAAATGACCTTTGGCGGTGGTCGCGGGTTCTGTGTTGGTGTCCAATGAACCCGGACACAACGACGAGAGGTTGCTCACGATGATGAACTGGAACGGTGGCTGGGCGTGGGCTTGGATGATGACCGCGATGATGCTCGTGATCGTCGGACTGGTGGCCGCCTTCATTCTCCCTCGAGCAGGCACTACACACGATCGGTCGCATTCGCCGATCGATCGTCTCGAGGAGCGTCTTGCGGCCGGCGAGATCACGATCGAGCAGTACCGGTCCTACCGCAGCGAATTGGAACACCGCTCCTCAGTCTGAGCGGCCACGGCGCGCTCTCGCGCAGCTCCGTCAAACGGCCTGCCGCAGGGACCAGCAGGGGTTCTTATTGGTTCTCGTTTTCGCGGTAGCCTCGAGACGATGGGTTCACAGGTCGATTTGGGGCGGGTTCATGAGGCGTCTGGGTCCCTCTTGCGTGCTGCGGACCAGTTCTACACATCGGGTCGACGCGAGCTGGTCGGTCTGCTGGCAACCATCGGCCGCCCGGCGACGATTCCGGATCTTCTCGAAATGCGTCCCAAGTTGACCCAGAGCTCGGTCTATCGCAACCTTGCCGTGCTCGAGCAGGTTGGCGTCGTACAGAAGGTGGTCAGCAGCGATGATCGCGCCCGCTACGAGCTGGCCGAGGATCTGATGG
>JANMQX010000090.1:0-9806 GCA_031370745.1 Ilumatobacteraceae bacterium
AGCTCGTCGAGCACGCTGACGTCGAGGTCGCCGTACACCGTCATCGCCGCTGTTCGCGGGATCGGAGTCGCGGTCATCACCAGAACGTCGGGAACCGCGTCGCCGTCGCCCTTCGAGCGCAACGCAGCACGCTGCTCGACGCCAAAGCGGTGCTGCTCGTCGATCACTACGACACCGAGACTGTGGAACCCCACGCCTTCTTGGATCAGCGCGTGCGTGCCTATGGCGATGTCGACCGTGCCGTCGGCCACCCCTGCCAGCACATCCCGGCGCTCGCTGCCGGTCACACGGTTGGTCAGCAACCCGACACGCAACGGCCGGTCACCGAACAGGTTCGCCGGATCGGGCACTGTGACGCCTTCGAGCATCCGCCGAACACTGGTGCCGTGCTGCTCGGCGAGCACCTCGGTCGGCGCCATCAAGGCTCCCTGATGTCCACCCTGCACCGCGGTGAGCATCGCGCTGACCGCGACCAACGTCTTGCCAGAACCGACGTCGCCCTGCAGCAGGCGATGCATCGGATGTGGTCCGGCGAGGTCGTGCTCGATCTCGGCGATGGCCCGCCGTTGGGCCGCTGTGAGCTCGAACGGCAACGACGCGTAGAGGCGTTCGGTCAACTCGCCGCCGATCTGGTGCCGTATCGCCTTCGACTCGCGCTCCAGCAGTCGCTTGCGCATCACCAGCGTCGTTTGCACTCGTAGCAGCTCGTCGAAGGCCAGCCGGCGGCGAGCCTGCTCCTTTTCGGAGATGGTCTCCGGTGCATGAATCGAGCGGAACGCTGCGTCCCTGTCGACCAGTCCGTAGCGACGACGAATGGTCTCGGGCACGGGATCGGCAATCCCACGCGGCGACGACTTGCGCAACGCGTCGTCCACCCAGCCGGCGATCTCCCACGTCATCAACGCGGCCTTTTCGCTCTGCGGATACACCGGCACGATGCGACCCGTACGGTCGCCGATGAGATCGACGACCGGATTGGTCATCTGCAAGCCGCCGCGATACACCTCGGCTCTACCGAACAGGGCAACCTGCAGACCCTCGCGCAGCTGCTTCTCCCGCCACGGTTGGTTGAAGAACACGACCTGCAGCCGTCCACTGCCATCGCCGACAACGACGTTGACCATTGTGCGGCGGTTGCGCATCGGCCGCTTCGTCACGCTGCGCACACTGACCAGCACCAACGCTTCCTGTCCCGGCAGAAGATCGCTGACGCGAGCTTCGTTCGTGCGGTCCACCCACCGGCGCGGATAGGTCGTCAGCAGATCGAGGACGGTGTCAACGCCGACATCGTGCAGCGACGCACGCTTCTTGTCGCCGACCCCCTTGATCCGCTCGACGCCGATCGCATCGAGATCACGCAGCGTCAGCGGTTCGGTCATTCAACGCCGAAAAGGTACGGGTACAGCGGCTGCCCGCCGCGATGCACCTCGACCTGAACGTCGGGACGATGTTCGACGATCCACGCCAGGAGCGCATCAGTATGACCAGCTGTGGCATCGCGGCCGGTGATAACAGTCACGATCTCGCGGCCCGGAGTGATGAGATGGTCGAGCAAGGCACATGCCGCACCGTCGAGCGAACCGCTGACCGAGACGATGCCATCGCCGCGGATCAGCCCGATCCAGTCGCCGGCGGTGATTGCACCGACATCGCTCTTCGTATCGCGAACAGCCTGGGTGATCTCGCCGGTTGCAACCGACTGGGCACCCGCGATCATCTCGTCGAAGTTGGCGTCGATATTCGCCTCGGGGTCGTATACCACGAGTGCAGCAAGCGCTGCGGGCATCGATGTCGTCGGCACGACCCTGACCACTTTGGTCGTCAGTTCATCGAGCTGTTCGGCAACGGGAATGATGTTCTTGTTGTTGGGCAACACGACGACCTGATCGGCGTTCACCGCTTCGACCGCGGCCAGCAGTTCGGCCGTCGAAGGGTTCAGCGTTTGTCCACCAGCAACCACGCCCTGCACGCCGAGCTGACCGAACAGCTCGGCGAGGCCGTCGCCACTGGCCACCGCGACGACAGCGCAGGTGACCGCCGGCAAGCCGAACCCGGCGCCGGTTCGCAACGGTTCGCCCTTGAACACAGCCTCACGCACCGCGTGCTCCTCGGCCATCTCCTCGAACAGATCGGTGACTCGAATCTGTTTTGGGCGTCCGTCGAGTTTCAAGGCGGTCTCGATCGCTGCGCCGATGTCGTTGGTGTGCACATGGCAGTTCCACAGACCGTCACCACCGACCACGACGATGGAGTCGCCGATCTCGCCCCATGACTCCTTGAATTCCTGGATGCGCTCGTCGAGGAGGTCGACGAAGTACATCACCTCGTAGCGCTGTTCGCTGACGTCGAGGCCACCGTCTTGCGCGTGTCGATGCGACACCAGCTCGAGCTGCGCTTCGCTGGGCCCGTTGCCCTCGTTCGGTTCAGGCAGTGGGTCGCCATCGACGACGAACAACGCCGAATCCAAGAAGAGGAGGTACCCCGCGCCGCCCGCATCCACCACACCGGCGTCTTTCAGAACGGGCAACAGTTCAGGAGTGTTGTCGAGGGCCGTCTTGCCCGCGGAGCGTGCCGCCCGCAGCATGCCGACGAGACTCGCCCCGCCGGCCGCCGACGCCGTCGCCGCGTCAGCGGATTCACGCACCACAGTCAGGATCGTTCCCTCGATCGGCTTCAACACCGCTTGGTACGCGGCGGCGGACGCCGCCTTCAAACCCTCGGCGACCTTGGTAGCACTGAGATCCGTCGCACCCTTCAAGGTTCCGACCAACCCGCGCAGGATCTGGCTGAGGATGACCCCGCTGTTGCCTCGTGCCCCCATCAAGCTCCCGTGGCTGATGGCGTTGCACGTCGAGTCCAGCTCGGTGTCAGCCAGGTCGAGCTCGGCGACCACGGCGTCGAGCGTGCGAGCCATGTTGGTGCCGGTATCGCCGTCTGGGACCGGGTAGACATTGAGGCGATTGATGCCGGCAGCGTGGATCTTCATCGTGTCGCGGAACGTGACGACCGTGCTGCGCAGTGCTTCGGAGCTGAACCGTTCCAATGTGGGCACGCCGACAGACTAGGGCCGAGCCAGGCGTGTCGATGGCTACAGCTCGCTGGTAGCATCTCCAAGCTCGTTTGATCTCGTCGAGGAAGAAACCATCATGGCAGCAGTATGTGAAGTGTGTGGCAAGGGCCCTAGTTGGGGCATGAACGTGTCGCACTCCCACCGGCGCACCAAGCGTCGCTGGAATCCGAACATCCAGCGTGTCAAGGCTCTCATCGGCAGTACCCCGAAGCGGATGTACGTCTGCACGGGCTGCATCAAGAGCGGCAAGATCGTCAAGGCTGGCTGAGGCCTCGACCTCATGCAAGGCGTCGTCAAGAGCTACGACCCGGCCTCCGGTGACGGCAGTGTGGTCAGTGACACCACGCTCGCCGAGTTCGATCTCGCGGTCGATGCGCTCGAGGGCTCGATCTTCCGAATGCTGCGTCAAGGCCAGCGGGTTGTCTTCAACGTTGATGATGCCGGCAGGGCCACCCACCTGCGCCTCGGCTCCGAGGCGGATATGAAGACGCCAGGCGCCTGAAGGTACCCTTGATCCAGCGATCCGACGCAACGGCGCGAAGGTTCCAAGGAGTCGAATCCGATGAGTGCTTCCACCACCAGCGAACGCCTGAAAGCCTGGGTGAACGAGTGGATCGGCATACTGCAGCCGCGCGATGTCCACTGGTGCGACGGCTCGGCCGAGGAGTACGAGGAGCTGTGCGGGCAACTGGTTGACTGCGGAACCTTCACCGAACTCGACGAAGCCAAGCGGCCGAACAGCTACTGGGCGCACAGTGATGCCGCCGACGTAGCCCGCGTCGAAGACCGAACGTTCATCTGTTCGGTCGATGCCGCCGACGCCGGCCCAACCAACAACTGGCGCGAGCCCGCAACGATGCGCGCCGACATGACAGCGCTCTACACCGGCGCAATGCAGGGGCGCACGTTGTACATCGTGCCGTTCAGCATGGGCCCCCTCGGCTCGCCGATTGCCCACATCGGTGTGCAACTGACCGACAGCGCCTACGTGGCCGTCAGCATGCGGATCATGACCAGGATGGGTCAAGCTGCTCTCGACGTTCTCGGCGACGGTGAGTGGGTGCCTTGTGTGCACTCGGTCGGCTCTCCTCTTGCGCCGGGCCAACCCGATGTGCCCTGGCCGTGCAATCCCGACAACAAGTACATCGTCCACTTTCCCGAGACCCGCGAGATCTGGTCGTACGGTTCGGGCTACGGCGGCAACGCTCTTCTCGGCAAGAAATGCTTTGCGCTCCGCATCGCATCTGTGATGGCACGCGACGACGGATGGTTGGCCGAGCACATGCTCATCCTCAAGCTGACCAATCCCGAAGGCGAGTCGAAGTACATCGCCGCCGCGTTCCCATCGGCGTGCGGCAAGACCAACCTGGCAATGCTGCAGCCGACGATCACCGGCTGGAAGGCGGAAACGGTTGGCGACGACATATGTTGGATGAAGTTCGGCGCCGACGGCCGGCTCTATGCCATCAACCCGGAGGCCGGCTTCTTCGGTGTCGCTCCCGGAACCGGCTACGACACCAATCCCAACGCGATGGACACGATGTGGGGCAACTGCATCTTCACCAACACCGCGCTGACCAGTGAAGGCGACGTGTGGTGGGAGGGCATGAGCAGCGACAAGCCTGCTCATGCCACCGATTGGCGCGGCGAGCCGTGGACACCCGAAAGCGAAACGACCGCCGCGCATCCCAACGCCCGATTCACCGCTCCCGCGGCGCAGTGCCCTTCGATCGCTCCCGAATGGCAGGACCCCGTTGGCGTGCCGATCAGCGCCATCTTGTTCGGGGGCCGGCGTCGCACCACCGTGCCACTCGTGACGCAGGCATTCGATTGGGAGCACGGCGTGTTCCTCGGTTCGATCATGGCCAGCGAGACCACCGCCGCCCAGCAGGGTGCCGTGGGCACGTTGCGGTTCGATCCGATGGCGATGCTGCCGTTCTGCGGTTACAACATGGCCGACTACTTCGCTCACTGGTTGGCGATCGGCAAGAACACCGACGCTGTGAACCTGCCGAAGATCTTCTTCGTCAACTGGTTCCGGCGCGACAACGACGGCCACTACCTATGGCCTGGATACGGCGAGAACAGCCGCGTGCTGAAGTGGGTCTTCCAGCGAGTAGCGGGCGAGGCCGACGCCGTCGAAACGCCGATCGGGTTGCTGCCCCGGGAATCTGATCTCGACGTGACCGGCCTGCCGATCAGCCCCGACGACCTACTCGCTCTGTTGACGGTCGACACCGCCGGTTGGCGCGACGCGATCCCCCAGATCCGCCAGCACTACGCCCGGTTCGACGGCAAGATGCCCGCACAACTGTCGATGGCCCTCGACGCCCTCGAAGACCGCCTCCACTAGGCCCTCTCGGAGGGCTTAAAGCCGACCCGGGTGCTCCGAAGCACTCGATGGGCTCGAAACACTCGCCGAGCGAGTCAGCGGAGCTGGCCGACGAGCATCGCCCGGATCCCGAGGCCGGCGATGAACAGGCTTCCCAGCCCATAGAGCAGATACAGGCGGTGCTTCATCTGCACTCTGTACGAGTAGATGATGGCGACGGCGATGATCGCGACGAAGCCGTAGAAGGCGTGGAACTTCGGGAACCGGAACTTGTACTTGTTGACCAGGATCACGCCGAGCGTGACCTGAACGAAGACCGTCAGCTCGGCGATAGCGACAAACCACCACAGCGCACGCGTGCGCATCTGTTGCAACCAGTTAGCGCCCAAGGCCCACGCACCAGCGAGACCATTGCCGATGATCACGAACCAGGCAAAGTTCTCGTGGACGTTGCGAACAGTTCCTGCGCTCAGGTCGATCAGCCCTGCGTAGCCAGATCAGCGCGCGAAGCCTGCTGTGTCTGTGCCTCTTGGAATGCAGATGCAGAAATGTCGACGAGTTCGGTGATCTCGTCGTCGGAGAACCCGGCCAGGCGGCGGAAGTTGCGGGCAAGATGGACCGGATTCTCATCCCGTTCGCCGCGAAAACCTCCGAAGCTGAACAGCTTGTCGACGGCCTTCTGGAAGTCGAGTGCTTCCTTCTGACGCTGCGGATCCTGTGCCGTGAGGCGGCGAAGCCAGTCGCTGCCCATCTTCACGTGAGTGACCTCGTCGGCCAGCATCCAATCCTCGGCGAACTCGAGAACCGGATCGGACAGCACGGTTCCGAAGTCGCGCATCGTCTTGAAGACGTCGATGGCCAGACCCTCAAGCGCTCGGTTCACGCCGGTGAGTCGCAGGACGGGGTCCGGGTTGCACGCTGCTTCGTAGAGCAACGTCTGCTCGGCGAACTCGCCGATCTCCGCGCCCATGTGCTCACCGAGTTTGATGCTGATCTCGACGTGTCTGGCCTCGTCCCAACACTGCCTGGCCATGTCGAGCTTGAGCCCCAACGGCGCCTGGTCGCGCGCTTCGCCGAGGTCGAAATCGAAGCACGTGCGTCCTGCGCCTTCGAGCGCTTGAATCTCGCCGACGAAGATGCCGTGCATCAGGCCGCGGGCGTTGTCGGTGGCGTTTTCGTACGTCGGCGCCAACGTGTTGCGTTGCGCGCCCGGCGACAGGTTTCTCGGGTCGAACACCGCATCTTCGATGGCCATGTGCGAGAACCGTTGGTCTCGGGCCAGTTCGGTCACCGGCAACATTCTCTTCATGTCAGTTCCATCTCCTCGATCAACAACCGTCCACAGATTCCAAGCTCGCCACAGCTATTCGCCACAACCTTGCCCGCCGAGCACCGAGATCACGGTATCGGTTGGAGTAACTCCGGTCAGAAATCCGGCGAGACCAGCATTGATGAAGAAACTCGGCCCACCGACTGCGTCTCCGGCATTGACGACCACCGTCGGGTACGTGCCCTGTAGTTCGGCCACTGTGGATCCGACCCCGATACCCGCATCGGTCTTCAGGCCGGCCGGAGTGAGCTGGGGACCGAAGCTGGGACCGTACACGTACGAGAAGAAGTGCCGCCGACCGCTGGTGACATTGCTCTGATCGCTGAACTGCAAGAGCAGATCGCCCCAATACACCCGACGAAATTCTGTGCCGGGGCAAGCACCGACCGACAACGGATCGACCCAGCCCGTGTCGACCGTCGGGGCGCCGATGATCCCCGAGACATAGGCGACCGCGCCATCGGGATCAACGCCGAACGCCGCATCGCCGAGACCGTTGGCACGCAGCACCAGTTCGGCTCCTGGGGACAAGGTTGTCGTAGTCGTCGTGGATGTGGATGTGGTCGTCGTCGATGAGGTGGTTGTCGACGTCGACGGCGCGGTGGTCGCGGGAATTGTGGTGGTCGTGGTGGCCGGCGGTGTCGAGGTGGAGGTTTCGAGCGCGATCGACGAGGAGGTTGAGCCGCCATCGGTTGTCGACGCTTTCTTGTCGCTGCCACAACCAGCAAGGGTCACGGCGATGAGGATGCAAGGAAGTAAGCGCGTCGACTTCACGTTGGAAGTCTGGCACGCGTTCCACCAATTACCTGATCAAGGTGTCAGCCTCGTGCCCACTTTCAACAAGCTGTAATGCGCTATCGAGGACGTCGATGACCGTCACCGAGCAGTTGTCGAGGCTGCGCACCACCACGCGATCGTCGCCGACCGCCGCGCCGATGGCCGCGTTGATCGCGATGAAGTGACTGAAGATCACGGAATCGGTTTCGATACCGCACAGCGTGGTCACCACTTGGTCGCGGTAGGCGAGATATCGACCGCCGAGGTCGGCCCAGCTGCCGCCCGTCGCCACCTTCAACCACTCGATCCGATCGATCATGGCGATGCCATCAGGCGAAGGAACCTCGGTAACGGTCGGCTCGACGCCCACCTCGACATGCCAGACCGCCGCCAGACAAGCCGATGTTTCGCGGCAACGCAACAGCGGGCTTGTCAAGATCGGCATCGGGCCAAGCGGAGCAAGCCGGACCGCGACGGCAGCCGCCTGACGACCGCCGATCTCGTCGAGGCCAGGGTCAGGGTCTGCGTCCCAGCCGGCTGCTGCCCGCCCGTGACGGACGAGATACAGCCGAGTCATTCGAACAGCCATCCCGGACGCAGCCCGGGTTCCGCACCTTTGAGGATGAACCACTCCGTACCGAACGCGCTCGAGAAGGCCTCCTCGGGCATCTCCAAGAAGAAACTCGTATCGGTGATCTGGCTTCGGTGCGAACGCAATGACTCGCGCTTGGCACTGAGGTACTCGGTCACGTCGACGGCGTGCGTGATGTCGGATTCGGCCATCCCGAACGGATTCCCATCATCCGCGGCGCCGTTTGGATCGAAGTCATCTTCTTCTCTGATGGGCGCACCTGCTTGGCGGGCCATCTCCATCATGCGCGCGATGTGATCGCGGTTCATCGTCGCCTCGAACACTGTTTTGGTGCCGGCGATATCGGCGGCTCGGTGGCCGACGGTGTGTACTTTGATGTGATCGGGGTGGCCGTAGTTGCCATGCCAGTCGTAGACCGTCAGCACGTCTGCGCTTTCCTCTCGCAAGACCTTCGCCAACCGCTCTGCCGCCTCCTCGACGGGTGCCTGCAAGAACGACCCTGGATCGCTGTTCTGCTCCCACCCCGTCATACCGCTGTCTTTGTATCCGAGCCACTCGACGCGATGCACCCCCAATGCAGTCGCCGAACGCGCCGTTTCGGCCCGTCGGCGGTCAACCAACGATTCGCCTTCGGCGAGATCGTCAGGAACCTCGCCGTAGTCGCCGTCTGTCGCTATCACGACGACAACGCGATGCCCCTCGGCGCTTGCCCGGGCCAGAGAACCACCCGTGCTGATCGACTCGTCGTCAGGATGTGCGTGAAAAGCGACCAGTGTTGCCATGATTTTCCCTTCGATGCGATTGCCTGCGCCGGATCACGCGGCAGCAACTGCGCGATTTGCTATCAGTGCATCAATTCTGGCGGCGTCGAAGCCCCAGTCGCGCAATATCTCCGCGGTGTGTTGCCCCGGATGCGCGGGTGGCATGGTGACCTCGGCGGTGGTCCGCGAGAACCTCGGCGCCGGCGCTGGTTGCAACGTTCCGGCGATCTCGACGAACGTGCCCCGCTCCACATTGTGGGGATGGTGTGCGGCCTCGCTCATCGTCAGAACAGGTGCGAAGCAGACGTCGGTCGTTTCCATCAGCGCGCACCACTGGTCGCGTGTCTTCGTCGCGAAGAGATCGGACAGCCGCTGCTTCAGACGGGGCCACGCCGACTTGTTCATCTGCTTGGCGAACTCGGGATCGTCGGCGAGCCCGGCCAAACGCAGCAACTCTGCATAGAACTGCGGCTCGATCGAACCGATCGAAACGTACTCGCCGTCGGCGCATTGGTACACGTCGTAGAAATGAGCGCCCGTGTCGAGGAGATTGGTACCTCGGTGGTTCTCGTCGAACAGCCCGATGCTCCTGAACGACCAGAACATGCTCATCAGCACAGCTGACCCGTCGACCATCGCCGCATCGACGATCTGCCCCAACCCGCTGCGTTGTGACTCCAACAGTGCGCACACCACGCCGAAGGCCAGCAACATGCCGCCGCCCCCGAAGTCGCCAACCATGTTGAGGGGCGGCACCGGTGCTTGCCCTGCGCGTCCGAAATGGGCGAGTGCTCCGGCCAACGAGATGTAGTTGATGTCGTGTCCGGCCGCCCCTGCAAACGGACCGGACTGCCCCCATCCCGTAATCCTTGCAAACACCAGGCGCGGGTTGCGGTCGAGGCACGCCTGCGGCCCGATGCCAAGCCGTTCCATCACACCCGGAC
>JANMQX010000114.1:0-3801 GCA_031370745.1 Ilumatobacteraceae bacterium
GCACAAAGGCAAGGAGAGCATCCTCGGCTTGTACGGAATGTTGTTCGAGTTGAGCGGAGGCACGTTGCAGATCCAGCTTGACCACGTGCTATCCGACGGCGGCAACCGAGTGCTGTCCATTCATACGTCGAACATGGAGAAGGGCGGTGAGACGATCACCCAGACGGAGGCACTGCTGTTCAGCATGGTCGACGGCAAGGTGGCCGAGATCCAGGACTTCTTTGTCGACATCGAACTGGCTGACCGCCTGTTCAGCTGAGGACGCGACAAGGGCGCGCGACCGGTCACGATCCCGACGAAGACCTCTCCGACCATCGCCGGATCCGGGCGCCCGCTGGGCTGTTGCCGGAGCCCGATTGAGTGTGGTCGTACGGCGGCGCCGAGCGCGTCACGGGGCTGTGGGTGCGCGGCTGCGAAGCATGACCTGTGTCGTGATCGGAGCCGCACTGCGGACCTTCGCGTGACCCGCCACGAGCTCGACGCGATCGGTCGACTCTGTAGTGAAGAACCTACGGGGTCGCGGACGCGCTGGGTTGTGTACGCCCCTCCGTGGCAGGATCGGGCAACACGAGGGGAGGAGTGTCGATGGCTGAGATCGTCTGTGCGGTGGCGGCAAGCCACGCGCCGGGCCTGGTCGGTCTGTTCGATGGTGCGCCGCCCGAGTCGAAGGCCGCAGTTACCGAGATGTATGGGTCTTTGGCGAAGGAGATCGAAGCGGCCGCGCTCGACGTGATGATCGTCTTTGCGAACGACCACCTCGCCAATTCCCGCGTGCTCGAGTACCCCGACTTCCTCATCGGCCTTGCGTCGGAGCACCGTGGGCCCTACGAGTGGTTCAAGCCGTGGATCGGGTGCCGTGATTATGTGCTCCGCGGCCGCCCGGATGTGGCCGAGTCGATCTTCCGCGGCATGGGTCGCAGGGGCCAGAAGTTCACCGCACGTCGGGAGAACCTCCGCTTCGACGACAACCTCTCGATCCCCACAGTCTTGTGCGACCTCGACACCCACGATGTCGCCGTCGTGCCCGTGCTGCAGAACTGCACCGTGCCGCCGATGCCTGACCAGTACCGCTGCTACGAGGTTGGCCGTGCACTCGGCGACATCATCCGCAACGAACTCCCCGACGGTCTGCGGGTCGGCCTGTTCGGGAGCGGGGGGCTGTCGCACGAGCCCGGCGGCGCCCGTTACTTCTACATCGATGAGGAGTTCGACCACTGGTTTCTCGACCTCCTGGAGGAGGGTGACCACGAACGGATCCTTCGGGAGCTCACACCCGAGCGCATGGAGCAGTCGGGATCGGGCGGGACCGCCGAGCTCTACGCGTGGTTCGTCGTTCTCGGCGCGATCGGTCCCGGCCCGCGCTGCCGCTCGCTCGGCTACACGGCTTACGACAACTTCAAATGTGGCGTTGGAGCCGTCCGCTGGGAACTAGGCGGCTGAGGCATGGGCCTTGAATCCTTCGACCCGACCCTCGCGGTGCACGAGCTCATCCAGGACCTGAAGTGGGATGCGGACCTGCGAGCCGAATGGGATCTCGACCACGCGGCTGTGTGGGACCGTTATGCGTTGCGACCGGAGGAGCGCGACGCGCTCGCGGTCGGCGACTTCCGGCGGCTTTACGAGCTCGGGCTCCACCCGTACCTCGGCGGACAGCTCGCCCGTCTGCTGTACGGGAACGCCGCCGGACCCGAGGCCACGCGAGCGGTTCGCAAGCTGGTCGCATCACTCCGAGGAGAGGAAGGTCCCGAGTGAACCGAACCGGAGCGGACACGGCGACGTTCGGACCCGATGTCGCCGAGCTCTTCGGTCGACTCGTCCGACGTGGCGCGTCTTACGACCTCTCGCACGCGATCGCCCCCGGCATCCCCGTCTACGGGCCGCATGCGCCGTACACGATCACTCCGCACCGCCGCCACGGTGATCCGCACGCAGGACCGCGGGCCGGCGGGTCGAGCTTCGCGAACGAGGTGCTGGTCACCTCGTCGCACATCGGCACACATGTGGATGCGATCGGCCACTTCTCGCGTGGCGGGCTCGTGCACGGCGGCTGCCCTGCGGATCAGATCGAGACGCACGCCGGGCTGACGCACCTCGACGCCACCGAGATCGCCCCGTACTGGCGGCGCGGCGTGCTGCTCGATGTCGCCGGCTTCCGCTCTGTCGACGCGCTCGGCGGGGCTGAGGCGATCAGCGCCGAAGAACTGGCCGCCGCGGCGGCGCATCATGGGGTGACGATCGGCGCCGGCGACGTCGTGCTGGTGCGCACTGGTTGGGCTCGCCATTGGAACGATGCGGTTCGCTTCAATAACGTGGGTGGCGGATATCCCGGCCCGGACGACTCGGCGGCGCACTGGCTCGTGGACCGCGGCGTGCACAGCGTCGGCAGCGACACCGCCGCGTTCGAGTGCATCCCGTCGCCCGGCGACTCGGTGCATGCCATCCTTCTCGTCGACAACGCGGTCCACATCGTCGAGAACCTGAACCTCGAGCGGCTCGCGGCCGACGGCATCTACGAGTTCCTGTTCGTGGGGCTGCCGCTGCGCATCGCCGGAGCGACGGGCAGCCCGCTGCGCCCTATCGCGATGTGCTGACCGGTCGCAACCGATGACTGTTCCGTATTGATGGGCTTCCACCGGTTGGAGGCGAACCCGGAGACGGTAAAGGTCGGTGTCATCGATGCGGCGCATCCACCGGTCCTGACCATCGAATCGGGCGACGAGGTGGCGATCGAGACGTGGTCACATTGGGCCGGTGGCGTGCAACCGGGCATGACGCTCCACGACGTACTTGCTCTGCGCGCTGCGTATCCGATCGGCCCCCACTCGATGACCGGCCCCATCGACGTGACCGGCGCCCAGCCGGGCATGGTGCTGCGAGTCGATGTCGTTGAGCTGGTCGTCGGCGAGTGGGGATTCAACATGGCGCTTCCCGCACCGCTCGGACGCGGGGTGCTGGCCGATCGGTTCCCGGCGGGTTCGTTGCGTCACTTTCGGCTCGACCGCGAGACGATGACAACCGAGTTCGCACCAGGTTTCCGTCTGACGCTGGCGCCGTTCCTCGGGATCATGGGCGTCGCTCCGCCGGACGACGGATCGCACTCCTCCGTTGCGCCCGGTCCCTTCGGCGGAAACCTCGACCTCTGCGACCTCGTCGTCGGCACGACCCTGGTACTGCCCGTCTTCCGCCGTGGTGCCGGCTTCTATGCCGGCGACGCCCACGCGCTCCAGGGTGACGGCGAGGTGAACCAGACCGCAATCGAGACGTCGATGCAGCGTGCCCATCTTCGGCTCACCGCGAGCCCGCCACCGGTTCCCGGGCTTCCGCTTCTTCCGTGGGCCGAGACACCGACCCATCTCGTCACCATTGGACTGGACGAGGACCTCGACCTCGCAGTGCGCCAAGCGGTCGACGCGCTCGTGACCCACATGTCGGTCCGGTTCGATATGGACGCCAACGACGCATACGCGCTGGCGTCGCTGACGGCAGATGTGGAGGTCACCCAGGCCGTAAACCGCGTGAAGGGCGCGCACACCCGGCTCGCATGGGAAATACTCGGGCTGCCGGGACCACCGACGGAGTAACGCCGCGTCAGGCAACGTTCGCAGTGCCCGCTCCGGGCCACACCACTTCGACCTGCCTTCGGACGTGCCGTTTGTGTGTGACGATTGTGTTCCTCGGAGTGGTGTGAGGCTGTTCTATGACGGCTTTTGATGGAGATCGTGTGATGGCTATCGCGCAACCAGACTCGGCGCGCTCGCTTCCGCACGTTGGTACGTACCGGCGCGAGCTGCCGGTCGCGCT
>JANMQX010000115.1:0-4225 GCA_031370745.1 Ilumatobacteraceae bacterium
TGCCCCACGCCCGCTCGTACTGCGCACGCTTCTTGGACAGCAGCAGCCGGCCTTCTTTGTCTTCCTTCTGCAGGACGAGGGCTTCGATCTTCTCGCCGAGCTTGACGATCTCGTGCGGATTGACATCGTTACGGATGCTCAACTCGCGGGCGAGGATGACGCCTTCACTCTTGTAGCCGATGTCGAGGAGCACCTCGTCTTTGTCGATCTTGACGACCGAGCCGAACACCAGCTGGCCGTCTTCGACTTCGACCATCGTGCCTTCGATGGCATCTGCAAAGGACATGCCCAAGTCGTCTTCGGTGACTTGGCGGGGCTGGTAATTCCCTTCTTCGTCGAAGGTGCCCATGGCACCGCTGGCTACGGAGAAGGTCGAGGTATCGGACAAAGGACAATCGCTTTCGAATAGCACTGCAAGCATGGCCCGGCGAATTCCGGACCGTGAGAGGTTACCAGCGCCGATTGCACCCTCCATCAGCCGCGACGGGCGATCACCAAGAATTCAGGTGTTTCGGTCGACGGTGGCGTGCGCCTATAGGCGCCCGGTTCCACGCTCCAGATGTCGACGACATCCAACTCCGCCTGCTCGCACATCATCCGCAGCTCACGCGGGGTGAAGCACGTCGTCCACAGGTCGACCTCCATGGCCTGACCCTGCTCGTTGCGCACCTCGGTGCGTTCGTGGCTGGTCCCGGTGGCGGGGTCGAAGGTCGCCGACTCGTGGTACTTCACGGCGAAAAAGCTGCTGAACGCGGAGAGGGCCAGCGTCGCTCCGGGTCTGAGCGCTCGAGCGATCCCGGCGAGCACGGTCTGGTTCTCGCCGGCAACGGTCATCAGGCCAAAGGCGCCCTGGCACAAGCAGATCGCCGCGTTGAACTCGTCTCTGAACGCCAGCGAGCGGGCATCGAGTCGTTCGAAGGTCGCGCCGGGCGGCGCGTGTTGCACTGCTAGATCGACGAACCGCCGGCTGATGTCGATGCCGTGCACCAAGATGCCTCGGCGCGCCAGTTCGTGCGAATGCCTTCCGGGCCCGCAGCCGACGTCGAGCACGCGGTCCCCTGCCTTCAGACCCAGGGCCTCGACGACGAAATCGATCTCCTGTGTCGTGCCCTTGGTGAACGAGTACCGAAGGTACGCGGATCCCAGATGCTCGGCGATTGGCTCGAACCAGTGCTGGTGGCCCTCGGTCACGAGTACTCGTCAGCCCTTGGCGCTGGCCCAGCTGGCGCCCCAGGACACATTGACCTCCAGGGGGACGTCGAGCTTGGCGGCGTTGCGCATGATGTCGATCACGATCGGGCCGACGGTTTCGCGCTCCGATTCGGGGACTTCCACCAGCACTTCGTCGTGCACCTGCAGGATCAACCTGCTGGCCACGTTCACCGCTGAGAGTGCGGCATGAATCCGCACCAAAGCGACCTTGAAGATGTCGGCGGCAAGGCCTTGAATGCCGGCGTTCATTGCCTGGCGTTCGCCCGCCTGGCGGATCCGGAAGTTGGAGTTCGACAGTTCGGGAATCGGACGGCGTCGGCCGAACAGAGTCTCGGTGTACCCGCGCATGCGTGCCTCGATGACGGTGCGATCCATGTATGCCTTCACGTTCGGGAAGGCCACGAAATACGCGTCGAGAATTACCGCGGCATCCGCCGTCGGGATTCCGAGCCGTTGGCCAAGGCCGTACGACTCCATGCCATAGGCAAGGCCGTAGCTCACCATCTTGGCTTTCGATCGCATTTCGATCGTGACGTCCTTCGGCTCGACCCCGAACACCCGCGAGGCCGTCGCGTTGTGGATATCGGTGCCGCTGCGAAACGCCTCGACCAAGCCGGGGTCGGCCGCGAGGTGGGCGATGCAGCGCAGCTCGATCTGGTTGTAGTCGGCCACGAGAAGGGTGTGGCCGGGCCCTGGCACGAACGCCTTGCGGAACTGTCGGCCCTCGTCGCTGCGAACAGGGATGTTGTGCAGGTTGGGTTGGTCACTGCTGAGCCGACCGGTGCGGGCGACGGTCTGGTTGAACGTCGCATGAATGCGTCCGTCGGGTGCAACCTCGGAGATCAGCCCGATCCCGTATGTGCCGCGCAGCTTCTCCATCTCGCGGTACTGCATCAGGGGATCGATGAACTCCGGCCATTCATCGCGCAGCCTCAGCAACGTCGCGGCGTCAGTGGAGTACCCGGTCTTGGTCTTCTTCTGCGGGGCCAACTGCCGCTCGGTGTACAACAGCTCGCGTAGTTGCACCGGCGAGTTGAAGTTGAAGGGGCGACCGACGACACGTTGTAGTTCAGTGGCCAGACGCTCGCTCTCCGACGTGAGCCGCTCGTTGAGGCGTCGTAGTTCGGTGAGGTCGACGGCGATACCGACGTATTCCATCTCGGCAAGCACCCCGACCAACGGGTTCTCGATAGTGGCGTACAACTCGGCCATGCCCTGCTTGTCGAGCGCTGATTGCAGTGCCGACGACAGATGGGCGACAGCCAGTGCGCCTCGGCCGGCGAGCCGTCGATCGTCGTCGCTTTCCTCGCTGAAGTCGAGCTGACCCGACGACGCAGCGGCGGTAGCCGGCAGCTGGAACGGGGTGTACCGCCGCAGCAGGTCGGCCAGCGCGTATCGAACGTCGGCCGGGTCGATCAGGTACGCGGCGATGGCCACGTCCATCCGCAGCCCGGTGATCGTGACGCCGTGGCCAAGCGCCCAGCGCATCAGTGCCTTGGCATTGTGACCGCGCAGCGCAGGGTGCGCCCCCAACGCGGCGAGCACTTCCGGCTCGGCCAAGATCCGCGCAGGAATCCAGGCGACCTCGCAACCGCCGACGTCGGTGACAACCGCAAGCCCGATCAGGTCGCTGCGACCAGGATCGCCGGACCAAGCCGCCACCACGTCGAGCGTGTCGAGCGACGAGATCATCGACACGGCGCCAGAGGCGTCGGGTACGTCTGAGATCTCCGCTTCCAACACCTGCAACTCGGCCGACGGCTGTTGCGCAGCCGGCGTGCCGAGCGCTTCGAACAGCCGATCAGTGAGCGCGCGGAACTCCAAGAAGTCGAACAACCGGCGAACCTCGTCGACGTCGGGCTCGATCGTGAGGGCCGCCAGATCAACCTCGATCGGCGCGTTACGACGCAGGATCATCAACTCGGCGTTGCCGCGCACGCGGTCTTCGTGCTCGGCCAGTGAGGCGCGCAGCTTGGGAGTCTGTGCCTCGACGTTGGCGAAGATCCCATCGAGCCCGCCATAGGTGTTGATGAGTTTGGCTGCCGTCTTCTCTCCCACCCCAGGTATCCCATCGAGGTTGTCGCTCGGGTCGCCGCGCAGCGCGGCGTACTGGGTGTATTGAGCCGGCGTGACACCGGTCTTGTCCTTGATGCCAGCCTCGTCGTACAGCGCGTAGTCGCTGACACCACGCCGGTTGTACAGCACCTTCACACCAGGGTCGTCGACCAGTTGGTAGCTGTCGCGATCGCCCGTGACGATGATCACCTCGTGGCCATCTGCCTTGGCCAGTTCTGCCACGGTCGCCAAGATGTCGTCTGCCTCCCACCCGGCCAGATCGATGACGGTCACGTGCAACGCGTCGAGTACCTCACGCACCAAACCCATCTGTTGACGCAAGATGTCTGGCGCAGCCTCGCGCTGCGCCTTGTACAGCGGATTGGCGTCGTGGCGAAAGGTTTTCTCGGGCCGATCGAATGCGACCATCACGCCATCCGGATGCTGATCCTTCAGCAGGTAGGCGAACATCGAGGTGAAACCAAAGACGGCATTCGTCACCTGGCCTGATGCTGTCGCCATGTCGGTCGGCAGTGCGTAGAAGGCGCGATAGGTCAGCGAGTTGCCATCGAGCAGTAGCAGCTTCACGGGCGCAGCGTGCCGGCCAGGACTCGTTCGGCAACTTCGCGCATCCGCGAACGCTCGCTCATTGCAGTGCGTTGTATGAACGTGAACGCCTCGCCCTCGCGCATCCCGCACTCGTCGATCAGCACGCCCTTGGCACGGTCGATGAGCTTGCGCGATTCCAATTGCTCGACCAGACCATCGACCTCACCGGTGAGGTGTTGCATCTCGCGGAAGCGTCCGATCGCGACCTCGATCGCGGGAATCAGATCGCTCTTCTGATAGGGCTTGACGAGGTACGCCAGTGCACCCGCGTCGCGGGCTTCTTCGATCACTTCGCGCTGACTGAACGCTGTCAGCATCAGCACGCCACAGATTCGCTCGGCAGTGATGA
>JANMQX010000147.1:0-8325 GCA_031370745.1 Ilumatobacteraceae bacterium
AACCGCCATTGACGACGGTGCCGTGTGCCGGGGTGGCGATGCTGACAATGCTGAACGGGTCGCCGTCGGGATCGAAGTCGTTGGCCGTGACGAACACATTCACTGTTGTCGCCGCATCAGTACGGGCCACATCTGCACGAGCGACCGGTGGTGATGCCGCCAACGCCGTTGAGAGCGAAGGGAAGGTGACGGCGAGAAGGGGCACCAAACCCGCTAGCGCGAGAAGCGCCATCACCCACGCCCCTGCCGGCGCACTCACCCGCCTGGCGCGTGATCCGCGACTGATTGCGCGCATGGACCTTTCCCACCCGTCCCCAAAATTCATAGCAAACCTTCTCACGAAATTCGCTGCTGTCAATGGTTGCGGTCAGGCAATATCCGCTGCTCAGCGCCGGTTCTCACTGGTTGCCATCCCGCAACCTCAGTGGGTGACGGAATCAAGAAATATCACCCATTCGGGCGACAACGCCGATCCGCGATGTCAGTGCCGTCCGGACGACGGCTATCGGCGATGCTGGGGGGATGGCAAGTCTTGGATCGATGTTCGACGCCGACGATTCCGGGACGTTCCTCGGTCTGCCGTCGGCCACTCCCGACGATCTGCAATCCGTCGACATCGTCGTGATCGGTGCGCCATGCGCGACGCCGTACGCCTCGGTGGGGCCGTATTGCAAAGACGCACCCGGTGCGATCCGCGCGGCGTCGGCCACGTACTCCGGCATCCGTCATCATCACAACTTCGATCTCGATGGACCGATGTTGGTCAACGGAACTACAGCGGCCGACCTTGGCGACGTGCCATGGGACGACACGGCGCACGAGGCCAACCGTGCCGCGATCCGGCACACGTGCGAAACGGTGTTGGCGGCAGGCGCTGTGCCCGTGGTGCTCGGTGGCGACGACTCGATCCCTATTCCTGTACTACAGGCTTATGCCGGGCACGGGCCGATCACGGTTGTGCAGATCGATGCGCACATCGATTGGCGCGACGAGGTGCACGGCGAGCGTTGGGGCCTGTCCTCGACCATGCGCCGCGCCGCTGAGATGTCTCATATCGGCGAGATGATCCAAGTCGGCCGCAGGGGCGTCGGCTCGGCCCGCCCAGAGGATCTCGCCGCCGCCGAAGAACGCGGCGTACATTTCTTCTCCGCGCACGATGTGCATCGCCTCGGAGTCGAGCAGGTGCTCGACCGGCTACCTGCTGGCGGCGATGTGTTCATCACGGTCGATGTCGACGGACTCGATCCGTCAATCGTGCCGGGGGTGATCGGACCAGAGCCTGGTGGACTCACCTACTTCCAAGCGATCGAGGTCATCGACGGAGTCGCCGAGCGGGCGAGGATCGCCGGCTTCGATCTCGTCGAGTTCGTTGCCGATCGCGACGTCAATGGAATCGGCGCGCTGACCGCCTTTCGTTTGGTCGCGCACGCCATAGGGCGTATCTCGCGTCAGCGGGCCAAGGCAGCGGCGACGGCATGACCGACGTTGAGCGAGTCGACGCCGTTGCGCATCGGGATCCGAACGTTGAGGCAGCGGGCCAGTGTCTCGTCAGATAGGCCAGGTCCTTCCGCGCCGACGACCAGGGCCCATCGACGTGGCGGAGCCAATGTGAAGATGTCTGTGGCCTCCGGCGACGGCGTGAGGGCCCACATCTCGAAGCCGGCGACCGCAGTTTCGTCGAAGGCCGCTCGCCAGTTCGCGCAGCGCACGATCGGTAGGTGCAACAACTCGCCCATCGAGACGCGCACACTTCGCCGGTAGAACGGATCTGCGCATGTCGGATCGAGAACCAACGCGTCGGCGCCCAGCCCACGAGCTGTGCGGGCAATGGCACCGAGGTTCTCGTGATCGTTGATCCCCTCGAGCATCACGATGCGTTTCGCTGTGGGCAACACCTCGTCGAGCGAGGGCGCAGGCAGCCGGTAGGCCGAGGCGACCGCACCTCGGTGCAAATTGACACCTGCCACTGACGACATTGCCGCAGCCGACAACAAATACGTGGTGACAACTCCGAGTTGGTCGGCGATGCGCGCGTACGTCGCCGGTGTCAGCAGGACGGACCGGACCGGATACCTCGACCTGAGCAACCGCTCGATCGCGGTCAACCCTTCGACGACGAAGTACTCGTCGCTCTCCTTGCCTCGCTCGCGCAGTCCGCGATAGTCGCCGAGCCGGCCGTCGAGTACGTCGTCGATCTCGATCACCACGGCGAGACCCTACGTCCGGCGGCTTGCGAACACGCGTTCGATCTATGAAGATGGGCGGATGCATCCTGTCTCCGAAGCCGACTTCATCTGGCAGCAATGTCTGTTCGCCTTCGACGAGCCGTCCATCGATCGCCACTTCACCTCGGTGACACGTACGTGGCTCGATGGCGAATCCTGGATCGACTACGCACCGCGCTGGCTCCATGGTGCCGACCTCATCTTCGCCGAGCTCGTTGCCGCATTGCCGTGGCAGCAGCGCGAGGTCACGATGTACCACCGCCGTTTGCCAGAGCCTCGCCTGACGTCGTGGTGGAATACCGCATCGGCCGACGCCGAGGCCGCGCCGGTGCTTTCCGAAGCCCGCGCGGCACTCACCAACCACTACGCGCGACCTTTCGACTCGATCGGCTTCAACCTGTATCGCGACGGCCGCGACTCTGTGGCGTGGCACTCCGACCGCGAGCGCTACCACTTGGAGGACCCGACGGTGGTCATCGTCAGCACGGGTCAACCTCGACCCTTCCACGTTCGTCCGCGCGGTGGCGGTCGTTCCCGCGCGTGGCACTTGGGCAACGGAGACATGTTCGTGATGGGGGGTTCGTGCCAACACGATTGGGAGCATTGCGTCCCGAAGGTTGCTGCCGCCGGACCACGCCTGTCGATCATGTTCCGCCACAACTTGGCGGATGTGGAGGTGCGAGAATGAGCGGGTGAACGACTCTCGATACCAATTCGTGCCAAACGACAGCCAGCAACCGACAATCGTCGGTGGCGAGGGTTGTTGGTTGCTGTGCGCCGACGGTCGGCGAATTCTCGACGGTGCCGCCGGTGCCGTCGTCGGCAACATCGGGTGGGGGCGCAGAGAAGTTGCCGATGCCACCCACGCGGCAATGGTCAACGGTGCCTACTCGGTACCGATCTGGCCAAGCGAACAGCGCCTGGCGCTGCGCGACCGTCTCGTCGAACGGTGGCTGCCGGAGGGCTTCACACAGGTCTTCTTTACCAGCGGCGGCAGCGAGAGCACCGACTCGGCGCTTCGTCTGGCTCGCAGCTACCAGCTCTGCAAAGGCCGCCCGGAGCGGTGGAAAGTCGTCGGCCGTCATCCCAGCTATCACGGGATGACACTCGGCACCATTGCGGTCGCCAGCCACAGCACCCGCCAAGTCGGGTTCGAGCCGCTGATGCTTCCCTTCCCAAAGGTCCCGTGGAACGATCCCGAAGCAGTCGTCGAGGTCATCGAACGCGAAGGCCCCGAGACCATTGCCGGGTTCATTGCCGAGCCCATCACGGGCGCCGCAGGTGCCTGCCTGACTGCGAGTGACGACTACTGGCGAGTCGTCACCGACATCTGTCATCGCTACGACATCTTGCTGATCACTGACGAAGTGATGTGCGGATATGGCCGCACCGGTTTGAACTTCGGGTTCCAGCATTTCCCGTTCGAGCCGGACGTGATCGTCGGCGGCAAGGGCCTTGGCGGGGGATACGTGCCGATGGGCGCGGTCGCCGCTCGCACAGAGGTTGCCGAGGCACTGACCGACGCCGGCTTCATGTACTTCACGTTCACCGGCAACGACTCGGCGTGCGCAGCCAGCGTTGCAGTGCTCGACATCATGGAGCGCGAAGGCCTCGTCGAGCGTGCTGCCAAGATGGGCGGGGTCCTGGGGGATCGCCTCCACGCCGAGCTCGATGATCATCCCGCAGTCGTCGAGGTTCGCGGGCGTGGCATGTTCTATGGCATCGAGCTCAACGTCCCGCACCAGCAAGTTGTCGCCGAAGCCCTGCGGCGCGACGTATGGATATATCCAGCCGGGTCCGGTCCCGTGGCAAGTGCCGTGATGATCGCGCCCCCCTTCGTCATCGCCGACGACGAGCTCGATCAGGTGGTGATGACGCTCAAGGCCTCGCTCGACACGGTCATTGCTCCATGAGGTCCGTCGCCGCGGCTGCGCTTGTTGTGCTCGGTGCGTTCGCTGGGTGCTCGAGCGGTTCGACGACTTCGTCGTCGACACCTGCGACGTCGTCTACCGAGGCCTTCGTCGTGCCGACGGAACTGGCGACCGCGCCAGCTGCAACGATTACAGCAACAACAGCGACAACATCGGCGACGACCACCCCAGCAGCCATCACTGCGCTGGCGCCGATTGCGGGATGGGAAAAAGTCTCCGCTCCGAGTGAATGCATGTGTGCGGACGGAAGCCCATACAG
Organism: Ilumatobacteraceae bacterium; assembly: GCA_031370745.1. Classification (GTDB taxonomy): domain Bacteria; phylum Actinomycetota; class Acidimicrobiia; order Acidimicrobiales; family Ilumatobacteraceae; genus JAENVT01. Next base: position 4,416 of record JANMQX010000147.1, read on the forward strand.
CTACTGGATCCACCAGGGCGATCGCAACAAGGTTGTTTTCTTCCTGCAAGGGGGAGGTGCCTGCTTCGACCCGACCACATGCGCGTTCGACAGTGGGTCGTACAAGACCAAGGTCGGGGCCGGCGATGATCCGAACAACATCTCGACGGGCATCTTCGACTTCGCCAACACACGCAACCCGCTCGCCGACTATTCCTTCGTCTTCGCTCCGTATTGCACCGGCGACGTTCACCTCGGCAACTCCACACACGTCTATGGCCCGAACCTGACCGTGCAGCACAAGGGTTCCATCGACGCCTCGACCGCATTGAGGGATCTGGCGGTGCACTTCCCCGACGCCACCCAACTCGTGGTTACCGGCGAGAGCGCCGGCTCTGCACCGACCCCGCTGTACGCCGGTCTGGCCCATGACTTGCTGCCCAACGCGGAGATCACCGTCCTCGCCGACGGCTCCGGCGCATATCCCGACGTACCAGCGATCAACAACACGATCGGTTCGTTGTGGGGCACCGCGAGGGCGATTCCACCGTGGCCCGAAAACGCAGGACTGACGGCAGCGACTTGGAGCTTGCCCGGACTGTTCATCCAGGCGCACAAACACGATCCCGACATCATCTTCGGTCGCCACGACTACGCGTTCGACGGAGTACAGACCTTCTTCGCCGGGCTCGCGGGCTTCGATGCCAACGATCTGGTTTCTCTCATCGACAAGAACGAGACTCACATCGAGCAATCCGGTGTCGATCTGCTCAGCTACATCTCGCCAGGCACTTCGCACACTGTGCTGAGCAAACCTGAGTTCTACACAGAGACGGTCGACGGCGTGCCATTGGTCGACTGGGTCCGCGACCTGATCCGGCGGCAGCCCGATCCCGACGTGCACTGCACCGTCTGCACGTAGCTGCGTGTCGTCGTCAGATGTCGTAGACCTCGGGATGATCGAGCGGGTAGTTGAGCCACGAGATCATCTGGCTCAGTTGGTCGTACGCGCCAAGCCGGGCCTCCTCCGATGCCGAAGCCTCGGCGTCGATGCATACCTTTAGCAGTCGGCGTGACATGGTCGGGCCCAGTTCCAGCAGACCCGAGGCGCCTTCGCTCGCCCACCGGGCCAGGACGTAGTGCACGATCGCGCCGACCGGAACGTTGATCGAATCCGAGAGACCTCGCACGGTGCGCAGCGGGTCGACGTGAGAGTACAAGGCGATGTCGGCTTTCAAGTTGGCGTCTTTGTCGTCGTCGGGCCACGGGCCGCGCCAACCTTCGAGGGTGATCGTCTCGGTCATCGCGGCGATCGTACGACGATGCGCGAAGCTCGTCGTCATGGATCGCATAGTCGTTGTCGGTGCGTCGCTGGCCGGGTTGTGGGCATGCGAGTCGTTACGCGGAGGCGACTACGCCGGCACGATCACCTTGGTCGGCGCCGAATCGCATCAGCCCTACGACCGACCGCCGCTCAGCAAAGCGTTGCTGAAGGGCGACTGGGAACCGGAACGCATTCGGTTGCGAAAGCCCGATGAGCTCGACAGCCTCGGTCTCGATCTGCGACTTGGGGTCGTCGCCGTCGCGCTCGACGCAACGAATCGCACGGTGACTCTGGCGTCGGGTGAAACGCTCGCTGCCGACGGCGTGATTGCCGCCACGGGGAGCACGCCGCGGCAGTTGCCGGACCAGCCCCACCTCGACGGAGTGACGATGTTGCGAACGCTCGACGACTCGCTGGCCTTGCGTCGCCGGTTGGAAGGTCGGCCACGTGTTGTCGTGATCGGCGCTGGGTTCATCGGCCTCGAGGTCGCCGCAACCGCGGCTCAACGTGGCTGTGCGGTAGTCGTGCTGGAGGGCGCGCCGGCTCCGCTCATGCGCGGCCTCGGAGCCGAGATGGGCGAGGTCGTGGCCAGGGTGCACGAACGCAACGGCGTGAGCGTGCGCTGCGGCGTGCAGATCGCCGGAATCGAGGGTGAGGATGGACGGACCACGGGTGTTCGTTTGGGCGACGGCGAGTTGGTCGCGGCCGATGTAGTTGTCGTCGGGATTGGTGTGTCGCCGGCAACGGACTGGGTCGAGGGCAGCGGCTTGGAGATCCGTGACGGCATCGTCTGCACCGACTCTCTGCGCGCCGCGCCTGGGATCTACGCCGCAGGTGACTGTGCTCGATGGGTCAACAACCTGTTCGGCGATGCGGGCGAGGAGATGCGCGTCGAGCACTGGTCGAATGCCGCCGAACAGGGCCAAGCTGCCGCAAAGAACCTGCTGGCCGAATTGGCGGGGCAGGCACCGACTCCCTACGCACCGGTGCCGTTCTTCTGGAGCGATCAGTTCGATAGTCGAATCCAATACGTCGGTCGGGCCCACGGCGACGACGAAGTGCACGTCGTTGCCGGCGACCTCAACGGCAATTTCATGGCGATGTACGGCCACGGCGGCCGACTTCGGGGCGTGTTGGGCGTGAACATGCCCAAACCGGTGATGCGGCTGCGGAAGCTGATCGGTGAACGAGCCTCGTGGTCCGAGGCCTTGCAACAAGCGATCACTATCGCGCAATAATCCTGAGTTGTAGCAACTCAAGTTTTGTGTTGTTACCCTCCGAACCTATGAACGATCTCGATACCCGGCAGCTCTCGTTGCCGCTGCTCACCGTGCCAACCGTCGTGCTGCCAGGCACGGTGTTCACGTTCGCCCTCGCGTCCGATGCGTCGCGGGCCGCTGTCGAAGCGGCTTCTGCGGGCGACGGCCGCGTGGTGTTGCACAACGAAGCCGCCGGCGACATCGGCGTCGTGGCCCGCGTGCCCAACACCGGGCCGATGCCCAACGGGGAGATGGCCGCCATCGTGCAGGCCGAGGTTCGTGCCCAGATCGTCGCCCGTCACCCGAGCGAGCGCGGCAGCGATCATGTCGAGGTCACCCTCATCGCCGACGGCCGTCCGACCCCGCGGGTCGAGTCGGCAACACGTGAGCTGCGCGTTGTACTGGAAGAGATCGCCAAGCTTCGTAACAGCCGCCGCCTCCCCGAGATCCTGCGCAGCGTCGCCGATCCCGGCCAGTTGGCCGACGCCGTCACGACCTGGAGCGAAGCCGACCTCGATCATCAATCGGCAGTGCTCGCCGCCATCGATATCGGTCAGCGTGTCGATCTGGTGATGGCCTGGGCCAAGGACCATCTCGCCGAACTACAGGTCACCGCACAGATTCGCGCCGACGTCACCGAAGGCGTCGACAAGCAACAGCGTGAATACCTGCTCCGCCAGCAGCTTGCGGCAATCCGCAAGGAGCTCGGCGAGGGCGACGACGACGTCGTCGGTCAGTACCGCACCAAGGTCGCCGCGTTGGCGCTGCCCGACAAGGCCGCCAATGCCGTGTACAAGGAAATCGACCGCCTCGAACACATGGGCCAGCAGTCGCCGGAGCACTCATGGATCCGTACCTGGCTCGATCGGATCATCGAACTGCCGTGGAACACGCGCACCGAAGATCAGCTCGACCTCGATCAGGCCCGAGCGGTCCTCGACGCCGACCACTACGGCCTCGACGAAGTGAAGGATCGCATCGTCGAATACCTCGCCGTCCGCAAGCTCCGGGTAGCGCGCGACATCCAGCCGAGTGATGGCCTTGCCCGGCAATCGGGCGCTGTCCTCACGCTTGTCGGTCCTCCAGGCGTCGGCAAAACCAGTCTCGGCGAATCGGTTGCCCGGGCAATGGGTCGCAAGTTCGTGCGGGTCTCACTCGGTGGCGTTCGCGACGAGGCCGAGATCCGCGGTCACCGGCGAACCTACGTCGGCAGCCAGCCGGGGCGAATCGCCCGGGCTGGCTGCCGACGTAGGTTCTCCGGTGGCCGCGGATCTAGGCCTCGTCGCGCACGCCAACGAGAGAGACCCGCACGAACTACCGACCCATTGCCCGGGCAACCCATTCGCCG
>JANMQX010000163.1:0-2259 GCA_031370745.1 Ilumatobacteraceae bacterium
AGCTGGGCGCGCAGAAACGCGACGGGTGATCCGAGAGCCGAACCGTTGTGACGTGGAGCCGACGGGAATTGAACCCTGACCTTGGAACGTGGGTTGGCGTCGTCGCCATCGATGCGGGTCGTGTGAGGCGGTTAGGTTTGATGCTTCTGCGCCGACGCTGCAATGGAGGGGCCATGTCGAGCGATCCATTCGACTTCGTGGTGGTCGGCGCCGGTTCAGCTGGTGCTGTGCTTGCGGCTCGTCTGTCCGAGAGACCCGATATCTCGGTGTTGTTGATCGAGGCTGGCCCAGATCACACTTCGGCGAGTGCGCCCGACAGTATTCGGGGCGCAAACTTCTTCGACGCTGTGAGCACACCGGGGCGGATCTGGCCGAATCTGCTTGCCATCCGCGCTGCGGGTCAGACCGCATCGGTCTACCCGCGTGGTCGTGGTGCAGGGGGATCGTCATCGGTGAACGCGATGGCGGCGATCCGCGGCCTGCCCGAGGACTACGACCGCTGGGTCGATGAGTTCGGGTGCACTGGATGGGGTTGGGCGGAGATGCTGGAAACGTTTCTGGAGGTCGAGGACGACGCCGACTACGGCGGCGACGGGTTGCACGGCCGCGGTGGCCCGATCCCGCTCTCTCGAACGCAATTCGACGGGCGAGCACCGTTCGACCTATCGATGATTGCCGCAATGACCGAACTCGGCTACGCAACATGCGACGACTACCACCTCCCGGGTTCGACTGGCATCAGCCGATGGGCATTGACGTTGCGCGACGGTCGGCGCGTGTCGACCAACGACGCGTATCTTGAATCGGCTCGATCCCGGGCGAACCTGTCGGTCCGTGGCGACGTTCTGGTCGATCGCATCCTTCTCGATGGGAAGCGGGCAGTGGGGGTGCGAACTGCGGATGGCGAAGAGATCGCAGCGCGGGAGGTGGTCGTGAGCGCTGGCGCGATCCACTCACCGGCGATCCTGTTGCGATCCGGCGTCGGCATCCACGACGGTCTCGCCGTTGGCGCGAACCTCAAGGATCACGCAGCCACGACCGGATTCGAAGTGCCACTAAAACCGGCGGGGCGGATGGCTTCCCCGACCGCGCCCGTGATGACGTCGGTTACGCGCTACACATCGGGGCTAGCGGGTGCCGGGCTCAACGACATGCAGATCTTGTGGTTTAACGGCGTCGGCCCGAGCGAGGAAGCGTGTGTCGGTGCGCGTGTCTTAGGCGCGGTCATGAGTGTGTTTTCGACTGGCCAGATTCGCTTGGAGTCAGACGATCCCCACGACGACCCAGTTGTCGAGTTCCGTATGCTGGCGGACGAGCGCGATCTTGTTCGTCTTCGCGATTGCACGCGCCGGATCATCGACATCCTTCGCCATCCGGCCATCACGGACATCTCCGGCGAAATCCTCGCACTGAACACTCCGATCGACGACCTCCACGACGATGCGTCGATTGACGCTTGGCTGCGGGCCACAGTCACCGACTACGTCCATGCGGTTGGCACTTGCCGAATGGGACAGCCCGGCAATCCTGCCGCCGTGGTCGACCCGGACTGCAATGTGATCGGCTACACAGGCCTTCGAGTCTGCGACGCATCTGTGATGCCGGACCTTCCCAAGGCCAACACACACCTCACAACGGTCGCGTTAGCCGAACGGCTCGTCACGAGAATGCGAACACCAACGCCTTCGTGACGCATTTATCAATCGATCATCACCAAGGTCCGAGCGCATTTAACCGCCTCGGGATCGGTGACTGCTCTCGTGTGCGACTTGCTCGGCGATGACGAGTTCAACCGCCTCTTCGAAAGCGGCAGCCGAACACGCCCTGCAGACTTCACTGACAGCGTGCTCGAAATTCGATCAGCTCGCAGACACGAGCTCGCAGACGGCGTCACCGTCACGACCTACGAACGCAGGACCTGACACCGGCATAAGCGCCGATCAGCGCTCTCCGGCCATCCCGAGTGTTGGCGTGTTCTGGGGCGCGCGTTCTGCTCGGTTCGCGTATTTCCGGGTCGGCGCGGATCGATCAGGCAGTTATGGCGCGTCGGCTAGACGCAGCACCAGCAGTAGAGCCGCTGACCGGACTGCCTCCCGACACGCAACATGTCTCGAAGCGCAATTAGTCCGTCGCCCGCTTAGGGTCGCGTCTCCGTGGCCCCAGAACTCGTCCGTGGTCACCCAGCGAGCTGCTCCGGCGGCCCCCAGAACATCAGAGCGACGTGCGCGCGACCGGCGCGTCGCGGCGTCGTTGATCCTC
>JANMQX010000170.1:0-7933 GCA_031370745.1 Ilumatobacteraceae bacterium
TGTTGGCGTCATCGGGGCTCACGAACGCGTACACGTCGGTGTTGTCGGCGCGCGGATCGCCGGCGATCAACGGAGCTTCGCGGTGGCTGGACGCCGTGACGGCCCCAGGGCCGCCTTCGTTGATGAACACGCCGGAGAGCATGGCAAGCCCTGCCGCGCCGGCAAGACCTTTCTTCCACCCCACAGCGCTTCGTAGATGTTGCAGCCTTGACATGTAGCCTCCTCGTCGAACGAGGGCTCAAGTGCCGCTCGTGTGGATATCCCACATGGTTCGGCACAGACGCCGATCCGGATGTGAAATCATTCAGAAATCGTCAAGTTCTGCTGTGGGCGCCGACGTTGCGTGACGAGCCGTCGAGGTGAAACTCACTGTTCATCGGCGCACCAGCGAACGTTCGTGCCAGCACCAAAGCACGGGTGAAGTCCGTCCGAGGCTCTGACGGCGTTCGGCCGAGGCACCCAAACTCTCTCCGCTGACGCGCGCTGAGTCAACGCCCGATCACTGACCGCTGAAAATGACCGCAGGTTCTACGACTTTCGGTGGAGGAAATCAAAGAATGCGGCGACCTGTGCGTACTTCATGAGACCCATTGACACTTTGAACAGGGTGCCCGACACTGCACTGGACGAATCGCCGGACCGGCGGTTTCTGAGAGGGACGAAGTGGACGGACGGATATTTATCGCATCGCGCTTGGTATGGCGCGCCAACTCACAGGGCTTCGTGCTCGCGATCGCCGCGATCGAGGTGACGTCTCATGTCTGAGGACGCGAAGGACTCAGGCCAGCTGCCACGCCGGACCTTCTTGAAGCTGGGCGCAGCCGGCACCGCAGCCGTTGCCCTCGGCGCCACCAGTGCCTTGATCGTGCCACAGCTTCGGCGCAGAGGTCTGATGACCGCTGACGGTTTGTTCGATGCGGCCTCGATTGCATGGGCCGATTCGATTTACAAAGAGGTCTTCCCGACGAGCCCACTGCTCGTCTCGCCGTTCCGTGACGAGTTGCCGATCCCGAAGGCGCTGAGGCCGGTTCCCTGGTCGGACTACACCAACTGGTCGAAGCCGCCGGGACCTGGATACGACCAGCAGAACTCGATGCGCAACTACGGCCACCAGATGTGGCCGGACAAGGTCGGCTATCCCGATCCGATCGTCTACAAGATCAACGTGCAAGTAAACGCTCATTCGTTCACCTCGTCACAGGTGCTGCCGATCAACTCGTTAGGGGTTCCGACGGCATCGTTCGACGCAGCCGGCAACACCTACGCGCCAGGCACGGTGCGGACGTTGCCGGCGAGCACGATCTACGGGTTCAACGGCACGTTCCCAGGGCCGATGATCAATGCCGAATACGGCAAGCCGGCGCTGGTGCGCTTCGACAATCATCTGCACGAGAATCCCCTCAACCTCGACCGCCAAGACTTCGGCGCACCGGACTGGTCGTTCCTGACCCACCTGCACAACGGTCACACAGCGCCCGAGAGTGATGGCAACCCGCACTATTCGATGAAATATGGTCCCAAGGGCACTGGTTACGCGCCGCAGACATGGGTCGACAACTTGTACCTCAACTGGCCTGCAGGCGGTGATGACCGCGAGAAGCAGAGCTTCTTCTGGTTCCACGATCACCGCATGGATCACACCGGCTCGAACGTGTACAAGGGCATGGTCGGGCTGTATCCGATCTATGACCCGAAGAACGGCATGGACATGGGCGATGAGACCCGGGGACTGCGATTGCCGGGTGTGCGAACTGATAACCCGGACGGCTCCTTCGACGTCGCCTACGACATCCCGCTGGCGTTCTTCGACTTTCGTCTCGACGATGGTGTGACCACCCATCAGGACATCCACGACGGCATGGGCGAGTTCCCGCTGGCGAAGAACCCGCGCACTCACCCGGAGTGGTGGGGCAAGACGTTCTACAAGCACTTCCCCAACCACGGTTTCGTCGGCGACATCTTCGCCGTCAACGGCATCGCCAATCCGGTGTTGGAGGTCAAGCGTCGCAAGTATCGCTTCCGGTTCCTGGACTGTTCCATATCGCGGATCTACGAGTTCAAGTTGATGAGCTCGACGCAGGGACCGAAGTCGTCGGTGTCGTTGGGCTACACCGGCAGTGAACTCCAAGGGCAGTACCGGATTCCGGACGCGCAGCAATGCATGAAGTTCACCCAGATCGCGTCGGACGGTGGGCTCCTGCCGTACCCGATCCCGCGCGACTCGTTCGAGTTGTGGCCGGCCAAGCGCCGCGAGATGATCATCGACTTCACCAGGTACCAAGACGGCACGCCGACCACGAAGGGCGACGTCATCTACCTGACCAACGTGATGAAGATGCCCGACGGGCGGATGTGGACCAACTCGTCGCGGTCCGTTCCCGACCCCGCCTACATGGTGCCGGTGCTGAAGTTCGTCATCGGAGACGACGTTCCCGACAACAGCGTCATCCCAACCGGTCTGATGCGCGATGTGCCGCCGTTGCCGTCGACCTGGCAGAGCCTGCTGGACAATCGCCTGATCTTCGAGGTCGAGCGCGGCAGCGTCGGCGGTGAGATCGAGTGGCTGATCAATGGAAAGCAGTTCGATCCCGCGACGGTGGCGACCAGTTTCACCAACAAGGCGGGCAAGTCGCCGTTGGCGCAACAGAAGGTGGGCAGCTTCAACCTGTGGGAGATCCGCAACGGCGGTGGGGGATGGGTGCACCCGTTCCACCTCCACATGGAGGAGCACCGCACCGTGATGCGCAATGGAAAAGTTGTGACCACTGCGGACAACGGGCACCCCGAGGACGCCTCGAGAGAGGATCTGGTGGCGCTGGACCCAAGTGAGTCAGTGATCGTGTACCGCGGTTTCCGAGATTTTGTCGGCCCGTACGTGGCGCACTGCCACAACCTGGCCCACGAGGATCACGCCATGATGTTCGGTTGGGAAATCACGCCGTAAACGGTTCGAGACAACGAAGGAGACAAGACGTGTTGGTACGACAAACGCGCCGTGGAGCCCCCAGCTCGAGCGGAGACGGAACGATGACACAGCTGCAGGTGAGTGGTGTGACGGTCGCGGTGTGCGCGATCGTCATCGCCTACATCGATGGGTTCGTGGTGACCTCCCTGCGCGGGGCGGTCGGGGCGATCGAAGACCTCCAGTCGCCGTTCTCGCACTGGTTGCGCGACTCGACGCTGATGCTGCCGCTGTTCATACTGGCTGTAGCTGCCGCGCTGGTCGTGACGCGGCGCTGGGTCGGACAGAGCCGGAGGGAAGTGGTGCAGCTCGCGTTGGCCGCTGTGTTGATCATTGCGATCACGACCGTCGTGAGCATTGGACAGGTGGCGAGCAACTCGGTGCATGACTACAACATTCAGGCCGGTCAACTGGGAATCATGCATTCCACTCATGCGACGTCGGTTGCAGGCCTGCCAGGAGCCGGCGAGGTCAGTAGCCGCGGAACGTGCGCAGCACTCTGCGCTGCGCGCCATGCGACGTTGATCGTGCACCTTCGTGCGGGCATCTATGCCAGCATCGTGCTGCTGATCACCAACCTCGTGCTGGCAGTTTGGGTGCTGGCTCTCCGCGGAGGACGGCTGTGGAACCGGTGCGTGACGGAGGTTGCGCAAGCCGATGAACCGAACAGTCAAACAACCGAGAGCCTGGCAATCATCTGATTGTCACCTCGACGATCGACGTGACCCGGAACCAAATTCGAAGGACGAGGACGGATGTACGCACATGCCAGCGGGTTCAATTGGGATGAAGGAATCCTGGTGCTCGCTCCGATCGCCCTCGTCTCGTGCCTGCTGCTCTGGGTTCGGCGCAAGGAAATGAGGGATGCCTCGACGAGCTCGTCGGCGAAGGTGCAGCGGTGACAGTCGGCACAGAGCAACGCACCTCGCACGACCGGCAGACCCACGCGTCGACACTTGCGTGGCCAGAAGCCATGGTCGACCGCGACGTCGTGACTACGCCTGCCCTATTCGAAGCTCGCTCTGCCACGGTGCGAGTCGCCGTGGCAACCGTGTGCTTGCTCGGCACGCAGTTCTTGCACTGGAGCGTGATCGATCAACACGCCCAAGTGTGGCACGCCGCCGGTGTGTTCTTCTTTGTCCTCGCGTTGGTCGAAGGTCTGATGACTGTGCTCCTCATCGCACGACTGAGGCCCATGGTCGCCGCTGCCGGGATCGTGGCGAGTGTTGTGCCAATCGTCGTGTGGGCCTGGGATCGCGCGGTCGGACTTCCGTTCGGTCCATCGAAGGGCATCCGCGGCACCATCGGGCGTTCCGACGTGATGTCAGTCGTGTTCGAGGTGCTCACCGTCGTCGCGCTGTGGCCATTCTTGAAGTCACGCTATGCAAACGCTCGGAGGCCCCCTCGCCTCGATCTTGTCGGCCGCGTCGTCATCGGCGCCACGTGTGTCTATGTCGTGGGCTTCTCGTATTGGGCATCTCTCGGCGATCTCGGTTCGATCCACGTTGAAGCTGCGGCGACCGCCACTGGCGCCGGCCCTACCGCCGCAGCGAACGCGAACGCGAACGTCGCTCCGGTCGCCGCTCTGGTCGCTACACAGACGTTGTCCTATGCCGCCAAGGAGTACGGCTTCGATGGCCCGACGACAGCTGCTGCCGGTGTCACACGCATTGTCCTGCAGAATGTAGGAGCCGAGTCGCACGACTTGGAGGTGGCACGCATTCCTGAGTCGAGCCCGACTCCGTCGAGCCTGAGTGGCCTGGAGGCCATGTTCGCCGATGCCCAGTTCTCACGACCAGATGCGCCGAGCATCCTGGCCGACAGTCATAGGACGGATGCAGGCAAGACCTCGACACTGATCGTCGACCTCACGCCCGGGCGGTACATCCTCGGCTGTGCAAATGCGACGACCGGCAGCGCGTATCACTACGCGCAGGGCATGATCACTTTGCTGACCGTCGGCCCGTGAGGCGCGAGTACTAGTACTAATGGACAATAGATTGTTGTCGGCGGTTGACGTACGTTCTCCATGACCTTCGGACGGGGGTCGGTCCGGCATCTATGGCGGCAAATGACGTTTGCCAAAGTCGTGGAGTCGGATAGGGACGAAAGTAGGGACGAAACATGAATGCATTCTCGGGTCGAGTTCGACGCGCCCTCGCAGAGCGGCGGCTGCGTAGTTCGGCGAGGCGTCCAACGTCGCGCAAGTTCAGGGCCGTTGCGGCTCTGACGTTGGTGGCCGGAATTCCAGTGTTGCTGGATCACGTCTCGGCCGCCATCCTCCCGCCGGCTCCTGCAGCGGTGAACCCCGTGTTGCCATCCAGCACTCAGTTCGACATCACAGGGTTTCTGCAGGATGCGCAATTGGATCAGGCATGCATGAGCGCCGCAGGGCCGAGCCTCGATGCAAAGGGCTTTCCCCAGGCGGCGCACTGCGGTGGCACGATGCGGCTGAACGGTCACACGATCGTCGTGCCCGCCGAGACGATCGTGATCCTTCCCGCCAGCGCGCTGACATGGCAGGAGCTCTTCGCCCAGGCTCCGGCACCGTACGGACCGACACAGACCGGCATGGCGATGTCTGACAGCCCCAAGCCACTCACCACGTACGAGCTCCAGGCTGTCGGCAACAGGGTTCTCGACCCGGGCAACCCCGACCCGGCCAAGCGCGATCGGTACATCGCCGGTCTCGTGCACGCCACGCAGCAGGATCTCAATAGCGGTGCCGGGTACATCAACTACATGGACTACGGCACCGGCGAGATGCGCGTCGGTGGGGTGCTCGGGGATCCGACCACCGGTGCACGGGTGCGGATCAACGATCCGGCCAACCCGACAAGCGGCAACGGTGGCCGCTATGGCCGGGCGATGTCGCCCGACGGGCGGTTCATGGTCGACCAGGACAACCCGACCATCACCTCGGCGACCGGCTTTCCGATGTGCTTCCCGCGCAGTGATCCACTCGTTGGTGACGACTCTCTCTGCCCGCGCAGCAACCGCCCGATCGTCCCAGCGACCGGAGCCTTCTCATCGTCGTTCCAGATGAACGACCCGGCGAACATTCCATTCGGTGGTGCTTCCGATCCTCGACTACAGGCACCGCTGGAGGTCGGCGACTACATCAACTTCGCCGGAACGCTCATCGCCGACGGCGCAGGCACATACATCTCCGCCCACACGATCGTCAACAACACCGCGATCTACACGGCGCCCGGCACCAATCCGGCCTACATCTCGATCGAGGTTGGCCTGATCGGTACCGGCGGCCTGACGGTATTCGGCGCCGGTGAGGCGGCGATCCGCACCAAGTTCGAGGGAATGACGACCGATCCGACCCGTGGCGTGCACTTGTATGGCGTCGACGTCAATCCCGACGGTTCCACAAGCGATCGCGATTGGGGCACGATCATGCCCGATCCAGGCCCACCATTCGGTGCCGTGCGCGGCCGCTGGCGCTTCCGCCCACCGTGCGCAACATTCGGTTCGGTTCCGGCCAGGCCCGACAAGCAGTGCGTCTTCGGACCCGACAACGGCTTCTTGCCTCCGACTCGCGAAGTTCGCGCCGTGATCGAGGGTCTGCAAAGCCAGAACCCAGCCAATACTTCCGCATCCACCTCGGCCAACGGAATCTTCTACGGTCAGTACCACGCCCCGATCGGTGAGTACATCTTCCCCGAGAACATCCCCGGCACACCGATCGTGGAGAACAACTTCAACACGATCCCGTTCCTGGCCCGCGGTGGCTACACATCCTTCACGGGCGTGATTGCCGGACAGCTCAACCCGTGGCCAAGCAACATCGTGCCACCACCGGTCTGCACGGCACCGCCGCAGGCGAATGCCGGCGGTCCCTACACCGTCGCATCGGGCGGAGCGGTGACGCTGGCCGGCTCCAGCACTGGTACTGCTCCCACGTTCTCGTGGGCGGCACCATCGTCGGGAAGCCTCTCCAGCCTCACCACCGCTGCACCGGTCTTCACGGCGCCCGTCGTCGGCACCGCCACCGTCATCAACCTGTCACTGACCACATCGACGAGCTGCGGTAGCAGCACGGCAACGACGACGGTCACCGTCAGCGCGGCACTTGCACCAACAGTCGGGGCTATCGCAGCTCAGACCGTCGTGTCAGGGAGTTCAGGGACTTTCGCGGTCAGCGGTTCCGATCCCAACGTCCCGGCAGCGACGCCACTCACCTTCACCGCGACACAGACCGGCGGGTCATCGACTCTCACCGGCATTGCTGTCACGCAGAACGGCCCGACCGGGGCGAATGTGAGCTACACCGCGCCAGCGGGCGTCACGGCGACCACCGATGTCACGGTGTCGATCACCGCAACGAACGCCGCCGGGGTCAGTTCCGCCCCCGTCACAGTCACCGTCACCATCACACCGGCGCCCGTCGTCGGTGAGGCGCCGGTGGCCAACGCCGGCGGGCCATACACGGTCAGCTCCGGCGGGACGGTCACGCTCGCCGGCAGTGCCACCGGCACCAGCCCGTTGACGTTTGCCTGGGGCCCACCGTCACAAGGCAGCATCTCCGATCCGGCGCTCGCCAACCCCGTGTATACGGCGCCGGTTGTTACTGCCGACACCGTCGTGAGCCTGTCGCTCACCGTGAACAACGGTTTCGGCAGCTCGACGGCGACATCATCTGTGACGGTCAAGGGCGCACTGCCGCCGGCCGTCGCTGCGGTGAGCCCGGTCTCGCTGTTCTCCGGGGCGAATGGGAGCTTCACCGTCACCGGTTCGGATCCGAACAGCCCGACTCTGGTGCCACTCACCTTCACGGTGACACAGGCACCCGCGTCGCTGATCGGTTTGACCGTGGCAGCACAGTCAAACACCTCGGCCATGGTCACCTTCAGGGCGCCGACGTTGCCGCTTGATCAAATCCTCCCCAGTGTGATTCAAGTGACGATCACGGCGACGAACTCGGCCGGCGTGGCCTCCGCACCGGTGACGACCTCCGTG
>JANMQX010000222.1:0-8084 GCA_031370745.1 Ilumatobacteraceae bacterium
GGCGGCTCGAACGCGACGAGGTCAAGCTGGCATTCGTTCATCGCGCCGTTGGTGGCATCACAGAGAACAACATCAGCCTGGCCTCGACGACCAACGCGACGCTGATCGGCTTCAACGTGCGACCCGACCGCAAGGCCCGCGACATGGCCGAGGCCGAGCACGTCGAGGTTCGAACGTACGAGATCATCTACAAACTTCTCGAAGACATCGAGAAGGCGATGGTCGGCATGCTCGCACCCGAGTTCGAAGAAGTGGTCACAGGCGAGGCCGAGGTCCGCGAGATCTTCCGGGTGCCTCGCGTTGGCGCAATCGCTGGTTGCATCGTGCGCAGCGGTCAGATCACGCGTGGGTCAAAGGTCCGCTTCCTCCGCGACGGCACGATCATCTGGAAGGGCAGCATCCAGTCACTCAAGCGGTTCAAGGAAGATGCCCGAGAGGTCCGCGAAGGCTTCGAATGCGGTGTCGGACTCAGCGACTTCCAGGACCTGAAGCCCGGCGACCTCATCGAGACCTTCGAAGAGCGCGAAATAGCCCGCGTCTAACGCCTCGGAGGCGTGCTCGGTGCCCTCCGACACTCCACGAAAGCGCCGATAGCCTCGGCTCCATGGCAGATCTTGAGTTCTTCTTCGATCCAGTGTGCCCGTGGGCATGGATCACCTCCCGCTGGGTCACCGAAGTGAAGCAACTGCGCACGTACGAGGTCAATTGGCGGTTCATCTGCTTGAAGATGATCAACGAGAACCGCACTGACGACTGGTACACGCCTGAGTATCGGGCAGGTCACATGGCCGGGCTGCACGGGCTGCGCGTGGCCGACCAGGTGCGACTCGAGTTCGGCAACGATCAGGTTGGCGCGTTGTACACCGCGATGGGTGAGTTCATCCATGGTGAAGGTCGTCGATTGGAGATCACCGCCGATCCGATCGCCACGCTCGAGGGGCTGTTGAAGTCCGCCGATCTGCCCCCGGAGTTGGCCGAGGCCGCACTCGACGAGTCGCACGACGACCACATCCGCCGCGAGACCGATTTGGCGTTCGAGCGCACCGGAAAAGACGTCGGCACGCCCATCATCACGTTCCATCCAGGGCAATCAGATGAGGCCAGTTTCTTCGGCCCGGTCATCTCCACCATCCCGCGTGGAGAAGCTGCGCTGAAGTTGTGGGATGCAATCGAGATCGTCGCCACGACCAGCGGTATGGCCGAGTTGAAGCGTTCGCACCGATCGAAGCCTGTCTTCGACTGAGCCCTTCTGTGAGGAGTCGACCCTCGATAGGGTGAGCAACATGTTCGTGCTGGCACTGGAGGTCGATCTGCACATCGGCCACGCCCAGTCGTTGAAGGACAAGCGGGGTGTGATCCGTTCGATCGTTGATGGTGCCCGCCACCGTTTCAACGTGGCCGCCGCCGAAGTTGGCAGCCAGAACCTCTGGCAACGTGCTCAACTCGGGTTCGCAGTCGTCAGCAACACCCAGCAACACACCATCGAGGTGATCGACCACGTCAGCCGATTCGTGTGGTCGTTTCCCGAGATCGAAGTACTTGACGAGGAGAGGACGTGGTTGTCGTGACGAGCTCGCAATGGAGGACTCATGAGTAAGCCACGCCGGTCGGCTGCACCCACCCAGCACCGCTATCCGCGAACTGCGCGGCTGAACCAGTCGCTGCGCGAGGTCATCGCTGAGGCACTGACGCGCATCGACGACGAACGCCTCGACATGGTGACGATCACGTCCATCGATGTCGACTCCGAGATGAACAGAGCGATCGTCTACTTCGATTCACTGCTCGGCGAGGAGGGTGACGCCGACATCCTCGCTGCCCTCGCAAGTCATCGCGTTCGCTTGCAATCGTCCGTCGGTCGCGAGGTCAGGGCGAAGAAGACGCCGATCCTGTCGTTCAGGCCCGATGAGACGATTCGCGCTGCGGAGCGCATCGAGAAGATCCTGCATGACAAGGCGACGATGCCCGAACGGCCTCCCGAGCCGGAGAGCACATCTGACGACGTTGCCGTAGTCGACGTGCCCGCTGGCGACTCGCAGGGTAATGGCGAGGCGTAAACCGCCCACGACGCACGGGTTGGCCGTGGTCGACAAGCCGGCAGGAGTGACGAGTCACGATGTCGTCGGCATGCTCCGCAAGCGTTTCGACGAACGCCAAGTCGGCCACGCCGGCACGCTCGATCCCGATGCCACAGGCGTGCTGTTGGTCGGTGTCGGCAAGGCGACGCGGTTGCTGCGATTCCTGACGGCGCTGGGCAAGACCTACACCGCCGACGTTGTGCTGGGCACATCGACATCGACGCTCGACGCCAGCGGAGCGGTCACCGGGACCTTCGACATGTCGGCGATCACGATCGAGATGGCCAGAACCGCTGCGGCAGAACATCTCACCGGCGCGATCATGCAGATCCCTCCGATGGTCAGCGCGCTGCACGTCGATGGCAAGCGACTCCATGAACTCGCGCGCGAAGGCATCGAAGTCGAGCGCCAGCCGCGCCCCGTCACGGTCTACTCGTTCGACGTTGACGGCACCGATCATCCCTCGGTGCTGCGGATCGAAGTGCGCTGCTCGGCGGGCACCTACATCCGCACGCTGGCCGACGATCTCGGACGGCTGCTCGGGGGCGGCGCGCATCTGCGCAACCTCCGGCGCACTGCCGTCGGCAGCTTCGGCGACAACGAGGCGCTGCCACCTGGTGAGTGCACGCTGATTGCACCGGTCGACGCCCTGCGCGACTATCCGAGTGTGACGGTCGACGCGGCCACGGAGGAGATGATTCGTCATGGCCGCGTGCTGAACCCTTTTCCCGGAGAGGGTCCATGGGCCGTGGTCGACCAACAGGGATCGTTGCTTGCCGTGTACGAGCTGTTCGGCTCCGCGGCCAAGCCTGCGGTCGTCGTTGCATGAGCGACTTCGTGGCACGACGGCCGCGGGGATAGCGTCAAGGGTCGTGCAACTCGTCACCAATCTCGACTCGCCCCCGTGGCGGGGTGAGCGCACGGTGCTGAGCATCGGTGCGTACGACGGTGTGCACCGCGGGCATCAGGCGATCATCGAGGCTGTGAAGGCGCTCGCCTCTGCGTCCGGCGCCAAATCTGCAGTGATGACGTTCGACCGCCATCCGGCGTCGATCGTGCGCCCCGAGTCGGCGCCGAAGTTGCTGACCGATCTCGATCAGAAGCTGGAGCTGCTGGCCGCGACTGGTCTCGATGCAACGATCGTCATCCGCTTCGACGAGGCCCAATCAAAAGAGGATCCCGCACACTTCGTGCGGCGTGCTCTGATCAACACGCTCGACACCTCGATCGTGGTCGTCGGCGAAGACTTTCACTTCGGTCGCGGCCGCGAGGGCAACGTCGAGATGCTGCGCAAGCTCGGTGCTGAAGGCAACTTCGAGGTGCATCCGTTGGAGCTGGTGCCACGCGGCGACGGCGTCGACGAGTCGATCAGCTCGACTGCCATCCGCCGCTCTCTCGCCGGCGGGCAGGTCGAGCTCGCAGCCGAGCTGCTGGGCCGGCCGTTCGAGGCCCGAGGTGTGGTGGTGATCGGCGATCAGCGCGGACGGTTGCTCGGCTTCCCGACCGCCAACGTCGAGGTGCCCAACGCCGTGTGTGTGCCGGCCGATGGCGTGTACGCCGGCTACTACGAGCGACCCAATGGCGACATCCATCAATGTGCGCTCAACCTCGGCCGTCGTCCGACCTTCTACGAGCACGCCGACCACTCGCTGCTCGAGGCCCACCTGCTCGACTTCGACGGCGACATCTACGGCGAACGCGCCGAGGTTCGCTTCACCCACTTCCTGCGCAGCGAACGCAAGTTCAACGGCATCGACACGTTGATCACCCAGTTGAAGCACGATGTCGAACACGCCCGCCAAGTCCTCGGCCCCTAGATCCCTAGGTCTTCGGCCAGATCACCGCTTTGCTGTCGTCGTAGATGCTCTTCACCAAGGTCGTGTTGAGGATCGTGGTGATGTCGGGGACCTGGCCATCGAACAGACCGAT
The DNA here is from genome assembly GCA_031370745.1 of Ilumatobacteraceae bacterium. Taxonomy (GTDB): domain Bacteria; phylum Actinomycetota; class Acidimicrobiia; order Acidimicrobiales; family Ilumatobacteraceae; genus JAENVT01. Next base: position 4,008 of record JANMQX010000222.1, read on the forward strand.
GTCGGTGTAGGTGTTGACTTCGTTCTGCAACAAGTTGGGGTCGGGTACACCGATCGGGAGCGTGCTGGCAGTCGAGTCGCTGATCAGCTTCGATTCCACGTTCCAACGCGCGATCTCGCTGTCGGGCGACAGGTGTGAGGCGTTGCCGTTGGCGTTGATCATGTCGACTGCCATGTTGGCGGCGGCCTTCGGGTCGGCCAGGGTGTCGGCAAGACCCTTCATCGCGGCGCGCATGAAATCCTCGGTCGCGGTCGGAAAGTCTTTGAGGAACGTCGCGTTGGTGTACAGCACCCCGAAGCTCCCGGGGATGTCGTAGTCGGCAGGGTCGTACAACTTGAACGGGATGCCGGCCGCCTTCAGCTGCAAAGGCTCGCTGCTCTTGAACCCGGGGAACCCGACGATCTCGGGGATCGCGATGTGGATCTTCGGGTCAAAGCCGTCGAGCAGCGCTGTTTGGTAGTCGACGCCTTCGCTGAGACCGGCCTTCTTCAACATTGCCGCGACCGAGGGCGTGATGGCCCCCTTGACACCGATGGTCTTGCCCTTGATGTCACTCAGCTGGGTGGTCTGTCCATCTTTGACGATCAACGCGTCGATGCCCGTGCGGCCCTCGACGGCGAGGGCGACGAATCCGGCATCGTTGCGACCGGCATAGTCGACGACCTCGCTGAATGAACCACCGGAGGCGAACTGGGCCTCGTTGGCCGCGATCAACGGGTAGTTCTCGGTCGAGAAGCTCGGTTTCACGTTGACGTCGAGGCACAGAGCGGCGAAGTACCCCTTCTGCTTGGCGACCAGCACATCGACGATGGAGGCCGACGCAGAGAAGTCGAAGCCCGACAGGTAGTTGATCGTCCCTGCGGCCTTGTTGGCCTCGCAGCGGTCGGCTGGGAATGCCGCGCCGGCGGTGACCGCGGAGATCGGCGAGATCGTGTCGGACGGTGCTGCGGTCGTGTCGACGACAGCCGGCACGGTGGTGGGCGCCGTCTCTGAGGTTCCGCCTGTGGCGGTGGTCGATGCTGGAGTTGCGTTGTCGCTGCTGCAGGCGGCAAGCAATATGAGTGGAGCGAGGTGGAAGAGTGCGCGACGAAGCGACATGTGCGTGTCCTTTGTGAACGGTCGAGTTGTTGCCAGTGCACAACGAGCAACTGTCGCGTTGCGAGAAACTCGCGGAGCGCCCCTAACGGTCATGCCTGAGCCGAGCCTATCGCAGCGTGTTTCATAGGGCCGTCGTCCGAATCGCGTCGAACAGTGCCAAGACGTTGTCGGCGCCGACGCCGACCCTGTGGCCGGTGCGTGAGATGAAACCCAACTGGATGCCCGCGACCGGCTCGCTGACCGCGAAGAACTGCTCGTGCCCGTCGTCGTCGACCAACACTTCGGTCAGCAGCGGCGTGCCGGCGTCGGCAAGACAGGCACGCGCGAACCCGGCGTTGAGGACCTCGACGGCGACGTGTTGCACGCCCGATCCATGGCGTTGGAGATATTCGGCGACGCTGGGCGAGGCCTGCGGGCCTACCAGCACCAAGGTCACCCCTCCGGCCGCCAAGGTACAGATCCCCGGCCGGACCGCGCCGGCCATAGCGACCTCGTGGAACCCGAAGCGTGACTGAAGCGATGTGGTTGCACGGTCGAGATCCTCGACGGCAATGACGATGTGATCGACGCGTGTTGCGACCGTATCGAGACCTGAGCGCACCTCGCCGGTCGTTGCCGGCTTTTCGGGGGCGGCGTCGGGCCTGTGGCCGGCGACCTCGATCCGATGGGTCTCGGTCAGCAACACCCGGAAGAACTGCTCGGCGAAATCGGGGTCGATTCCGGCTTCGATCGCTTGCTGCCTGCGTGTGACGACGACATCGCGAACCCGGGCCGGCTGGATGACCGGTGTATCGGAGCCTGCCTTCACCGCGGCCACCTGACGGCACACTGCGAGACGCTCGGCGACGATCGCGATCAGCTCGCCGTCGAGTTGATCGATGCGGGCACGGAGATCATCGAGATCGGCCATCGTGTGCACCGTACCCGGTCAGCTGCGTTGCGAGCGCTGTGACACGTGCCAACCCATCACCGCTCGTTGCAGCGCGGTGAGCAGCACCAGGCTGATCGTTCCGAGGATTGCCATCGAGAAGATCGCCGCCCACAGCCGCTCACCCTGATTGCCTGCGAATGCCCGGCTGCCGATCTCGCCGAGTCCGCCAGTGCCCTTTTCTGCGAGGTACGCGACGACCAAGGCGAGCCCGGTGTTGTACTTGGCAGCGGTGAAGAGCGACGGAAGAGCCGATGGCAGCCGCAGGTGCCACAGCACCTCCCAACGTGAGGCGTCGACCGAGGCGAGCAACTCTCGGCTGGAAGGGTCGGCGCCGCGCATGCCATCGGCTGCGGCGAAGGCGAAGGCAGGAAGCGAGACCAGTGCGACGATGAAGACGACTGGTTTCTCGGAGAACGAGCCCAGGCCGATCTTGAGCGAGGCGATGTAGGCCGCGAAGGGCGTCACGGCAATGAGCGTCAGCACGGGTTGTGTGGCGGACTCGAGGAACCTCGACGCAGCCATCGCCGCCCCGACGAAGAGTGCGACGATTATTGCGATAGCGAACCCCAACGCGGCGTGTTTCATCGTCAGCAGCGATGCTCGGAAGTAGTCGTTGGGGAACTCGCCGAGGTACCGCAAGATCCGGCTGGGCGCAGCGAGAACGTATGGCCGGATGTCGAAGGTGCGAACGGCGGCTTCCCACACGCCGAAGAACGCCGCCAATCCGACGATCGGAGCGATGTACCGCGTGCGGTTCACCGGTGCGCCCCTTCCAACAGGGCATGACGGACAACCCTGCACAGCTCGAAGAATCGCGGATCGTCGTCGACATCGTCAGCGCGGGGCCGGGGAAGATCGATCGCGATATCGGCGACAATCCGAGCCGGCCGCGGCGAGGAAACGAGCACTCGATCGCTGAGAGCCACCGCCTCGCTGATCGAATGGGTGATGAAGATCGTCGTGACACCGCGACCTTCCACCAGGTGGTTCAAGAGCCGGCGCATCTCCGATCGGGTGATCTCATCGAGTGCGGCCAGCGGTTCGTCCATCGCCAGCAGCGGAGCACCGAGGGCCAGTGCACGCACGAGGGCCACGCGCTGCTGCATGCCTCCTGAGAGCTCGTGAGGATGCACGTCGAGGAACGATCCGAGACCGACGCGCTCCAACAACTCGATCGGATTGCTCGTGGTTGGTCCGTTGGCGGTCGCGTTGACGTCGAGCAGCAGACGGGCATTGGCTCGAACTGTCCGCCAGGGGAGCAGACCGGGGTGCTGCGGCACGATTGCGACCTGCTTGCGGCGGCGTGCTTCGACGGCCGGTTCCCCGTACACCGAGGCGGTACCCGAGGATGCCGGCTCCAGACCGGCGACCACACGCAACAGGGTTGACTTTCCGCATCCCGACGGCCCGATGACACTGACGAACGAGCCCTCGTCGACCTCCAGATCGATCCCGGCGATTGTTTCGAGGTTTCCGAACGACTTGCGCAATCCCCGCAGCGAGACGGCACTCGTCATGGTCGATGGAGCCCCGACATGGGCGAGAGTGTACGGGTGCCAAGAACGGCATTCGGGCCGCAAACGTCGGGAATTGCGCGGCCTGGCGCTATCATGGGCCGGTCCGCCGGGGCGCAACCTCTGGCGTGATGCGTGCCGGTTCTCCCGAACCGGGGCGCGACCTCCAACCAAGGAAGGCAACGAATGTCCAAGCAGGACACGATCGACGCGCACAAGGTGCATGACAGCGACACCGGTTCACCGGAAGTGCAGATAGCTCTGCTCACCTCCCGGATCAACCAACTCACTGAGCACTTGAAAAACCACAAGAAAGACCACCACAGCCGTCGTGGTCTGCTCATGCTGGTCGGCCGCCGTCGCCGAATGCTCGACTACGCTCGCAACATAGATATCGAGCGCTATCGCCAGATCGTTCAGAAGAACGGTTTGCGTCGCTAGTTCGCAAAGACTCTTGGGCCGGGCCATTTGGCTCGGCCCTTGGTACATCGGACGCAAAGTCCGCAACAACCAGGGCCGCCGGCCCGATCAAAC
>JANMQX010000230.1:0-1644 GCA_031370745.1 Ilumatobacteraceae bacterium
GTCTCGACATCGACCACGGCGAACCGCATCTCGTCGAGCTCCTCATCCATGACCCCAACCCTACGCCGGGGGTGTAACACCCCGCCCACCGCCCGAACTACAGCAGTTCGGCGGCGAGGCTGGCGACGGCGCTGCGCTCGCACGACGACAGGGTGATGTGCCCGAAACAACGCTGCCCCCCGAATGCCTGGATCAGTACGGCGAGCGCGTTGTTCGACTCGCCCATGTATGGGGCGTCGATCTGGCTGGTGTCACCGGTGAAGATCACCTTGGTGCCCTCGCCGATTCGGGTCAGCACGGTCTTCAGCGTGGTTGGTTCCAGGTTCTGGGCCTCGTCGACGACGACGATCTGGCGGTGCAGCGAGCGCCCGCGTAGGAACGTGACCGACTCGAGCGACAGTTGGTTGCGGCCGATCAGTTCATCGATCAGCCGAGTGGCGTCGTTGCTGCTGCGCTGGTCGGTGAGGGCGACGATCGCGTCGTGAATGGCCGACATCCAGGGATCGAGTTTTTCCTCGAGGGTGCCGGGCAGGAATCCCACGTCGGCGCGACCAACAGGAACCAGTGGCCGGTACACGGCCAGCCGTTCGTAGCGGCGGTTCTCGACCACCTGCTCCAAGCCGGCGGCGATGGCCAACAGGGTCTTGCCAGTTCCGGCGCGGCCGTCGAGGGCGACGACACTTACATCTGGATCGAGCAGGAGCTCGAGCGCAAAACGCTGCTCTTTCGACCGGGCCCGCAAACCCCACGCTTCCGGCGCGCTGTGATGCAGGAGGACGAGGTCGTCGTTTGCGCGTCGCGCCAACGCAGACTGTGACCCGGATCGCAGGACGGCGAATCCGTTCTCGTGCAGATTGCTGCAGGCTGGAACCGAATCGAGCGAGATGGCGCCGGCGGCGTAGAGGCAGTCGATGGCCTCGTGACCGGCCTCGTACGTTCCCCACCCTGCGGGACGAGTGGCCAGGCTTCGACCGACCGGACGATGCTCGTCGGCCTGCAGCCCGAGGTGGGCGGCCTTGATGCGCAGCGCGGCATCGTTCGACACGACACAGGTCGGGCCGTGCATCTGTTGACCGAGTGCGGCGCCGATGATTCGGTTGTCGGGAACAGAGGGATCGAGACCGTGCTCGATCAAGAGATGCTTCTGCACGCCGTTGATCTCGATCTTCACCGTGCTAGCCGACGACCCGTCGCCCACCGGGGTGGCGTCGGCAAGCGATCCGCCCGCATTGACCCGCATCTCCTCCAGAGCGCGCAGTGCCGTGCGAGCGGCCCGTCCGACGTCGTCAACCCGGCTCTTCAACCCGTCGAGCTCTTCGATGACCGTGAGCGGTATGACCACGTCGGCGCCGACGAAGCTGGCCAGACACCCCGGGTCGGCGACGAGAACCGAGGTGTCGAGCACGATCCGAGTTCGCACACCCCCCTTGACATCGACATGACGAGCGTGGGTGGGGACGAGATCGGTCAACGCAACTCCAATCGTCTGTTCGGGCTGACGAGCAAACTTGGCAACGTGACAGTTGTAGCCGAGGGCGCGCGGGTGTTGGTGGATGTTGGCCGCTAGCTGGTGGCTGCCCGACTACATCGCCGGCGGGACGCCTGCATCCAGTTGCACGCCGCAACTGTTGAGGGCGAATGACA
>JANMQX010000422.1:0-3613 GCA_031370745.1 Ilumatobacteraceae bacterium
GCGCGACGCAGAGGCCGCAACGAGGTTTTTGCAGGTGGAGCTGCCGATGCGGCGTACGGCTTGCTGCCGACGCCCAGCGGCGACGGCCATGGCCCGTCGCGTGCCGACGTGCGCATGGTGCCTGATGACAAGATGGCCGACCTGGCAACAATCGAGTTCGTGCCCCCGAAGGGAATCGAGCCATGGCAGGGCGCAGTGCTGTTGAGCGAGCGGTTCGATCGCACCACCGTTGCTTCGTGGGTGTCGGGTCTCGTCGCCAAGGACGCGATCACGCTGACACAAGAGGACGACGGGCTGGTGATCCACCGCGGTCCGAGACACGACCAACTCGATGCCGACACCAAGGCGCTCGTCGATCAGATGCTCGACTACAAAGACGAATTGAAGCTCGGCACATACAACGCCAACTTCAGCACGGCATGGGGCCAGGTCTGGACCTTGGAACGTGATGGCATCGCCCAATCGGGTTGGTGGAAGCGTTTGCCGCCGGGCAGTGTGCATCAAGGCGGCGCGGCGACGAAGTTCGTCGGTTTCGTGGTCGTCGCGTTCTTCATCTTTGGCGCCGGGTCGTTCATCACTGCGTTGTTGGGCGTCTTCCGCGGCGAGGTCCCCGCGCTGATCTTCGCGGTGTTGGTCCCGTTCATCTTTGCTCACTTCGTCTACGGGGTCTTGCTGCCTGCGCGCAGCGCCACCGGATCGGCTCTCGCTTTGCGGGCCGAGTCGTTTCGCAGGTTCCTGGCGGCGAGTGAAGGCAAGCACGTCGATTGGGCATGGAAGCAGGGACTGCTACGCGAATACAGCGCCTGGGCGGTCGCGCTCGGCGCCGCCGATGCATGGGGTAGGGCGTTGGCCACCAGCAATGTGCCGGCGCCGGAGATGAACCTGGCCAGTCCGATCTGGCTGTACAGCATGGGCCCCTCGTTCGAGAGCACCCGCAGCGCGCCTTCGTCGTCGGGCTCGTCGGGCGGCAGTTCGTTCAGCGGCTTCTCTGGCGGCAGCGTCGGTGGCGGGGGTGGCGGCGGGAGCTCCGGCTCCTGGTAGGAGCGGTCAGCTGGGGAACGCGCTCCGCGCTGCAACTGCAGCGCCACGCGCCCCGGCCATGTCGAGGTCGGGCACCAGCGAGAACTCGGCAACGTCGAGTTGTTCGGCGCGCAATTGAGTGTTGGTACGAACGACCGACAGGTACCAGTCGCGGAACTCGGGTTGGGCCTCGACGACGCCTCCGCCGACGAAGTAGGCGTTGGGATCGGTGAAGTTGGCAGCGATGGTGAAGAGACGTCCGATGGCGATTGCCTGCTGTTCGAACACCTTGCGAGCCATCTCGTCGCCGCGCTCTCCGAAGCTGCGAAGCTCCTTGGCAGCGTCGTCGATCGGTCGGCCCGCCAGGTCGTGCTGCGGATACCGGCTGAGCCAGTAGGGCAATAGGTTGCGGCGGATGCCGGTCAGTGAGGCCACGCTCTCGACATCGCCGACGAAGCCGCAATTGCATTCGGGCACCGGCTGGCCGTCGCCCAACAGGCCGTCCATCGGGATGTGCACGTGACCGAGCTCGCCTGCCATCCCGGCCGCCCCACGCACGACCGTGCCGGATTCGATCACGCCGCCGCCGAGACCTGTGCCCACGATCGCCGACACCGAAGACCGCCGCAGGGCGTTCTCGCCGTAGTGCGCGTAGTGAGCGTAGAGCGCGGCTGCGTTGCCGTCATTGCTGTAGACGACAGGAATTTCAAGCCGCATCTCCAGCGCACTGCGAACATCGAATCCCCACCACTCCGGCAGGGCGAAGTTCGTCGCGCCTTTCGACGAGATGACGCCTTCTGCCGACGCGGGACCGGGCGTGTCGAGGCCGACCGCGCGGACCCTGGAGCGATCGATGCCGGTCATTCGTAGTCCTTCATCGAACGCCGCGGCTAACGAGTCGAGCGCCGGTGCCGTCCCTTCTGTCACCCTGCTCGGAACTTCGACCATGCGATCGATCAGGAACCTGCCAGCACTGTCGAGCACTGTCACGTTGTTTTTGGTCCCGCCGTTGTCGATGCCGACGATCACGGACTCCGATTCCTGCATAGTCCTCCGTTCAGCGGAGATGATAGGCGCGGCGGATTCCGACCCGCTCGAACGAGGAGCAGTACGAAGATGACGGTGGTAACAGGAGGAACGGCGAGAATGCTTTGGTGGGAAACTTGATCGATCGACTGCGACGTCGGCAAGAGTGGCAGTTCTTCCGCGCCCTGCGGCGCGCTGCGCCTGTCTACGCGATCGGTTGGTGGGTACTGGTCGTGCTGCGCGGCACGCTGCCGGCGGTCACATCGGTCGCGTTCGGATGGCTCGTCAGTGCGATCACTCGCCACGTGTCGCTGGTCGGCCCTTTGGTGATGGTTGGTACTTCATTTGCGCTGCTGCTCATCTCACAGCCCCTGCATCAAGTGGTCTCGGCGAATCTCGGTGCGCGGATGGCTGCGCATCTCTACGACCGGTTGATCACCATCTGCGTGGCACCGCCAGGCATCGCCCACCTCGAACGCTCCGAGTTGACGACGGACCTCACCATGGCGCGCGACTTCGATCTCGGAATGATGGGTCCGCCGCTCGAGATCTCGATGGACTTCATCGCCGGCGGGCTGGTCGACCTGGTCGTCGGTGTCACCGCGGCCATCTTGTTGGCCGCGTTCCATTGGTGGGCGGCGCTGATTTTGATGCTCGCGTGGCTGTCGACTCATTGGCTGCTGCGCGAGAGCGGCGTGTGGAAGGACCGCAACACCGACGAGGTGCGCAAGGCCCAACGCCATGCCGAGTATTCCTACAGGCTGGCCGTCGATGCCGCGCCCGCCAAGGAACTGAGGTTCTTCGGCCTTGCCGGCTGGGTCACCGATCGATTCGTCAACACTCGTCGTCGCCTGTACCAGCTGCAATACGAGGCCACACGGCTGCGCGAGAAGTCGGTGCTGTCGTGCCTCGTGGTGGTACTTGTCGCCAATGTTGTGGTGTTCTGGTTGGTGGCCAACGGCGCGGCGAACGCCACGCTGACAACGGCACGTGTGGTTGTTTTCGTTCAGGCCGCGATCGGTGTCTCTTCGATCGCCTTCGGTGGACTGAATTGGGCCATGGATGGCGCGGCTGCACCGGTCGCAGCTCTCGCTCGCGTCGAAGCGTCCGTGGGCGCGGGCGCGCTGGCCGAGGGATCGACGGTTCTACAGCAGGGAGCGAAGGAGATCCGCTTTCGCGACGTGTCGTTTGCCTACCTGGACGGTGGCCGTCCGGTGCTGGATGGGTTCGACCTGACGATTCCTGCCGGCACGTCGATGGCAATCGTCGGTCAGAACGGTGCAGGCAAGACAACCCTTGCCAAGTTGCTGTGCCGCCTGTACGACACCACGTCGGGCTCGATCGAGATCGACGGGCATGCACTCGCATCATTGGAACTGGATGCATGGCGCTCGCATGTCACCGCCGTGTTCCAGGACTTCATTCACTTCGAGCTTCCGCTGCGAAACAACGTTGCCCCAACCGGGGCTCCCGAGGGCGTGATCCGCGCCGCGCTCGTTGCCGCCGGTGGATCAGATCTTGCCAACGGTGACCTCGACACCATCTTGTCGAAGGGCTATCCCGGTGG
>JANMQX010000335.1:0-11106 GCA_031370745.1 Ilumatobacteraceae bacterium
CCGGGCCGCCACCCTGTCGGCGAACGGCATTGATGCGTTGAACATGCACCACCGAGACTGGACGGGGGGTCTGGTGGTACTGCTCCACCGCTTCAATCGTGTGGCGTTCGGCTGGGACATGCAGGAACCGCACGTGATGCAGGCGGCGTTCCGGATGGGCCTCGACGGTGTCTACAGTGACTGGGTCGATCGCATGATCGAGGTGTACAAAGCCGAGATCGGCCAACCCCCCAGCATTCGCTGAGCGCTCACAGCAGGCGCCAGTCCGAGAACGGCCAGATCACCACGAAGGCCCGTCCGATCAGATCTTCGAACCGGATCTGGCCGATTGCAACGGTCCGGCTGTCGAGTGATGCGGCGCGGTTGTCGCCCATCACAAAGACATGGCTGGGCGCGACCGTCACTGGTGATTGTGAATCCCCGCAATGGCCGGTGCTCACGAGCTGCGGGTCGAGATATGACTCGACAATGCGGTGGCCGTTGAGGTACAGCTGACAGTCGCGGTACTCGACGGTCTCGCCCGGCAGCGCGATCACCCGCTTGATCAGGTCGCGTACCGCGAGGCTCTGCTCGGTGTCCTTCAACACCACGATGTCTCCGTGCCGGGGATCGTGGATGTGGTAGCTGAGCTTGTTGACGATGACTCGATCGCCCGAATGCAGGGCGCCGAGCATCGACTGGCCGTCGACAGCGAACTGCTGAACGACGAACATCCGCAGCACGAACGCCGCAGCCAGCGCAACGAATGCGATCACCAGCCAGTCGACGCCGAGTCTCCGGCGCCGCCGGCGCTGAACAGGCTGGGTTGGATCGTCGGCGCTGACAACCGGATCGGTTATTGCGACCAATGTGCGCGAGGTCGTCGGCTCCTGCGACGTATCGAGCCCGAACTGATCGACCGCCTGCGTCCACCACTCATCGTCCGCCATGAACGACCCTGTGCCGCGTTACAACCACTGCCAATCGGCAAACGGCCACATCACCACGAAGGCTCGCCCGATCAGGTTGCTGTACGCGATCTGGCCGACGCTGCCATCGCGACTGTCGAGTGAGCCGCCTCGGTTGTCGCCCATCACGAAGACATGCTTCGTTTGAACCACGACAGCGGGCTGATCTGCGCCGCACCGATTGGGCGAGACGATCTGCGGGTCGAGGTATGGCTCGCTGACCAGCGAACCGTCGATGAACAATTGGCAACTGCGGTACTCGATGGTCTCGCCGGGTAGACCGACAACTCGCTTGATGAGATCGCGCTCTTGGGCGTTGGTCTCGATTCGCTTCAGCACCACGACATCGCCACGACGCGGGTCGTGCAACCGATAGCTGAGCTTGTTGACCAGAACACGATCGCTCGGGTGCAAGGTGTTGAGCATCGAGGTGCCCTCGACTGCGAACTGCTGCAGCACATAGGCGCGAACCAGCAATGCCGAACTGATGGCAACGACAACCACGATGATCCACTCGGCGAGCCCAGAGCGCTTGTGCCTGCCGGGTGTCGCGAGATGCGAAGGCGACTCGGGATCGGCTGCATCGTCGTATTCGTCTTCGACCGTCAGGTCGGGATCCGGGTCAACGACGGTTGCCCGTGGGTCCTCAGTGGCCATCGGATTCACGCTAGCGGGCTGTTCGGCCAATCGAGTGGCAGGTCACAACGAGGCAATGAGCTTCTCGACGCGCTCGTCGCGGCTCTTGAACGGGTCCTTGCACAGCACTGTGCGCTGTGCTTGATCGTTGAGCTTGAGGTGCACCCAGTCGACCGTGTAGTCGCGCTTTCGCTCTTTGGCGCGCTTGATGAACTCGCCGCGAAGCCGGGCGCGGGTGGTCTGCGGTGGGATGTCGACAGCGGCTTCGATGTCGGCGTCGACGCACATCCGCTCGATCATCCCGCGGTCCTGCAGCTTGTAGAAGGGACTGCGCTCGCGGGAGATGTCGTGGTACTGCAGATCGAGCAACTGCACCCGTGCATGACCGAGCGGCAGGTCGTGGCGGGTGCGGAAGGCGTCGATGAGCCGGTACTTGATGACCCAATCCACCTCGCGATCGAGTTTCAAAGGGTCGTTCTCGATCGTGCTGATGCAGTGCTCCCACATCTCCAGTGCACGCTGTTCGAGCGGAGGAAAACCCTTGGTATCGGCATACCGCTGGGCGCGGTCGAGGTACTCGCGCTGGATGTCGAGCGCACTGACTTCGCGCCCATTGGCCAGGCGAACCTTGCGACGGCACGTCATGTCGTGACTGATGTCGCGTATCGCCCGGATCGGGTTCTCCAGCGTCATGTCGCGCAGCACGACCGACGGGTCTTCGAGCATCCGCAACATGCATGCTGCGGACCCGACCTTCACGAACGTGGTGTACTCGCTCATGTTCGAATCACCGACGATCACGTGCAGGCGGCGATATCGCTCGGCGTCGGCGTGCGGCTCGTCGCGGGTGTTGATGATCGGCCGGCTCCGTGTCGTTGCCGAACTGACGCCCTCCCAGATGTGTTCGGCGCGCTGGGCGATCGAGTACATCGGGCCGCGTGCTGTCTGCAGGACCTTGCCCGACCCGGTGAAGATCTGCCGACTGACCAGGAATGGGATCAACACCTCGGCGTAGTGGCCGAGGTCGTCGGCGCGTCGCGTGAGATAGTTCTCGTGACAGCCATAGCTGTTGCCCGCCGAGTCGGTGTTGTTCTTGAACAAGTAGATCGTGCCGCGGATGCCCTCCTCGCGCAGTCGTTGCTCGGCCGACACGAGCAGGCTCTCGAGAATCCATTCGCCGGCCTTGTCGTGCACGACGAGGTCGTACAACGAGTCGCATTCCGGCGTGGCGTACTCGGGGTGCGAGCCGACGTCGAGGTACAGACGAGCCCCGTTCTGCAAGAAGACGTTGCTACTGCGACCCCACGACACAACCCGGCGGAAGAGGTACCTGGCGACCTCGTCGGGGCTCAGCCGTCGCTGACCGCGCAACGTACAGGTCACGCCGTATTCGTTCTCGAGGCCGTAGATGCGGCGCTCCATGTGGGCAACGTAGCGCGACGCGCCGCGGATTGCTCGTCTATCCGACGGTGTGTCGAAATCGCAACACGGTGCCAGGGCGGGCCTGAACAATCGAGGGCAGGTCATTGGCGGCAACGACGGCGATCACCGGGTAGCCACCAGTGACCGGGTGATCGGCAAGCATCACGATCGGCTGCCCGTCAGGTGGCACTTGAATCGACCCTTCGACCAGCCCTTCGCTGAGCAGCTCACGAACCGCAACTCGTTCCAAAACCGGACCGCTGAGGCGGGCACCCACACGATTCGCCGAAGGGCTGACGACGTATGGCTCGCTGGTCAGGGTCCTCCACGCCTCGCTCGTGAACCAGTCATGGCGCGGTCCCTCCGACAGGTGGATCAACGTGGTCAGAGGGGGACGAATGCCCAGATCGGTTGTGATCGCAGTCCGTGGATCGGCACCAACGGCGATGCGCGCACCGGCCAGCAACCTCGGCCCGAGTCCTGCGAGGGTGTCGAAGCTGCGCGAGCCGAGAACCGGATCGACCGCCAGTCCGCCGCGGACGGCAAGGTAGTAACGCATCCCATCGTCGGGTGCGCGTAGGGTGATCTCAGCTCCCGCTGCAAGTTGTTCGACGCCGTTGACGCCCATGGCCCGGCCGTGACGAACATCGATGGTGCCCTGGGCGCCGGTCACAGCGACGACGGCGGGCTGATGGAAGCGAACGCTGAGGCCGCCACACGTCTCGATGGTCGCAGCCGACTCGTCATTTCCCACAAGGCGGTTGGCCAAGCAGTGGGACGGCCGATCAGCAGCGCCGCTGCGGCCCACACCGAGGTGCGAGCATCCCAGCCGACCAAGATCCTGGTACGAGCTGCCGACCCCTTGGTTGATGATCTCGATCATGTGCGCACAAACCGCACTCGGTCGCCGGCCATCACCAACGATGGCTTGTCGCGTTCGACGTCGAACATCCGCTCCGTGGTGTGACCAAGCAGGTGCCAGCCCCCCGGGCTGACGGTCGGATAGACGCCGGTGAACTCATTGGCGATGGCGACGGAGCCAGCGGTGATCGATGTGCGCGGCGTCGACCGCCGCGGCAGGTGCAGCAGAGATGGCAGGCCGACGAGATAAGCCCACCCCGGTGTGAATCCCAGGAACGCCGCGGAGTAGACGACCGACGAATGGATTTCGATGACCTGTTCGGTCGAGAGCCCGGTCGCGGAGGCGACTTCGTCGAGATCGATGCCGTCGTACACGACCGCGATCTCGACAACGGGGCCCTCGGGCCGAGGCGCCGCTGGCGCAGGAATCAGCAAACGTTCGAGCGCCGCACGGTCGACGTTGTGGTAGGCCACCAGCACGGTGCGCGCAGCCGGGATGACATCGCTGATGCCGGGCAGATTGGAGAGACGCAATGCATCATCGACCGCCATCACCTCCGCCAGTGTGTCGTACTCGGCGAGAACTGCGCCGGCCCCACACGGCAACAACCTCATCTGGTGAAGGCCCGCAATTCGAAACCCGCTTGTAGCAAGCCAACTGCGACGGCCGCCCCGAGCTCGGCTGCCCCCGGTGTGTCGCTGTGCAGACAGATCGACGTGATGCCGCGATTGGCGACGTCGATCGCCTGTCGGGCGGCCGTGTCTCCCTCGGTCAGCAGTGCCCCGGGCTGTCCGCGCGGGATCAGGGTTCCATCCGCTGCGTATCCACGATCGGCAAATCCCTCGAACAGGAACGTCAGTCCGTTCTCGGCTGCGGCGCGCTCGATCTCGCTGCCGGTGCCTGGCAGACCGAGCAACGGCAAGGTGGCGTCGTACTGCTTGACAGCCCTGGCAACGGCGTTGGCCTGTGCCTCGTGGCGGACGATGGTGTTGTACAGCGCTCCGTGGGGCTTCACGTAGGTGATCGATGAACCGGCGACACGAGCGCACCCGGCGAGAGCGCCGAGTTGGTAGACCACGGCGTCGGCTAGTTCATCGGGCTTCATGTCGATGAATCGCCGACCGAAACCCGCCAGATCGGGATAGCTGACATGTGCCCCGATCGCGACGTTGTTCTCGACCGCCATGTCGCACGTGCGACGCATGATCGACGGGTCGCCGGCATGGAAACCGCAAGCGATGTTGGCAGAAGTGATGATCTTCATCAGCTCACGGTCGGGCCCGCCGGGCCACGCTCCGTACCCCTCACCGACATCACTGTTGAGATCGACGGTTCGCGTGGTCATGTCGTTCTAGCTCCCCAGGATCTCAGCGACCTCGGCGTCGGTCAACCGCTTGAAACAGCGCCGGCCGTTGGATCGGGCAAGTACGGCAACCTCAAGATCGTCGGCCCCCAACGAGCGTTCGGCACCCTGCAGCGCAGCGGTTCCGGCCTTGACCCCACCCGCCAGAGTCAACTCGTCGCCGTACGACTCGTTGAGCCGACCAGCGATCGCCTCGGCGTCGCCACCGAGCACACTGAAACGGCGCTCGTCCATGACGGTTCCGTCGTAGAGGATGTGGAACAGCTGATAGTCGTCGGCTCCGTAGCCGACCTCGGCAACGAGGATCTCGACCTCCATCGGCTTCATCTCGTGGGTGAACACTTGGCCGAGGATCTGAGCGTATTGATTGGCGTGACCGCGGGCATCGACGTCGTCGCGCGTGTACTGATATCCCTTGAGGTCGGCGGCGCGAACGCCGGCCACGCGCTGTTGATCGAACTCGTTGTACTTGCCAACGCCGGCGAACGCGATTCGGTCGTAGATCTCGCTGATCTTGCGGAGCGTGTTGGACGGGTTCTCGGCGACCAGGGCCACTCCGTCGGCGTAGCGGACCGCAACCATTGCCCTCCCACGGGCTATGCCCTTGCGGGCATAGTCGGCGCGGTCCTTCATGATCTGTTCGGGTGCGACGTAGTACGGCATCGTCATCGGGCTCGCACCTCCGTCGCAATCTCCTCGAAGACGGTCGCCAGCCGATCGTCGTTGACCCGCTGCCAGCCAACGCTGGTGATCGTGGCCACGATCGGGTAGATCCCGCGCAGCGCATCTGGGCCGCCCGTCGCCGAGTCGGCGTCAGCGGCCTCCCACAGACCCTTGCACGCCAATGCGATGGCGTCGTCGGACGACATCGACTCGCGATAGCCGATCTTGATGACCGTTCCGGCGTGCAGGCTGCCGGAACCAGTGGCGACGTAGTCCTGCTCTTCGTACCGTCCGCCGGTGACGTCGTAGGTGAACAGCCTGCCGGTGCGCCGGCGGAGGTCGTACCCGGCGAAAATCGGCACGACGACCATTCCCTGCATCGCTGCCGGAAGATTGCCGCGCACCATCATGGAGAGCTGGTTGGCTTTGCCCTCGAGGCTCAGAGAAGCGCCTTCGACCTTCTCGTAGTGCTCGAGCTGAAGTTGAAAGAGCTTGATCATCTCCATCGCCGGGCCGGCGGCGCCGGCAATGGCAACTCCGCTGAAGTGATCGGCCTGCACGACCTTTTCCATGCCGCGGTGACTGATGAGGTTGCCACTGGTTGCCCGGCGATCGCCGGCCATCACAACGCCGTCTGCGAAGCGCATCGCCACGCACGTCGTCGCGTGCGGCACCACCTGATCGCCGATGTTGACCGCCTCGACACCCATGCCGATGCGGCGTAACAGGTCAGGAAAGTGAGAGCCGGGGTCGTCGCCCGGCGTAAAAAATGGCATCGCCATGACGGTTACTGGCCGCCCTTTTGCACATACGACTTGACGAAGTCTTCTGCGTTGGTCTCCAGCACACCGTCGATCTCGTCGAGCAGATCGTCGAGTTCGGCCTTCAACTTGTCGCCCGACGCAGTGGTAGCGGGAGCTTCCTCGACGGTCTCTTCTGTGCGACTTGGTGCCGGTTTTTGTTTCTGAGTTCGTTCAGCCATGGTGTCCTCCCCTCGAAACCCTAAGCCCCCAACCGGGCGAGCAGCTCGGCAGGGGTGTTGCTCTCGTCGATCAACCTAGCGACATGCTCGGCCGTACCACGCAATGGTTCCATCATCGGCACCCGGCGCAGCGGATCCCGGCCGATGTCGAAGACCAGGCTGTCCCAGTTTGCCGCAACGATGTCGGCCGGCCACTTCGCCAAGCAGCGACCCCGGAAGAAGGCCCGAGTGGTCGTCGGCGGCTCTGTCTTTGCGCTCTCGACCTCGGGCTGGTCGATGATCGTCTGCAGGCCGACCCTGTGGGCAAGGCACTTGCCGGGCCGCAGATCGTGGTACTGCAGGTCGAGCGCTTTCAGTCTGGCATCGGTGACCTTCAGACCGTGCCGCTCGGCGTAGCCCTCGATCAGGCGCTGCTTGGCGACCCAATCGACAACGTCGGCGACCGACGCACGATCACTCTCGAGCCCGGTCAGCACCGCCTCCCAACGGGCCAAGATGTCGACCCCGACCGCCTCGTCGACGACCGCGAGGCCGTGCGAACGCTCGTACTTACGAGCCCGTTCGAGCATGCCCCACTGGACCTCCAAGGCAGTCACCCGCCGGCCGTTGCGCAGCAGAATCGTTCGCAACAACTTCGGATCATGGCTGACCTGTCGGATTGCGGCGACCGGATTGGCCAGCAACCAGTCGTCGCCGAGCGCGTCGTCTTCGATCATCGCCAGAACGATTGCCGTCGCGCCGACCTTGAGGTACGTGGCGACCTCGCTCATGTTGGCGTCGCCGACGATCACATGCAGGCGCCGGTACTTGCTGGCGTCGCAGTGCGGTTCGTCTCGGGTGTTGACGATGGGTCGCTTGAGGGTGGTTTCGAGTCCGACCTCTTCTTCGAAGAAATCGGCTCGTTGGCTGATCTGGAACGGCACGTCGTCGGTCGACATGCCGGGCATTTCGCAACCCACCTTGCCGGCACCGATCACGACCTGGCGGGTGACGAAGTGCGGGGTGACTTGCGAGACGATCCTGCCGAACGGCACGCTCCGGGCCAGCAGGTAGTTCTCGTGGCACCCGTAACTGTTGCCCTTGCCGTCGGAGTTGTTCTTGTGGCAAAGGATCTCTGCGCCTTCCGGCAGATGGCTGGTCGCTGCAGCCATGCTCTCGCGGATGATCTCCTCCGCAGCACGGTCGTAGCGAACCACCTCGAGCGCGGTGAGGCATTCGGGTGTGCTGATCTCGGGGTGGGCGTGATCCACGTAGTAGCGGGCGCCGTTGGTGAGCACAGAGTTGACCAAATTGGTCTCGATGTCGGGAGCCAGCAGATCGTCGACCGCAAAGCCCCGTGCGTCGTGACCGGGATGCTCGTCTTCGAAGTCCCAACCGACCTTGCGGTAGTTGACGGCGAGATACGAATTGATCAGCAGCGACGAGGCAGTGACCGGGTTGCTGTCGGCGCCGCGAACCATGATTCCGTACTCGGTCTCGATCCCGCAGACCTTTGGGATTGCCATGTCAGCACCCTAACGAACGAGCGACGCGCTTACACGTAAAAGACCCGTCGTCGCCGAGCGTCAACACTTGGGCACCGACGAGGCCATCGGTGAACAAACGATAGTCGTCGCCGGTGTGCTCGATCGAATACCACGACGACGGCCCGCCGCATATCTGCAGCTCGCCCTCGCGGCGATCGAACACCTCGTGCAGATGCCCACTTGCGATCACTCTCACGTGCGGGCGATCACGGAGTGCCGCGAGCATCGCCTCAGCTCCGATCAGCTGGAACATCGGGTTGGTGCTCGGTGAGCGCGGCGGATGATGGATGCCGATCATCGTCGGCCGATCGTCGAGCCGATCCAGGCGTGCTGTCAACTGATCGACATCGACCGAGCCGTAGTCTTGACCGGCGATGACCGACTCGACACCCAACACCCTCCATCGACCGATTTCGACGGTGTCGACGCGGCCGAACACGGTGCGCACGAAGTCGAGGTCGTCGTGATTCCCGCCGACGGCCAAGAGCGGCGTCGACAGCTCATCAACTGCGATGCGAAGGCGTTGCAGCGCGGTAAGTGAGCCGTCGTCGGCGAGATCGCCGGTCAGTAGAACGAGATCGGCATGCACATCGCGAACGGCATCGATCGTCGCCTGCAGCGACGCGTCGGGATCGTTGTCGGCGGGCGCGTGGGGCGCGGCCCGCAGATGGGTGTCGCTGATCTGCAGGATGGTGGCCATAGCAGTACCTAGAGGTATTGACCCGTGCCCACTCGTTCGATTGCCCGGCCGCCTTCGCGATCTTCCGCAGCGCGACCCTTGACCAGGGTGCGGATGAAGACGATGCGTTCGCCCTTCTTGCCGCTGATCTTGGCCCAGTCGTCGGGGTTGGTCGTATTGGGCAGATCCTCGTGCTCTTTGTACTCCTGCTTGATCGAGTCGAGCATGTCTTGCGTCGAAACACCGCGTGCTCCGCCAGCGATCACCCGCTTGATCGCCAATTTCTTGGCGCGGCGAACGATGTTCTCGATCATGGCCCCCGACGAGAAGTCCTTGTAGTACAGGATCTCTTTGTCACCGTTCTGGTACGTAACTTCGAGGAACTGGTTTGCTTCGTCGCTGCGATACATCTCCTCGACCGTCTTGACGATCATCTCGGGGACCTTCTCGTCGGCGGCGATCGGGATCTCGTCGGTCAGGGACCTGGCGAAGATCTGGCGGGCGGCGACATCGTTCGGACGTTCGATCTTGATCTTCACGTCGAGCCGGCCGGGCCGCAAGATGGCCGGGTCGATGAGGTCTTCGCGGTTGGTCGCGCCGATCACGATCACGTTGCGCAACCCCTCGACACCGTCGATCTCGGCAAGCAGTTGCGGCACGATCGTGGATTCCATGTCGCTGCTGATCCCAGATCCGCGGGTGCGGAACATCGAGTCCATCTCATCGAAGAAGACGATGACGGGCCAACCTTCTTCGCTCTTCTCCCGTGCTCGTTGGAACACGAGCCGGATCTGCCGCTCGGTCTCGCCGACGTACTTGTTGAGCAGCTCAGGACCTTTGATGTTGATGAAGTAGCTGCGACCCTTTTCCCCGCCGGTCTTGTCGGCGACCTTCTTCGCCAACGAGTTGGCAACCGCCTTGGCGATCAACGTCTTGCCGCAACCCGGAGGTCCGTAGAGCAGAATGCCTTTCGGTGCCGGCAACTGATGCTCGGCGAACAGATCGTGATAGAGGAACGGCAACTCGACTGCGTCGGCGATCTGCTCGATCTGGCTGTCGAGACCGCCGATATCGCTGTAGGAGATGTCGGGCACCTCTTCCAACAACAGGTCTTCGACCTCTGGGCGAGGCAGCTTCTCCAACAGCATGTTGGTGCGCGGATCGAGGCGCATCGTGTCGCCACTGCGGAGGTGGACGCCACGCAGCGAGTCGGCGAGCTCGCAGACCCGCTCCTCGTCGGCTCGCCCAACGACCAAGGCGCGCACGCCGTCATCGAGCAACTCCTTGATCGCCACGACCTCACCAGTGACCTCTGGAGTGCGGGCCTGCACGACGTTGAAGCTCTCGTTGAGCACGACCTCTGACCCACGCGGCAGTTGCTCGTGGTCGATATCGGGATGCAAGCCGACACGCATCTTGCGCCCGCTGGTGAGGACATCGACGGTGCCGTCGTCGTTCTTGCCGACGATCACTCCGTAGGCGGATGGCGGTTGGGTGAGCTTGTCGACTTCGTCGCGCAGCGACGAGATGTGTTCGCGCGCCTCACGAAGCGTGTAGCTCAACTTCTCGTTTTGCGACACCGCCTGTGCCAATTGTCCCTTGGTTTCCAACAGCCGCTCTTCCAGTGCCCGCTGACGCTTCGGCGCATCGGCGAGGCGCCGGCGAAGTTGGTCGATTTCCTGCTCCAGCACGACCACCTGCGCCTGTAACACCGGCTCCGTGGGGTCAGAATCGTCTGCCATGATCGGAACCTACTCGCGCGGGGCGCCCTGGAGCGCGCACTTACGCGACGTCAGGGCGTCGCCTGCGGCCCGTGACCCTTATCACCAGGAGGCCGCAACCAGTGTTTGGTTGCGGCCGAGCTGTATGCTCAGCCACGTCTGACCCTTCGAATGAGGAGACTGCAAGTATGAAGGTCTGGATCGACCAGGATCTGTGCACCGGTGACGGCCTCTGTGAGGAGATAGCGCCTGACGTTTTCACCCTGCTCGACGATGGCCTCGCGTACGTCCGCGAGGGTGACAAG
>JANMQX010000432.1:0-15420 GCA_031370745.1 Ilumatobacteraceae bacterium
CGCGGCGTGCTGGTCATGAGGCGAACGTCGGCGCAATACCCTCGCTGGCGACACGTTTCATGATCGCTTCGTGCCCAGCGTCGTCGACAACGACGGCCTCGTCGATCAACATCACCGGGATGCCGTCGCGCACCACATACCGCCGATGGAGACGGGGGTTGTACAAGCCGTCGGCATCACCGAGGTAGTACAGCGGGCCTTTGTCTTCGGGGCAGGCAAGGACTGCGAGCAGCCGTGGATCGAGTGCCATCGTGCTCATCCCTTCATCGTTGTGTGGTCATTTGGTCACGAGGGCGAGAACCTCGGCGACACGCTGATCGCAATCGTCGCGCGTCACCGCCTCCAGGTTGAGACGCAGCAATGGCTCGGTGTTCGATGGACGCAGGTTGAACCACCACGAACCACTATCGACGGTCAACCCATCGAGCCGGTCCTGCTGTTGCCCGGCGAACTCTTCGGCGACGCGCGCCATCACCGCGTCGGGATCGCCGACCTGGGTGTTGATCTCGCCGCTCGACGAGTACCGCTCGAATGGTTTGCGAACGACCGACAGCACGGTGTCGGCCCGGCTGATCTCGTCGAGGACGATCAGCGAGGCGATGAGACCGGAGTCGGCGCCGAAGTTGTCACGGAAGTAGTAGTGCGCCGAGTGCTCGCCGCCGAAAACCGCGCCGGTCTCGGCCATGATCTGTTTGATGAACGAGTGACCGACCTTCGTGCGCACTGGCACGCCGCCGCTTTCGCGGATCACTTCTGGAACGACTTTGGAACAGATCAGGTTGTGCAGCACCGTCGCACCGGGATGCGATCGCAACACTGCAGCGGCGAGCAGGGCTGTTGTCGTTGATCCGCTGAGGCCGCGACCCGTTTCGTCAACGACGAAAACACGGTCGGCGTCACCATCGAATGCCAGCCCGACGTCGAAGCCACCCGAGACGACGCGCGCCTGCAGATCGCGCTGATTGGCCGGCTGCAGTGGATCGGCCGGATGATTGGGAAACGTGCCGTCGAGCTCGCCATACATCACTTCGAGGGTGATCTGCGGCAAGCGTTCGAAGACGGCCGGCACGACAAGACCGCCCATTCCGTTGGCGGTGTCGGCGACAACCCGAAGTGGTTGTATCTTCGCGGGGTCGATGAATGACACGACGTGATCGGCGAACGCACTGAGCAGATTGCGACTGGTCGCTGAGCCAACACGCGATGCCGGCGCCGGACCGTTGCCGCGGAGCACGCCTGCTGCCAACGATTTGATGTCGGCAAGACCGGTGTCCTGTCCGACTGCACGAGCACCGCTGAGACAGAACTTCACACCGTTGTACTGCGCCGGATTGTGCGACGCGGTGAACATCGCCCCTGGAGCGTGCAGAGTGCCGGCCGCGAAGTAGACGAGGTCGGTCGAGGCCAGACCGAGATCGACGACGTCGACGCCCTGTTCGAGCACCCCGCGGATGAACGCCTCGACCAACTCTGGCCCGGACGGTCGCATATCCCGGCCGACGAGCACCCTTGGCGCATTGGCGAACCGGGCGAAGGCCACGCCAAGCGCATGAGCGACGTCGGCATTGAGCTGATCAGGGACGGTGCCACGCACGTCGTACGCTTTGACGATGGCGTCGAGTACCTGCGGATCGGTCGAGGGCATGGGGCCTAGAGGTTAGCGTCCGCTGGAACGGAGTCGTCCGGGACCCCGGGCGGTGCGGCCCACACCATCGATTCTGCATCGAGATCGCCGTCCAACGGATCGTCGAAATCGGGGTGCCATCGATCCGACGGTGTCGGATCGACCAGCTCGTCGGTTTGTGATTCCCAGTTGTCCCACGGCGAGCCATCGGGATCCGACTCGTTGCCGAAGGGATGGGTGTTGGCGTGTTGCACGTCGCCGCGGAACCGCATGAAGACCAGCAGAGCGATACCGAGAAACGTCAGCAGGTACGCGAAGTAGTCGAGGTTCGACCGTTCGTATGTCAGGTGCACGTTGGTCGACGTCGGCACAACCACCATCAGGTTCGGAGCGATGCGGTACGGGCCCTTCGCCCCACTTGCATGCCAGTTCGGGAAGTAGCTGATCTTCACCAGCACCGGTACGCCGATCTGATCGACGGTGAAGCGCAGGTCCTGGTCCCCAAGGTGAACATTGCTGACTGTGACGGCAGGGAGTTTCTTCGGCGTGATCGCCTGCACCGGTTGGAGGATGTCGATCTTGCGGCCAGAGACCCCCGGCGCGAGACCGTCGCTGCGCGTCGGATCGACGGCGACATCAATGCGCTGCCAGTCGGAAGGACCGCTGTCGACGGGGATCGCTGCCCATTCGTTCTGATGTTGGAACCAACTCATCCCGAGTTCGAGGTTCCGTTCGCGCTGGTCGCCGCCACGGTGGTTGACCACGACAGGCTGCACCGCCAGCGGCACGACCAGATCGCTGTTGGCCACCTGGTAGATGTTCCAAGGCCCGACCGTGGCGAGGTTGGTGAGCTCCGGCCGCTTCTCGGCCTCGGCCTTGGCCTTCTGGGTGAACACCATCAGGTACTTGACGCCGAGCGTCTGCAGGTACGGCACACCCTTCGAGTCGTCATTGTCGTCGTACCGCAACTCGCGCACCGGGTTGGAGCTGTTGCTGCTGACGGCGGCTGCCGTGACGAAGTGATACGGCGTGGTGCCGCTGGCCTCGAAGAACAATCCCTCCATGCTGGCGATGCAACCCTTGGACCAGAACGGCAACAGCATCAAGGCCATGGTGGTGCCGTACTGACCGTTGTCGCCGTTGTTCTCCCACATCGCCCGCCCGCAGCCGTGGGTGTTGTCGGCCCCGAGCGACTTCATCTCATCGATCAACGCCTTGTACTCGCCATACGCATCGCGACCCTCGTACCCCATGAAGTTGTATCGGGTCCAGCCGTCGCTCTGGGCATCTTTGGCTGTCGGTGTCAGCGAGATCGGGTTGAAGCCGCCGATGCCCAACGCGTAGACCGGTTTGCCATGCTGCGTAACGATGCGTCCACCGGGCATCTGCTGGAACAAGAACAGCTCCATGATCAACACCACCACACTGACGACGCCAGCTGTCGCCAAGCCGACCTTCCACGTGCTGCCGCGCGCACGTCGAGCCCGTGTGCCACGGACGATCACGTCGACCAATTCGACGATGCCCACCATCATCAGCATCAGCCGCAGCAGGTACAGGAACGGCAGCAGTCGCGGGTTCCACAGCAGACCGATGATCGGCAACGAGTTCTTGGCCAGGAAGACGAACGCGGTCAGCGCAAGACAGCAGATCCCCAGCCATGCACCGGCCAGGTGACGGCGAACGACCGACGAGACAAAGCCGAACATCGCCAAGCCGGTGACGATGACGTCGAGGAAGGTCGTCCACGGGAAGAACATGTCCCAGTACGAGTCGGTGGCGCCATCGGGCCGGCCGTGGTACTTCATGTCGGTCATGTACGCGTGGTTGGCGAGAAATGGAACGACCCAGAACGCGCTCAACAAGACTGCACCCACCAGCACCGTGAATCCGTAGATGAATCTGGTGCGGTCCATCCACACGGCCCACAGCAGCACTGCGCCGAGGATCACGAACAACAAAACGATGCCGTGGCACAGCATCGCCAACGCGATGAGGATGGCCGCCCAACTTCGGTACCTGCCGGTCTCCATGCCGCGAGCGAAGAGCCCGAGTCCGAGGATGGCGAACGACAGCGCGATCGAGAACGAGAACTCACCCGCCATCGTGCTCTTGACGTTGCCGCCGTAAATGGAAAAGCTCTCGTCGAACAAGTAGATGGTCGCGGCGAGAGCCATCAGTTCGGGCATCGGGTAGCGGAAACGCGCCAACCGGCCGAACGCCCAGCAGCAGACCGGCAGCGTGACGAGACCGAGGATGGCGATGAGCTTGAACGCGACGCCGTACGGGAACACGACGTTGAGTGCCACGATCATCAGCGCCGGCACAACCATGTAGAACCGATACAGCGGGAAGCCGTCGTACCAGTAGTTGCTCCAGCCGCTGAGTTGGAAATGCGGAAGGAGATTGTCGCGGAGATATGCCGGCGCCATCACGTGGGCGCCCATGTCGCCACCGGTGGGCGTGTTGTTCTCGAACACGAGATTGAGATGGACGACTTTCAGCACCGAGAACGTCGAGCCGCCGACGATGATCAGTGCGGTGAGGTAGCGGGCGATTCGTTCATTTGTCCACGGTGCGTCGAGCCAGTTGCGTGGCCTGCGGACGACGCGGGATATGAAACGTTCTCTCAGCCGGCGCCGAGGCGGCTCAGGTCGCGTTTCGATGGGCGGCGAGATCTCTTCGGCCACGATCGGGTCATCGATCAGCTCAGTCATGTCGGGCGCCATTGTTTCACTCCGCCGCCGCTCATGCAGGGTCACCCTCGCGCCTCATGCTCTGGCCACCAACAACAATCCGGTGGCGTTGAAGGCCATGTGAGCGAAAATGCCCATCCCCAACCGGCGAGTGCGTAGAGCGCAGAAACCGAGGATCAATCCGAAGACGAACAGTCCCGGGAACTCCACCCAGCGAAAGTGGATCGCCGCGAAGAACGCGGCAACGGCAACGACCGCTACGGCGTCGTTGAGCCGGCGGACGGCGGCGCCCTGCAGCAGACCGCGGTACATCAGTTCCTCGACGAACGGTGCCCCGATCACCACGACAGCCACCAACCCGACGAGCCAACCACCGTGGGCCCGATCGTAGAGATCACGAGCATTGCGTTCGACCCGCGAACGGCTGAAGGTCTGCGGCCAGGCTCGCTCGAGCGGCCAATAGACGAGACGGACAACGACGAGTTGCGACAGGACGCCGATCGGGACACCGCCGAGGTCGATGGGTGTGAACCGCAGGCCGTACTCCTCGACAAAGCTGTGCGGCGAGAACCTCGGGTGGCTGACCCTTTCGACGAGCAGCCACATTCCAATCAGCATCGGCGTCCACAGCCCGGCGGCCAACACCATCGTGACCCACACCGGCGCATCGTTGGTGGAGTGGTAGCCAGCGGCGGAGACGACGGCAGCACCGATGACATTGCCGACGATCCACGTGATCAACCAGACGGCGGCAGCTTGCCCGACGCCGGTGCGCGCCTGGTGGGGATCGACGCGCGTCGGGGAGACCTGGGCACCGGGCATGAGTCGACAGATTACCGGTGCGCTCGGCCCGGCGGACTCAGCCGGCGAGCCGCGATGTCGACGAGAAGACCAGCACTCGTCGGCTTCGCCGGTCTTCGAGCCGCCAGCCATTTGGGACCGAGAGCCGAGCAGTGTGCCGCTCGCACAGGTCGTAGTCGTGGGGCTCCCGGCTGGAGGCGAGGTCGTCGAGCCAGACGATCGCCCGACCGTATTGATACGAGAGCGTCGACGACGCCGCCTGCGCACAGCCGCTGCGCGAACACTGCCGGTTCATGCAAACAAATTATGCGCCGCCCGGCGACGTGTGGTGGATGCACTCCTGCAGAAGCAATTGCTCAGATGACCCGTAGCATATGGCTATGAGCAACCTGCCTCCCCCGCCTCCCCCGCCGCCGCCCGGCCGCTCGGGTGGCCGCGGCCAGCAGAACGATCAACAGAATCCCGAGCGCGGCGGACGCCGACCCTTGGGCAGTGGGTGGCCGCGGTGGGTCATCCCCGTGCTCTTCGCAGTTCTGATGTTGTCGTTCGCCCTACCTCGGGTATGGCCAACATCCAGCACTGACAAGAAGAGCTTCAGCACGTTCTGGTCGCTCGTCGAAAGCGGCAAGGTCAAGAGCGTTGTCGTCAACAACTCGTCCAACAGCATCAGTGGCGTGTTGACCACCGGCGAGAAGTTCACCAGCACCGCGCCCAACAACTTCCCGAACGACGCGCAGAGCGCAGAACTGCAGACGAAGGGCATCGATTTCGAAGCCAAGACCCCGAGTTCCAACTGGCTGCTGAGCTGGGCCAGCTTGCTGTTGCCTCTCGTGCTGCTGATCGGCTTCTTCATGTGGATGCAGCGACGCGCCGCCGGTCAGATGGGCAACGTGATGTCGATCGGACGAAGTCGAGCGAAGGCGTACACCACCGACAAGCCGTCGACGACGTTCGCCGATATCGCCGGCTACGAGGGCGTGAAGCAGGAGATCACCGAAGTCGTCGATTTCCTGCGCATGCCGGAGCGCTTCCGCGAGATCGGCGCGCGCGTGCCGAAGGGCATGTTGCTTGTCGGCCCTCCAGGCACTGGTAAGACCCTGTTTGCTCGCGCAGTTGCGGGCGAGGCGGGCGTTGGCTTCCTCTCCGTCACCGGCAGCGATTTCATGGAGATGTTCGTCGGTGTCGGCGCCAGTCGCGTCCGCGACCTGTTCCAGCAGGCCCGCAAGATGGGCAGGGCGATCATCTTCGTCGACGAGATCGATTCCATCGGTCGCAAGCGCGGTGCCGGCCTCGGTGGCGGCCACGACGAACGCGAGCAGACGCTCAACCAACTGCTCGCCGAGATGGACGGCTTCGAGACCAGCGAGGGCATTGTCATCCTCGCTGCGACCAACCGCCCCGACATCCTCGATCCTGCCCTGCTGCGCCCAGGTCGCTTCGACCGCACGATCGTCGTCCCGCTCCCCGAGAACGAGGAGCGGCTCGCAATCCTCAAGGTGCACAGCCGTGACAAGCGGATGGGTCCCGACGTCGACCTGGAAGTGATGTCGAAGGCAACTCCCGGCATGAGCGGTGCCGACCTGGCCAACCTCGTCAACGAAGCCGCATTGTTCGCAGTGCGGCGAGGCAGCAAGCAGATCGAGCGAATCGACTTCGAGAACGCCCGAGACCGCGTCGTGATGGGTGCTCGCCGCGAGAGCCTGGTGCTCAGCGCCGAGGAGAAGCGGGCGACCGCGATCCACGAGGGCGGTCACGCCATCTTGACCACAGTGCTGCCGAATGCCGACCCTCTCCACAAGGTCACGATCCTGCCCCGAGGCATGGCTCTCGGCGTCACCTGGAGCCTCCCCGAAGAACGGCACACGTACTCGAAGGAATACTTCGACGACGTGATCTGCCGGGCGATGGGTGGTCGAGTCGCCGAGAAGATCGTCTTCGGCCACCTGAACTCCGGTGCGGCAAATGACCTCGAGCAGGCGACGATGATCGCCCGCCGCATGGTGCGCGAGTGGGGCATGAGCGATGCTGTCGGACCGATGGCCTGGAGCGGACACCAGCAGGTGTTCCTCGGCGAGGACCTGATGACTCAGGGTCGCGAATACAGCGACGACACAGCCAAGATGATCGACGAAGAAGTGTTCCGGATACTGCACGAGCAAGAGGCGCGTGCGCACGAGGTGTTGACGAAACATCGCCGTGCACTCGACCTGGTAGCAGAGGCGCTTCTCGAGCGTGAAACGATCGACGGCGGCGAAGTCGCCCGCATCGTGCACGAGAGCCTCGGTGAAGGTCCGAACGACGCTGTCGCGCCAGCAGACGACGCTCCCGCCGGAGTCGACGCCAATTAGAACGCCGAGCTAGGGCCTAGTGGTCGTGACCGAGGTGCGGCTCAGGAGACGAGCCCGGGTGCCGAACCTCGGCAACGGCAGCCCACAGATCGGTCGCAGTC
Source organism: Ilumatobacteraceae bacterium (assembly GCA_031370745.1). GTDB lineage: Bacteria > Actinomycetota > Acidimicrobiia > Acidimicrobiales > Ilumatobacteraceae > JAENVT01. The sequence continues at coordinate 7,571 of JANMQX010000432.1, forward strand.
ACCGGACCCACGAAGCTAGCTCTCACAACTCCGAGGTGGTCGGCGATGATCGCAATTGGCACCGCATCGACGTGATACTTGCGATGGAGTGTGGCTGCAACTGAGTATTCGACGTCGACGACGCCGACCTCTGGGCAGCTCATCACCTTGGCCTTTACCACCACATCGGCGCACGTCGTGCACGACGCCGACGAGAACACCGCAACCAGCCACGGCGCGCCAACGTCGGCGAAGTCAGCACGGTCGATCTGGGCAGGAGCCGAGAACATCGGCTGCGTCGGCGCATCGACCGTGCGCCGCCGGCGCAGAATGGCACCGACAGCAAGAGCCCCGACGAACACGGCGACCGCGATGAATACCTGGATCACGGTGTCAGCCTGGCAGAGCGAAGGAGCCCGATCGACCGCGCAGATTGGGATCGCGTGGCAAGGAGCGCTCGACGAAGATCCGTTGGTTCGATTCGACGATCAGTGGATGGCCCAATGCCGTTGGGTCGGTAACACCGATTGTGATCACGCCACTGGCCGGCAAATCGATTGCCTCCATCCCCGGCACAGGCACTTCTCCGCCGACCCCCAGCGTCTTGACCGTGACAGTGCCGGCCAATCCAGTCGCGTTGAGTACGACGAGCACATTTTCGAGCGGCAGGTCGGTGCCGATCGCCATGCTCCAGCGAGTGGATGCAAACGATGGCGGCGAACCCATCACCACCGAAGTGGCCACGGTCGCCACAGCGTCTGGCGTCGTGCGGGTGATCGCCCGCTCGACGAGGATCGAGCCCGCGGTCTCGGTCGAGAACACTGCGCCATGTCTTCCGGCAGGCACCCCGACATCGCCGGCAATCAGAGAGACAACATTCCCGGCAGGCACCGTGATGGGCTCGGGATTGACAAATCCCAACGATGGGTTGAGGCCGAGGAAGGCAACGTTGACCACGGCCTCGGTGGCGGAACCGTTGTAGATGCTGTATCGCTCGATGACATTGGGGGCGACCTCGCCGTCGGCGAAGTAGAACTGCTCGCCGAGCGACGGGGCTCCGAGTGTCATCGTGAAGCCGGCTCTGCCGACAGACGTCAGGTACTGCTGGGCCCGGCCCACGACTACCCGACCACGAGTGCTCGTAACGGTGATGGCCAATACCAGCTCCCGCTTGGCGAGCAGATCTTGGCTGACGACGAGAACCGAATTGGCCTTCACGAGCAGGCTCTGCAGCGTCGCTGGAACCCGACTTTCGGTGGCCGTCGCCTCGCGAATGCTGACGATCGCATTGGACGGGAACGGATTGGTGATGATCAGATCCTCTTTGCTTCCCTCGACGGTGTAGCCATCAGCGAAGTACCACGTCGACGAGGTCGAGTTCGAACAGGGCGACACGGCACTGCCCGAAGCGCTATCAGCGCGTTGTTCGACAAATCCTCCGCCGCCATAGATCTCGACCATCGAGGAGATGTACGTGCCCAGCGGCTGCATCTGGGCAAGGTCGAACACTTTCGTGCTGCGCGGCGGAACCTCGAACGGCGCGGCTATCGCAGCGACTCCGGCAGCATCGGTGTACGTCGTGATGCGGCCGGTGAGAGTGACTTCGGACGGGTTGGCGATGATCGCTGAACCGCCGAGTTGCGGGCCTCCGACGGGCACACCGGCACAGAACCACGCTGATGTGACGAAGGAACCCTTCGGAACGAAGGGCATCGTGGCGCTGCCGAGCCGCGAGAACACTGCGGGCGCGCTGTGCACCGGACGCGAACGTTGCAGGGCGACGACCCCCACGATCGAAGCCAGCACCATCAGTCCGGCGACGAACCGGCGGGCGGCCATCATTCGACGCCAGCTCCATGGTCAGCGGGGTCGGGCTCCTCGATGCCGGGCGTCTCGATGCCGGGCGTCTCGACATCCGGCGCCGACACGGGGTCGGCATGCTCGACCTCTGTGCCATCAGGCTCGTTCCACGACAACGTCTCGTCGCCTATCGACATCAGTACCGACTGGTCGAGCGGAAGGGCGATCGGCGCATCGATCGACAACAGCGGCGCTTCCGGAGCCGCATCGAGCCTGCGGCGTCGCCAGCGCATCACTGAAGCCGTGTCGAACCTGCTGACTCCCAGAGCGAGCAGGAGCCAGAACAGCAGCTGCCCAACCAGCTCCAGCGGGCGCGATGCAGCGGTGTGGTACCGCAGCGACGCCTGACCCGCGGCGGCGATGTCGTATCCGGTCGTGACGCCGAACGCGGGCCGGGGAGGAACTGCTTGGCCGTCAACTCTCAGCGACCAACGGTGGTCGACGCCGTTCGCAACGGTCACCGCACCTGCCCCAACCGCAAAATCAACAGCGGCATTATCGGCCGCGCCGATCGCAACCGGCGTCGCCAGCGGCCGCAATTCCAGCCTGGCCAGCGAGTCGAGCCCGGCCTGACGGGTCGCGTCGGCGTTCACCGCCGAAAACTGGGCGCGGGTGGGAATCCACGCCGTGTTCTCATATACGAGGAAGTTCAGCGGTCGAGTCAGGGGAGCAGCGAAATCGAGTTGGTCGTCGAGCGCGTCGACGAGACCGTTGGGCAGCGGCAGCGGGGCGTCGACGGTGCTCGTCGCCCCATCGGCAACCGGCACCACGATGTACCGAATTGCATACGGCGCGAGCAGCCGGCCGCCGCGAAGCGTGGACTCGGAGGCGAGTTGGTTGAGCACGGCACCGATCGCAGCTTCGGTTCGCGACGGGCGGCCCGGCCACGTCTCGTACTGCGACAACATTCCATCATCGGTGATTGCGTACCCAACGCCCGGTTGGAGTGTCCACGACGGCACTGGCATGACTTGCGGGTTGCCAATCCACAGGATCCGGTAATCGCCGTCTGAAGGGTTCTCGGCGAACTGACCGAGCACCGAGGTCAGCGTCAACGTTGGCATGTGCCAACGGCCCGAGCCAATGGCCGTAAAACCAGGCAACACCCCGATCCCAATTGCCGCCGCACTGAGCAGACCGAGTGGCTGCCGCCAACCGAAGGAGCCCGCCAAAACATCGTCCTGGAACGCCGCGGCAATGCACGCCGCCGAGAGGGCGAGCCCGACTGCGACGGGAGCGAGCAAGATCCCTGGTTCCGGAAGCCGGATCTTCAGCCCGCGATCGTCGAGCACAGCGAGCCAACCGAACGCCACCACGAGACCTGCCGAGCGGATGGCCCACGTCAGCCGCCAGCTCCGGGCGACGAGCGGGGCGACGAGAACCGGGAGGTACAAGGCAAGGGCCAGGATTCCGAACTGACCGTTGCCCAAACCGAACCGGGCAAGACGAGTGACCCCGAGTGCACGACCACCGATCGCGCCGGCGGGCGAACCGTCTGCGACAGGTGCCGGTACACCTGCGATCAGGTCCCAGCCATGGCGACCGAACAACGATGAGGCCCACGGAAGGTTGGCCAGAAAGGCAAGCAGCGCCGCTCCGACGGCAACCGACATCATGATCAGCGCCGATCGCCACGAGCCACCGGCCAGCAGCGAAGAGAGCCCGAGGACAACCCCGATCGCCACCACCAGGAGGGCGAACGATGGAACGAACGCAAAGGTGACAGCGGTCAGCAAGGCAAGTTGGCAGAGCAATCGCAGCCGGGTACGCGCCGGCACGGGCGTGTTGCTGTCGGCCCGCTTGGTGTCGTCGCTGTCGAACGACTCGATTCCTGCGCTGCGACGCAGGAGGTGCACCACCCACGGAGCGGTCGCGTAACAAGCCAGGGCACCCCAGCGGCCGCTCGACAGCAGCTGCGACGGAAGCGGCACGGCGGCGTAGACGACGAGTGCGGCGATGCGGGCCCGCGCCGTCGGGAACAGGCCGGCGAGCCGCCAGATACCCAGATAGCCGACCAACAACAGCCCGAGGACGCCGACGGTGTGCAGCAGACCCATGTGGAACAACGTGGCGGTGCTGGCCAAGGCAGTCAGGGCGATGCCGGTCGGCACCGGTGTGGTGGCACCCAGCCCGTGACCCCACCATCCCGATCGATAGTCCGTCAGCATTGCCCGCGGACTGACCGGAAGTCGAAGGAACTCACCGAATCTGGGAATGCCGCCAAGCAGGTGACGGCTGCCGAACAACAGCGCAACGAGCACGCAGATCCACGCAAACATCGGAGCGGACCCTGCTGTCTGGCGCCAACGTCGCTCGATCGAGTTCTCGCCACGCGATGGGCGCATGTCGCGGCTGCGTAGGTATGCCGAGACGCGAGCCGAACCGCGCAACTGCAGCCCAGCGATCTCGCCATCGGGAACGCGGCGCAGGGCGCGAACATCGCGGCGACGAACAACGATCCCGGGGAGTCGTGGGACGAGACCGAACATCGCTCGCAGCGACGCCCAAGCTTCGCGCGGCTTGCCCGAGAGCACACCGACGACGAGTTCGGAGAGCGTGACGAAGAGCAGTTGCAGGGCCAGCAGCGGGAGCCGTCGAACGCCGGTGAGGGTCGCGATCGAGCGCATCCGGTGTCGCGCTTGGAGCAGTGCCGGACGCAGATCGGGGCGACGCGCTGGCAACGCCTCACGGTGTCGGGCCCGCGCCGCTGGGACGACCACGACGCGCGCGCCCCCGAGATGGGCCCGCCAGCACAGGTCGACATCGTCACCGTAGAAGTCGATGGCAGTGTCGAACCCTGCAACCGCTCGGAACAGGTCGGCGCGCACCATCATGCACGCCGAAGGCAACGCAAAGACATCGCGTACCGCGTCGTGCTGCTCCTGGTCGACTTCACCCTCCTCGACGAACGAGTCGACTTCGCCAAATCGATCGACGCCGATGCCGACGTGCTGCAAGACACCCGGATCGTCCCACGACACGAGCTTCGGTCCGACGATCCCCGCATTCGATCGGTACAGCTCCTCCACCAGGAGGCGGATCGCACCCGGATCCAAGGCGACGTCGTCGTGGAGGAAGCAGAAAAAGCCGTTGTCACCTTCGACGAGGCGCAAGACCTCGTTCGCGGCTGATCCATAGCCGTCGAGGTTTCCGACGGCACGGACGAAGGCGTTCGGCACCCGTTGGCGCACCCGATCAGGAACGTCGCCAGGATCGCCGACGATCAGGAACAGGCTTTTCAGGTTGGCGTAGTCCTGGTCAGCCAACCCGTCAAGGACCTCGTCGAACCAATCCCCCGGGTTGAAAACCACCATCACGGCCACGACCGGCGGGGCGAGTTGACTGGCGGCTTCCACGAGGCGGCCAGGCTACTGCGAGGGCGGGTCGGAGTGCAGGCACTGGTGATTTCACACAATGCTTGCAATAGTTAGCAGTCTGCGATATATTGATTGCATGTTCAAACTCCCCGAAATACCCTTCACCCTTCCGGCCGTCGATTTCCCCGCGATCGACTTCTCCCGACTCGACGTCAACGCCCTGCGCAACGTCAAGCTGCCGAAGATCGATCTGGCAGACATCGACACCACGAAGCTGACAGCAGCCGTCCGCGACGCCGCCTACATCGCGGTGGGGCTCGGTGTCGTCGCGGTCGAGCGGGCCCAGGTCCGCGGTAACGAATTGAGCGTCATCGTGAACGATCGCCTCGCCGACGTCCGCGGCCTCATCCGCAGCAAAGTCTGATCCCACCTCGCCCCTCGCTGCGGCGGACCGCGGCGAGGGGGTCGATGCCGCTAGCCTCGCTGATCTGGTGGACCGTTCCGACGCACAACTCTCGCCCGACTCAAGGGTTCGGCGAGCGCCACTGCCCGAAGGCACCCTGCCTGTAGGAATCGGTCTGCTCGTCGCCGGAGTGAGCAGCTACCTCTTCTTGAAAGTCGCCAAGGTGGCCCTCGGCAGCGATGCGGCCGTGCAACCGGTCGCCAGCTTGTGGATCGCCACGTTCGCGTTGGCGCCAGGATTCTTCCTGCCACTCGAGCAAGAGTTGGCCAGAACGCTGGCTCACCGTCGAGCGATCGGCCACGGCGGCAAGCCGGTCGTCGAGAGGGTGCGCACGCTCGGGATCGGCCTTGCCGCGTTGGTCACCATCGCTGCGCTGGCTGCCAGCCCTCTGATCGTCAGCGGCTACTTCGATGGTGACTGGGTCCTGATGATCGCGCTCATCGTGGCCTTCATGGCCTACGCCCCTGCCCACCTGTCGCGCGGCATCGCCAGCGGCAACGGCAGGTTCAACGCCTACGCAATCGTGATGGGTGCCGACGGAGCCGTGCGAATTGCGTTCTGCGCCACGCTGGCGGTTCTCGGGGTCAAGGCCGTGGGCCTCTACGGATTCGCTGTTGCTCTGTCGCCAATTCCCGGCGTGTTGTGGGTGAAGGCTCGCGGCGCGCTGCGCACTGCGCCGGGCCCGGAAGCGACGTGGTCGGAAGTAACACCCAACCTCGGCTGGCTACTGCTCGGCTCGGTGTTCGCGGCGGCGCTTGTCAATGCCGGCCCGCTCGCGGCCACGTTGCTCGCCGATGCAGGCCAGAAGGAGAGGGTCACGCAGTTCACCTACGGCGTGCTCCTGGCCCGAATCCCGCTGTTCTTGTTCCAGGCGGTACAGGCCGCGCTGCTGCCCCGGCTCTCGCGTCTCGCTGCTCGCAACGAGATCGGCGAGTTCCGTTCCGGCTTTGCCCGGCTGATGAAGCTGGTGCTGCTGGTCGGCGTCGTCGGCACACTCGGCGCGTTCGTGCTCGGGCCCCTCGTCATCCAACGTTTCTACAACGCCACGCTGAATCGGGAGACGATGGCCATGCTCGCGCTCGGCAGCGCGTGCTACATGGTTGCGCTGGCCATCGCCCAAGCGGTGATCGCCCTTCGCGGGCACGCGTTGGTGGCACTCGGCTGGGCCGCCGGTGCACTGACCTTCGTCGTCGTGACCTGGATCGCGTCCGACGATCTGTTCCGACGAGTCGAACTCGGTCTGGTGTCGTCGTCGTTCATGGCGCTGTTCGTGTTCAGCCTGGCACTGCGAGCACGGTTGCGCAGCGGTGACCTGCCCTCGGGCGATTCGGTGATGGACGCCATCACTGACATGCCCCTCGAGACCTGACCAGCTCGGCCCCGCCAATTTGGAAATCTAGCTGCGGCGGGTTTTTTCGGACTCGATCTTCAAGTCATTGGCCACCATCACCTGAATCAGCTCAGCGAACGCGACCTCTGGCTCCCAGCCGAGTTGTTCACGGGCCTTCGACGGGTCGCCGATCAGCAGATCGACTTCTGCCGGACGGAAGAACTTCGGGTCCTGGCGCACGTAGTCGCGCCAGTTCTCGATACCCACTTCCCCAAAGGCCATGCGAACCAGGTCTTCGATGCTGTGGGTCGTGCCGGTGGCGACGACGTAGTCGTCGGGCTGATCCTGTTGCAGCATCAACCACATCGCCTTGACATAGTCGCCTGCATAGCCCCAGTCTCGCTTGGAGTCGAGGTTGCCGAGCACGATCTCGGTCTGCAACCCGAGCTTGATGCGTGCGACCGCGTTGGTGACCTTTCGGGTGACGAACTCGAGGCCGCGGCGGGGGCCTTCGTGGTTGAAGAGAATGCCGCTGCACGCGAACAGCCCGTAGCTCTCGCGGTAGTTGACGACGATGTCGTGCCCGAAAACCTTGGCGCAGCCATATGGGGACCTGGGATGAAACGGCGTGCGTTCGGTCTGCGGGGTCTCGCGGACCTTGCCGAACATCTCGCTGCTGCTTGCCTGGTAGAAACGGATCGGGTTGTTCTCGGCCCCGCCGACCATGCGTATGGCCTCGAGCATGCGCAGGACGCCTGTGCCGGTGATGTTCGCGGTGAGCTCGGCCTGGTTGAAGCTGAGCGCGACGAACGAGATGGCGCCGAGGTTGTAGACCTCGTCGGGCTGGGTCGAGTCGAGCGCTTTCACCAACGACGGCAGGTCAGCGAGGTCGCCCGGCACC
>JANMQX010000381.1:0-8764 GCA_031370745.1 Ilumatobacteraceae bacterium
AGCGCAGAAAGAACGTCTTCGGTCTCGGCACCGCGCGATACAGCGATGAGCAGGCCGACGGCAACCAGATCGGCAAGCGGCTCGTCCATGTCGTCGGCGAAACGCCGAAAGGCGAGTTCTGCAGGTTGACCGGCAGCCAGGCGAGCGAACAGCACGCGCACGTGAGGGCGAATAGATGGGGGGCAGGTGTCGGTCGTGGCACCGATGGCGCCGACCGGTTGGTTGCCGGACTGCAACACGTCCCGAACGTTTTCGACCCACGACGCAAGCGCCTCAGTGCGCTCGACACCGACATCGATGCCGACCGCACCGCGATGCATCGAATTGACCACCCAACCAACGATGGCCGCAACGACGACCGACGGCAGGAGCCAACCCGACACAGTCATGACAAGCGCACCGCCAGCACCGCCGGCGACGACCGGCAATCGTCGCACCGAACGCTGGCGAGTTGGGCCAGGCTCGTAGTGAGCTCCCGACCACGCAACGGCAAGGCCGACGGCCAACAACACACCGGCTCCGGCGAGAACGAGCTCGTCGCGGTTCACCTGGCGACCAACCCGTCGTTGGGAACGAACAGTCCATCGGAGACACCCGCCAGCCGCAGGCGACGAACGTGGTGCTCCGACAATGGATTGCGCTGCACAAACTGATTGAGCTCGTTCATGCCCCATGTCTCCGTCGACCGAACGCCGCCGTTCTCGCCGCGACCGCCGTACTCGACGATGGACGTGACGCATCGTTGGGGAGCGCCGCCACGGGCATTGCGCACGAGGTCGATGTGAATCACGAAGTCGATGGTCTCGGCGATCAAGCTCCACACGGCATACTCCGGCAGCTTGGTGTTGCTCTTCGCCACATAGAACGCCAGGCGACTGAGCACCGCCTCGACGGTGTGGGCGTGAATGGTGGCCATCGAGCCGCGCTTGCACATCGACGCCACATCGAGCATCTCCAATGCCTCGTCCTCGACAAGCTCGCCGACGATCACCCGGTCTGGGTTCAGACGGCGGGTCAGTTCGACGAGCTCCCGCGCCGACACTGCGCCGCGGCCTTCGGTGTTCGCTTGGCGGGTGTAGAGCGCGGGGGCATCCGGGTGGCGCGGGTCGTCCTCCAGTCGAAGCTCGAGCAAACCCTTCTCGACCGTGACGATCCGCTCCAGCGGTGAGACTGCGCCGAGCAATTCCTTCAACAATGTCGTCTTGCCGGCACCGGGTCCACCGGAGATGAGGATCGTCATACCGGCCTGGACCAGTGCCTCGAGCTGCGTGACGACCCAGTGCGGGAACAGACCGCGGGCTGCCAAGCCATCGAGCCCAACGCGGTTGACTGTGAACCGACGAATTGCGATTCGCGGCTGGGATGACACTCCGCTGCGACCTGGACCCCCGAGCACCATGACAACACGTGAGCCATCGGGAGCCTGAAGGGTGACCATTGGCGACTGTTCGTCGAGCCGCGATTCAGCGACACCCATCGATAGTGTCAGCCTGCGCTGAAAGGCATACAGATCGTCAGCCGAATCCCACAGCTGGCCCAACGCCTCCTTGCGACCGTCCGAATACGAAACCCAGGTAACGCGATGCGAGTTGACATCGATCTCTTCGACCTCCGGATCTTGCATGTACGGCTCGAGGGGACCCGCGCCAACGGTCTCGGCGTACGCGGCAGCGCGAAGTGAACGCTCGGTGTGCTCGTCGAGCAGACCGTCGCCACGCTGCAAGCGGGCTTGATTGATGCGGGCGATCTCTTCAGCCATCCACCGCCCCATCAACAGCTCGAGACGGGCGCGATCCTCACGAATGCCGACTCGACGCTGACCATCGGCTGCGCCGAATCCCGCGACGTTGCTCGACGCGGTGTCGGTCTCGATCGCGTCGACCAGGCGACCCGACAGGCGAGTCGTGAGCTCGCGAACCATGACCCGATCGACGTTCATCAACGCTCGTCGATTGCGCGTGCGCCGGCGGCCGGTTCCCAACCATCGGTCGCTCGATTGTGTCGGAGGCTGGTCGACACGACGCCCGCCAGTTCCGCCAACGAGCGCATCAGCGGCGAGCGGCGTAGTCGCAGCGTCGAGCCCGCGCGACCCGCGAGTACCGCCGCAGCCCACGGGTCATCGGCGAGCGATACGACGCTGTCGGCTTGAACGAACTCGGCAACTTCTTCAGCCGTATAAGGCCGCGCGCCGACGAGGGCCACCACGGTCGGTATCGAGCGCACGGCCAGTTGCGAGATGAGCTCGGCGAGTCGCTCGAACCCGAGAGCCGCTGCGGCCGCCGAGCCCGAGTGTTGGCGGTGGGCGACGACGACGATGCCGGCCTGGCTGACCAGTGCCGAAATGCCTCCTCGAAGCCGGCCTCCGTCGGCAATCACGACCGGCGAATCGAGCGCAGACAGAACAGGCAACACCGTGTTGGTAGCGGCCAGCACAACGGCGGCGGCTTCGACGGAGCGAGTGGGCGCAACCAGCACATCGAGTCCGGACCCTGCCCGTTGGACCATCGACTTGATGGTCGCCCACGACCCTGGAGTCGGTGACGCAGCGACATCGGCGAGACCGGGTGCCCGGGGTACGTCGAGCCAAGCCGTGAGGCATCCGCCAGCGGGGTCGAACTCGGCGACCATGCACGGGTCATCGACAGGCCACGCTGCTGCCATACCTACCGCCGTTGTGGTGCAACTTTCGCCGACCACGGCGACAAGGCTCACGGAGCGATCCCAGCCCGGTCGGATCCCGGATCGAGCAGGACCACGCGGACCCTCGACGCGCTGGCAACCGTCGAGGCATCTGTTACCGCGACCTCGAACGACACAGACATCTGGCCGGTGACCGAGTCCGGTGCAGCCGGCAACCCGACGACCCGGCCGAACACGGGAGCGATCTGAACCTCATCGCCGACGGCTGGGATCACGATCTCCACCTGCGACCGCTCGCGAAGCCCTGCCGGGAGCTCGCCGGATGGAATGGTGACTGCCACGACGGCGGAGCCGGGAGCGACGAGCGGCTGCGATTGCAGCAGCCCCGACGCCAGCAATCCGCCGGTGACGATTCTTACCCTGGTGTATAGGCCAACGACACCGGCCAGATCAGTGGTCTTGATGACGGCCAGCGAAGGATCGGTCGAGAGTTCGATCGACCGCACGTCGTCGGCGCCGATCTGGGAGCCGGCGGGGAGATCGCGTACGACCTGCAGAACGGCGACACGCCGATCTGCGGTCGAGAACACCAACAACACGACGCCAACCGCAGTCAGCGACAGGAGTGTGCCGATGGCAATTCGCATGCGCGAACGAGATGACGGTCGGAAGCCACTTCGAGCCGCGACAAGGTTCGGCTGCAAAGCCTCCGCACGCGTTGTGTTCACAGATTCCGCCACTTTCCGCAATGTGCACCCGTCGAGGGTCGATCTACGGCACCGCCGCCGTCACCTGTCAGATCAACCCAATCCCTGGTCATATCTCTACCTCCCTTGCGCACCACAGATGCACGGTGCTGTCGAGAAAGGGGAAACCTTGACGATCACGGCTCGAATCGCGGTGGGCCAATCACAATGGGTGGGCCGGCAGTCGCTGCGATAGCCTCATCGTTCGCTAGGAGAGGTGCCAGAGCCAGGTCGAATGGACCGCACTGCTAATGCGGGGACCGCCTTCAAGCGGTCCGTGGGTTCAAATCCCACCCTCTCCGCCATGACGGGCCGGTGGTCATCCGCCGGCCCGTTGCGCGCCCGTTGACGACACGCACCGTTCAATGTTGCATTTGTGTGACGACAGGAGTAGACAGAACGACATCTGAACGCCCTTTGGGGTCCAGCGGCGGGCCTCCGGAGCACTGACCACCGACCATGCAGCACAACAACTCGGACGATCCCTATGGGTTTTGGAGCGACGAACCCACGCGCCAGTTGAAACGAACGCAGCTCGGCACCCGTGCGCACGCCGAAACTCGGATGGTGCCGGTCGTTCGCATGGACCGCACCCGGCAGATCCCCGAGCTGCGCCCTCGCAATCCGCTCGTCACCCGGATTGCTGTGATGGCTGGCGTGACCCTGCTGCTCATTCCGCTCGCGCTCGCCATGCGCGACGACAAGCCGCGGGTGCGCGCCGCCGAGATCCAAGGGCTCGACACGGTCTTCGTAGGCAAGCTGCCGTCGCCGGCACCGACCCCGGCAACCGTCGCACCTACAACCGGGGCGCCAACAACGACGATCGCCGAGACCACCACGGTTCCCCCGACTCCCGCGCCCACCGCAGCCGTGGTCGCGACTCCAGCGCCGACTCCAGCGCCGACGACGGCGGTGGCCCCGAAGCGGAAGGCGACTCCCAAGCCGACCACGACGGTCGCGTCCGCGCCGGCCGTCGCTGCCGTACAGTCCGCCGACAGGGGACCGTGCGCGTTGAGCTACACCATCGTCAAGAACGACACATGGTCGACCATTGCCAGCCGGGCAAAGGTCTCGATGAAGGCGCTGCTCGCGGCGAATGGTGCCGGGGTCAAGACAGTGTTGCTGCCGGGCAAAAGCGTCTGCCTGCCGACGGGTGCCGTCGCACCTGGTCCGCCGGCGACCAACGCACCCATCGCAAAGCCTCCGACCACCCCCGCGCCGGTGACAACCCAGCCGAAGCCATCTACGACTCTGCCCAAGCCATCCACGACTCTGCCCAAGACGCCGCCGGTCACGACTGTGCCACCCACGACGCAGCCGCCACCTCCGGCAAACACCTACACGAAGGCGCAGGTTGCCCAGATCATCCGCGATGTGTGGCCCGACGACCTCGAGGACGAAGCGATCCGCATCGCCACACGCGAAAGCAATCTCATCCCCACGGTCCGGAACTCGTGCTGCTACGGCCTGTTCCAGATCTACTACGCCGCCCACCGCACGTGGCTTGCCAGCATGGGCATCACCAGCGCCGCCCAGTTGTACGATCCGCGAGTCAATGCCACCGTTGCCTTGGCGCTGTACAACACCTCCGGCTGGTCACCCTGGGCGACCTCGACGCCGACCACCTCGGTAGCCTGAGCGCCGAGCTTCGGTCAGTTTCACTCGAAGCGCCACCGCGTCGCGCCGCCCGGCTCGACAGTGGCAAGCGCCATCGCGGTACGCGATGTGAGGCGGTAGACGAACCACGGCGGCCGGCCAGCTGAGGGAGCGCTGTATTCGGCGGTCAGCGCGACGCCACTGTCGTCGACACTGCACGGCCAACCATCGGCCGCCCACCGAGCGGCCATCGCCCGAACAATCGACGGGTCAGCAACTTTGTGGGCCTCGCCTTCGACCACGAGATCGAATGCGTCGGTCGCAAGACTCAACGTGCATCGTGAATCGCGGGTGAGGTTCCTGCCCTTACGAGTGGCCTCACCGGTCTCGAACCAGAACGCGCCGTCGACCCACAGCGCGCCCACCCCGGTGACGTGCGGGCTCCCGTCGCTGTTGATCGTCGCCAACCAGCATGTGTGCCTGTTGGGGCCGCCAGTGCCCGGAGCTTGTGGCACACCCTTGTCGAGGCGAGCTTCAACCCACTGCCATTCGAGCAATGGCGTTCCGTAGATGTCGCCCAGATTCTTTGCTTCCATGATCAATTCGAAATTAGCAACCTCAGAAAGCCATCGCCAGGGCCTGGGAGGTCTGCCAACCTCAGGTGGTGGACACGGAACTCTGCGATCGCGCGCCCGATGAGCGTAGTTCTACCCAGTGGTGTGATCGACTGGTGCAGCGGTCGGCTCAGCTGGCATCTCGAGAACGACCCGCACGCCGAGAAGGCGCACCGGACCGAGCTCGCCGAATCGCAGGAGCACCGTCCTTGCCATGGAGGCCACCTCATCGGCGTCGATCGTCGGCGCAGTGAGCTTGCTGATCCTCGTGCGAGTGAAGAACGTCGATGTGCGCACCTTTACGGCGACATGCGTGACGCGGCGGCCGTCGGCGACGACCTCAGCGGTCACGTCGCGAGCCAGCCGCTCGATGTGAGCGGCGATCGATCCGGTGTCGGCGACATCGGTGGTGAACGTTTCCTCTTTGCTCCGTCCGCGAGCGACACGAGGCTCGCCGACGATCGGGGAGTCGTCTCCACCGAGGCCGAGCACGCGTAGATGCGGACCGATCGTCGGTCCGAAGACGCGGGCGAGTTGCTCGTGATCCGATCGGGCGAGATCCTCAACTGTGACGATTCCGAGCTCACCGAGGCGCGCCGCCGTACGCGAGCCGATACCCCAAATCGCAGTGACAGACTTTGCTCCCATCGTCGGGATCCACTCGCGCCGCGTCAGCCTGGCCACGCCACCGGGCTTTGCGAACCCGGTTGCGGTCTTGGCCAACAGCCGCGTGTCGCCGATGCCGACCGAGCACGACAGACCGGTAGCAGCAGCGACGCTGGTCCTCACTTCGATCGCGAACGCTTCTGGATTCTCGGTGATGACACCGAGGAACGCCTCGTCCCAACCCCAGTTCTCGACCGTGGCGGGTAAGGCGCGCAGGGTCGCCATCACCTCGGCCGACGCTGCGTCGTAGGCCGGTCGATCCGATGGCAGGAAGATCGCATGGGGACAACGGCGGAGCGCCTGTCCGAGCGGCATCGCTGAGCGGATCCCGAAGGCGCGGGCCGCGTACGACGCGGTGGCGACCACCTGACGTGGCCGGCGAGGGTCTCCATCCCCACCCACAACCACCGGCAATCCGCGGAGTTCTGGTCGACGGCGCACTTCTACGGCTGCGAGGAACTCGTCGAGGTCGACGTGCAGAACCCAGGTACTCGGTCTCGGTGATTCGACCGGTGAATCGTCGATGGTCATCGGCATCCACGATGACACGAAGCGTCGACTTGGGAGCTGTTGAATCATCGGCTGCACTCGGGCGTTTGGCGCTGACGTTCATCAGCGGCGACCTCGACCGCGTCAGCCTCGTGTAGCGAGTGATTCGAAAGCGGCTCGGCTCGGAACGTCGGCCGGGCGCTCGAGGGACACTCCGCTGGTGAGGAAGTCGTTGATCCTCGCGGCGACAAGAGGGTCACCGAATGCTTCGGCGGGTGGGGCGAAGAGGTGAGCCATCTTCGCTACGGCTGTACCGACGACTTCGTCGTGCTGCGCGCAGAGAAATGCTGCGGCAGCGAATTGTGCCGATGAGTTCGCCGCTGGCGCCAGGCGTTCGCCGAGCAGCCCCGCGGCGAGACGATCGAGGGTATTGGCATCAGCGGCGACCTGAGTGTCGTACCAGATGCCGAGATGATCGTCGGTCCAGGCCGAGAACGTCTCGACGAACCCGATTGGATCATCTGCCGCTCTGTGGGCAACCTCGGCGAGGTGTTGGGCGTGCATCAGCCCCATTGAGATGCCGCGCCCGAGCGTCGGATTGGTGTGCAGTGCTGCATCCCCGATCGCCACGATGCCACCAGCGATCGGGCCGGCACTTGTGGTGAGGCGGCGTCGCCGGTTCTCGATGCGCGACATCATCGAGATGTCACTGATCGGCTCACCTACCTGAATCCATGGGGCCGAGTGCGGCACTGCGTGAAGGAACGCCTCGAACCGGTCCGGTTCGCGCAGCGCCTTGCGATATGGATCATCGACGGACAATGTCACAGTCAGGGAAAACGTGTCGTTGTCGGCACCAAGGGCGAACACGGTTGCATAGTCGAGTTGGATCGACGCAGGGATCTTGCTGACTGGCGTCTGACATCCCGGCCGCAGGCCGTAGAAACGGGTCAGGTAGAAGAATCCGCAGTCTTGTCGTTCGTCGACAGGTGCGTGCAGACCGGCCCGGGCGAACCAATCGGGAAGCGCGGAGCGACGACCACTGGCATCGACGACGACATCTGCATCGACGATCGCACCACTGAGCAGATGCACACCCGTCACCACAGGCACTTCACCAGCGCTCGAGACCTGCAATCCGACTACAGCCTCACCGGCCAGAAAAGTGACCCCGGGCTCTCGGGCGACGATCCTTCGCAGTTCGGCTTCGGCCACCAGACGTCGGCTCAACAGCATCTGTTCGCCGTCGAGAGTGCCCACCCCGACGACGGCAGGAATCTCGTGCACACCGCGAGCGAGGAGTGCCGCGACCACATCGGGAGCCTCGTCGACCAGCACCCGCCGCGCCCGAGCGAGTAACGCATGGGACTGACGGGCCTGCGGCGCTCCTGGGTGCCGCCACCCGTCGACGTCGTCACCCGGGGACCCATCCGGCGGAGCCTCATCGCGTTCGACCACAGTCACGGCATGACCACGGCGGGCCAGGAACAGAGCACCGGCCAATCCCGCGAAACCAGCCCCCACAACTACCACCCGAGTCACCATCAGTCCTTCCCGTCACACGATCGTGCCCGCATCCTTCTACACGACACGGCATGTATCCGGACCACGCCGGCGCGCCGTCGTGGACCCACGGCCGGGGATCGAAACATACTCGCGTAAGGCCGCCGGTCAGAGGACAACGATTCGCTGCGCGGCATTTCGCGCCCTACCACTACACTCATCTCCCGACATAGGCGCTCGTAGCTCAATGGATAGAGCATTTGACTACGGATCAAAAGGTTGAGTGTTCGAGTCACTCCGAGCGCGCGTCCCAGATGTACAGATCTAGCTGGTGCGATAAGTTCCGAGGACCCCGCTGTTTGGCGGGGTCCTCGGGCGTTTTCGGCCCCATGTATCGCCGATGTATCAGAAGGAGGTCGCCGTGGCTTGGAAGCCAACGGGCCGACCAACGGTGCGCCAGCAGCGCGACAAGTGGGTCGTGCGCGTCGATGGCATCGATACCGAGACGGG
>JANMQX010000020.1:0-16887 GCA_031370745.1 Ilumatobacteraceae bacterium
ATGGCTCTCACTTCTTGGGGGTTGTGATCGAAATGGCTGTTCGCTACCGTACATGGTCTACTCCGACGCGGGGTGGAGCAGCTCGGTAGCTCGTCGGGCTCATAACCCGAAGGTCGCAGGTTCAAATCCTGCCCCCGCCACTAAAAAGACCAGGTCAGAGGCCATCTCTGACCTGGTCTTGTCGCGTCGGTGCAACCACGCTGCAGCCCGCTGCAACCCGATGTCGGTGCCGGCCTGTGCAATTCCGGTTCATGCTTGACACTGTGGCTTCGGTAGGTGTGTGACAGGTTCGGGACGCGACTCCGGTAGCTGGGCGACAGTGGTTCCGGTACCTGTGTTACACACGAGGGTTCCTGGCGGAGCCAGCCTTTCCTGATGCGGTCCTGGAGATCGCCTGGTCAGGGGAGGTCCGGTTGTCGTGTTGGTGGAGCTGGATGTCGTGGAGCAGCGTTATCAGGCTGTGCTCGAGGTGTTGCATCAGGGTGTCAGCGTCACTGATGTGGCGCGCCGATTCGGGGTGACGCGCCAGACCGTGCATCGTTGGTTGCGCCAGTACGCGAACGGCGGCCTGGGGGCGCTGGCTGATCGTTCGTCGAAGCCCGGGTCGTGTCCGCATCAGATGGACCCGCGTATTGAGGCGAGGATCGTCGAGTTGCGTCGTGAGCATCTCGGGTGGGGTCCGCGTTCCATCGAGACACAACTTCGTCGGGAGGGTGTGGTGCCGTTGCCGGGTCGCTCGTCGATCTATCGAGCACTGATTCGCCACAAGCTGATCGAGCCGGCGCGTCGACGCCGGCGGCGTGAGGATTACAAGCGCTGGGAACGTTCCAAGGCAATGGAGTTATGGCAGATGGACGTAATGGGCGGCGTCTATCTCGCGGATGGGACCGAGTTGAAAGCGGTGACCGGGATCGATGATCACTCCCGGTTCTGCGTCTGCGCCCGCCTCGTTCATCGAGCGACGGCCAAGCCCGTATGCGCAGCGTTGGCCGAAGCGATGCGCACCCATGGTGTCCCGGCGGGCGTGCTCACGGATAACGGCATGGTGTTCACCGGCAAGTTCGGACCAGGCAAAGGGCTGGTGTTGTTCGATCGGATCTGTCATGAGAACGGGATCAAACATTTGTTGACCAAACCGTTCTCCCCGACCACGACCGGCAAGATCGAACGCCTCCACAAGACGATGCGCTCCGAACACTTCCGTGTTGTCGGCCCGTTCGACACGATCGAACAAGCCCAGGCCGCACTCGACGGCTGGGTGTTCGATTACAACCATCAACGAGCACATCAATCCATCGGTGACCGGCCACCCATCGACCGATTCCAACTCGCCCGACAAGCATCAGATGACGAGGTCGTCGATGTCGACGACGCACCCGAGCTCGTCGAAGCCAAGGGTCCACCGCGGATCACACGACGAGTCGGTGATCACGGTCGGATCAGCCTCGCCGGCCACCACTATCTCGCCGGGCGCTGGCTGGCCGGCGAGGTCGTCGAGATCGAACTCTCCGACGGGCTCGTGGAGATCTGGCACGACGGGGTGCTCTGTGAGACCCACGCCCGACATCATCCGTCGAGCAAGACCCCCAAAGAGGTCGTGCAACGCAACGTCTCGCGCCGAGCGCGTGATGCGACCATCGGCATGACCGTCACCCGAGTCGTTGATTCGTCAGGCAACATCTCGTTCGCCGGTCACGGATATCACGTCCCACGACGCTTCATCCGCCGCCAACTCGACGTCGCCATCGTCGGTAACAACATGCAGTTTTCCGTCGGTGGCGAGGTCGTCAAGATCTCACCGATCCGCCACGACCGCACCAAAGAACACGGCGCCTTCGCCAACCCCACCGGCCGACCCCGAAAGGCACGCGCCGTCTAACCCGCCACCCAGTGGAACACAGGTACCGGATACGAAAAGGAACACGGGTACCGGGACTTGACATGATCGTGTTCAAAAGACCGGCACTGGGCCGGTTACGCCCACGGTCAACGCCGCAATGGTCGCATGTGGACCATTGCGGCGCCGCGTTGGCGGCTCGTATTTACAGGCTCGAGACCTTCGTCAAGCCACCTTTTCCCATGGGTTGGTCGTCATCACGAACTGGTCACCGGTATCCATCGGGAGTTGGGGAACGACGTGCAACGTTCCATCCGGGTCGACCGAGTATGTGAATGTCTCCGGGGCGCTCACACCGAGCCATACAAACACGAGGTGATCGCCCTCGACGCTGTACTTGCCCACGCCGTCGTCCTGGTCTCCGGCGGAGTCGTGGTGCTTGAGTTGCAACGTTCCGGCGTTCATCGTAATCGTGAAGTCCCACGGGAACGTCGCCAGGTTCTCGGGGGTCTTGTCACCCGGCGTTCCGTGCGCGAGGGCGTCGTCGCTGGTGATTGTCCACTGGTAGGTGCCGTCGATCGGCGTAGCGATCGGAGCTGCAGGAGTTTGCACAGCTCGGTCGCTGAACCGCACGCTGGCCAGCATCTGCATGAACGAATCGGTTTCATTCGTCAGGTTGTCGGTGGCGCTCGCGTTGTTTCGCAGCCAGATGAGGAGCGTCTTGTCTCCGGTGTCGACCACTGCGATCCGCAGCATGAAGTCCGGTTGGAGCCCGAAGCAACTGCCAGCTGCGATGTTTTCGTCTGGGCAGCCGAGTGAACCGTCCAGACTGTGGTCGACGGTCGCTGTCACGATCGTCGCGGGACGGCCGTCCACGGTCGTCTTGGTCACATCGGTGAAATGGGCGCCGTGATCGGCCTGGCCGAGCAGGTAGGTCAGATATTCCTTTGGCGGCGGAATCGGGTCGCCGCCGCTTGGTGGGTACACGTTCACGGGGATGAGGAATCTCACGGCTTGATCAACGGTGGGGTAGTTCCACGTGACGAAGTTGGGCTGCTCGTCACTCGGCGCGACCGGTAGCCACGAGGGCACGGCGACGTCGAACGGCAGGCCGAACGTCTTGGTCGCGTAGGTCGATTCATCGCTCACCTGGCCAGCGGCAGTCGATTCGGCCGTTGTTGTTGCGACGGTCGTCGACGCGGCGGTTGTCGGCGCGACCGTTGTCGAAGCCGCCGGTGCCGTCGCAACGGTCGGAGCAGCGGTTGGTGTCGAAGTGCGGCTGTCGCTACCGCACGCCGAGGCAACGAGCGCCACGGCTACCCCGAGAATCATTGAGCGTTTGTTCATTGCGCGCATCGCACGCCTCCTTTGATTGATGGAGTTCGATCGTGCGCCCCGATGCATCTGCGTGCATCCGGGCCCGCCCGTCCGTCACTGCGGCTAGCACCCGCGTGCTAGCCCCGATGTGGCCACGGCCACGCTGTGAGACGATCGCGAACGTGCGACCGACCCTCCTGATCGTGGATGACCACGAGCGTTTTCGCGCATCGGCGCGGTCACTGCTCGAGGCCGACGGTTTTGACGTGGTCGGCGAAGCAGCGGATGGCGAGGCGGCACTCCTGGCGACGGCGGCGCTGCGACCGGCGATTGTCTTGCTGGATATCCAGTTGCCGGGACGCGACGGCTTCGAAATCGCCGAGCAACTGTCAGCTGGTTCCGGCTCGCCAGCGGTGATCCTCATCTCCAGTCGAGAGGCCACCGTCTACGGCGATCGGGTCGGTCGGGCGCCTGTCCTAGGTTTCATCGCCAAGAGCGAGTTGTCGGGAGCAGCGATAGCGCGGCTCGTTGGATGAGAATCGTCGCGTGAGGAGAGTCCAGGCCCCGTTGCTCTCGGCGGCTACCGCCCTCGGAGTTGCGGCCGAGGCAGCGTTCTACGGGTTTCATGAGCCAGCCGAGTGGATACCCGATCTCGTCACTGGCTGGGCCTTGATCGGGTGCGGCCTCGTCGCCTGGCGTGGCCGTCCGGAGAGCCGGGTCGGTGTGCTCCTCGCGGCGTCGGGGTTTTGCTGGTTCCTCGGAAACTTCGCGAGGTCCGACGTGACAGCCATCGCGTTGGTCGCGCGGCACGCGGTCTACGTGCATCGGGGTCCGCTCGTGAACGCCATCCTCAGCTACCCGACGGGAAGAACGTCGTCGCGAACGGTTCGAGCCGCGGTGGTCGGTGGGTATGCGGTTGCGGTCGTCGAGCCGGTGTGGGCGAACGACCGGATGGCCATCATCCTCGGAGTGCTCCTGATCGGTGGCGCGGTGCAACTGCATGCTCGATCCGTTGCCCGGGAACGACGTGCCCGTTCGACCGCTGTTTGGGCGGCCGTGGTAGTGGGTTTGGCGGTGGTCGGAGGAGCGGTAGCCAGGTTGGTGTTGACCATCGATGTCCCCCAGCAAGCCTTGCGGCTCGTCTACGAAGCAGCCGTGTGTGGGGCCGCGCTGGCGCTGGTGGGTGGGGTCACGTCGCGATCCTGGGATCGGGCCGCGATCGCTGACTTGGTGGTCGAGCTGGGGCAGGAGCAGTCGGATCGGCTTCGCGACGGACTGAGCCGGGCGTTGGGCGATCCCAGGCTCGAGGTGGGTTACTGGTCCCCTGAAACGCAGGAGTACGTCGACTCGTCAGGTCGTCGGCTGTCGCTGCCGATCGCCGGATCGGGCCGCGCGACCACAACGATCGACGGTCCCACCGACCCGATCGGAGTGCTCATTCATCATCCGTCAGTGCTCGACGACCCGGGGCTCGCTGAGTCGATCGCGACCGCAACGAGGCTTGCCTCGGTGAATGCCCGCCTCCAGGCGGAGGTGCGAGCGCAACTGTCGGAGTTGGACGCGTCCCGGCGCCGAATCGTGACGGCTGGTGACGAGGAGCGCCGACGCCTGGAGCAACGATTGAGACAGGGTGCCGAACAACGGTTGCAGGATTTGGCGAGCCGGCTGGACTCAGCGCGTCGCTGTGCCGAGAATGAGCCGGCACGCGACGCACTCGACCATGTCGTCGGCAGGCTCGCGGAAACGCTCGACGAGCTGTGCGCCCTCGCCGGCGGGCTGCACCCGCGGCTGCTCACCGAAGCGGGTCTTGAAGGTGCTCTCGACGCGCTCGCAGCGCGGAGCGCGACACCGGTTCGAGTCACGATTGCTGATGGGAACGTGCCGAAGGAGTTGGAGACCGCCGTCTACTTCGTGTGCTCGGAGGCGCTTGCCAACATCGACAAGCACGCGGCTGCTGCGTTGGCAACCGTTGCCGTGTCAGTCGACGTTGACTTCGTGCGGATCGAGGTGAGCGACGATGGCCGCGGAGGAGCCGACGTTGCGGCCGGGAGCGGTCTGCGCAACCTCATCGACCGAGTGCACGCCCTCGGGGGGACCCTCGACATTGCGAGTTCATCAGCGTTCGGGACGCGGCTTGTCGCCGAGTTACCGCTCACCGAGAACGTACCTAGGTGACGTCATCCGATCTTCGCCCATGGATTCGTTGTCATCACGAACTGGTCACCAGGATCCATCGGGAGCACGGGGCGCAGATGCAGTGTTCCATCATCGTCCACCGAGAGATCGAACGCCTGCGGAGCCAACGCGCCTTGCCAGTTCAACGTGATCCGGTCGCCGTCGACGGAGTACGTGCCGCGGCCATCAACCCAGTCCCCTTCGCTGTCGCGGTGCTTGAGCTCCATCGTCCCATCGTTCATCGTAAACGTGAAGATCCACGGAAACGTCGCCAAGTTCGCGGAATTCCTGTCGCCTGGAGTTCCGTTGGCGAGGGCGTCCTCGCTGGTGATCGTCCAACGGTAAGTGCCATCGAGTGGTTTGGAAATCTGGGCGGCGGTCGAGTCGGGGCCGGTGGCGCCGTTTGTTTCCGTGGTGACCGTCGTAGGGGCGGGCGTGACAGCGGCCTGCCCGGTGCAGCCCGACGGTATGACGAGGGCCGGTCCCGGATCAGTGGACTTCTTCATTTCGTCGATCCTGTCGATGAAGTCCTTGGTGATCGGATCGCGCTCGAGGGTCGCGTAGACGGGAGCGAAGGCCTGTCGCATCGCTGCTAGATCGGACTCAGACGCATTGGCGAAGCGAGCGCCTGCCGCACATAACTCGACGACCGATTCGGCGTCGTTGTCGGTGAGGTTCGTGGATCGCGACGAAGCGTCGGCGCCAGCCGCCAACAACCAGCCGCGTTGGTCGGCAGTGAGGCCGGACATCGTGCGCGGGTTGGCGATCAGGGCCAGAGTATGCGGCCATAGGTTGACGTTGGCCGCCACGTACGGAGCGAGGTAGGCATCCCCGTTGAGCTTGAAGATGTTCAGGCCTTTCTCGAAGCCGTCGATCTCTCCGGCGCGCAATCCCTCGGTGAGGTATTTGCCAAACACATCGATCGCAGTCGCGCCGAGTGCCTTGATGGCCTCGGCGTGATCCTGGGAGCGGAAGGCCTGAAAAGTGATGTCCTGGTAGTCCTCAGGGCGGAGCAAAGGGTGGGTGACGGCAATTGGTTTCCGGAGGCCGTCGGCGAGAAGAGCAATACCGGTGAGTCCTATCTCGTCGAGCTCGGCGAGCATCTTCGTTGGCATGTCGCTGTCGAGAACCGCCCGCTGGAGCGGATTGTTGTCGATGAGCATTGGCGCAGTCAGCGCCTGGAACGCTGTGACCCCAACGGTGTCGAACACGTGCGTGCCGACCCATCCGAGCTCGATCTTGCCTGCGGTGACGTCGCGAACGACCTGTTGCTCCGCATCAGGCGAGAACGCTCCCCAGCCTTGGGTGATGTCGATGCGCACAGCGCCATGAGACAGTTCTTTCACGCGGTCGACGAAGTATTGCAACGCCGGGTGAAATACCTGCTGAGGGATGCTGTGGGTAGTGCTCGCCAACGTGAGCACAAGGGGATCGGCTGATCCGCCGGCCTTGTCGTCGGCACCAGAACGCGTCTTGATGCCGCATCCGACAAGCAGCAGCGTCGTGGCCGCGGCCATCACGCCGACGGTGCCGGTGCGGGATCGAACGCGACGCTGAGCAGACATGGTCCCATTCCTTCAGTCGGGTACGAGGCCACTGTAGGAGCGGTGCAATGTTGGCACATCGGGGCTGGTTCTGCGATCAGTGCGGCTAGCACGGACTCGCCACGCCTCTTCGAGCGCGACAATTGATTCGTGACACGGTACGGATCCCCCGCGAACCTCACGCGCGGTGCCGTCGCCGTGGTGGGCTTGCTGTGCGCGGTCGCCGTGTGGTCCGTCGTTCACGATTCCGGGGCCTTTACCACCTACGCCGGGCGCAATGACGTGGCTGCAACGATGTACGTGGCTGCCGGTCTCGGGTTGATTGCGGCCGGTCTGTTCGCGAGCTCTGGTCGATTGCGCGTCGGTGTGTTGGCGGTGTTGGCCGGGTTCATCTGGTTCAGCCCGGTCTGGGACGGGTGGGAGGCGGGGCCACCGATAGTCAGGGAACTGGGAATGCTCGCCTCGAGCTTCGGGTTCCCGATCCTGCTTCACCTTGTTGTCGTTGCGGCGCGGCGGCTCACTCACATCACTCGGGTTCTTGTCGGCACGACCTACGCTCTGGCCGGCCTGAGCGCCGTGGTGTTGGCGCTCGTTCGCGACCCCTACCTCGACCCGCATTGTTGGGTCAACTGCGCGACCACGCTCCTCGTCGTCAGTCCCCATCCTGGGCTGGCCAGCTCGGTAACGACTGCCAGTTTGTGGATCACCGTGATCGCTTCGGTTGCGCTCGTGGCGGCATGTGTGTCGTGGTCGTCGCTTGCCAGCAGCCGTCGTCGCCACGGACCTGTGTTGCTCGGCGGCGCGCTGCTTGCCTTGGCAACCGCCGCCCACTCCCTCGTCACGATTCGTCACGGGTTCGAGGATCCCGACTCTCGCAGCTTGATGATCGCATTCCTCGCGTCATGCTGCGCAGCGCTGCTCATTGCCGGCGGACTGGTCTGGTCGCCCCTTTACGCTCGTCGCGTCAGGCGAGAAGTCGCCGACGTAGTCACCAACCTCCACGATGTCGCAGGAGTAGGTTCGTTGGAGTCGGCCCTGGTGGTTGCGACGAGCGATCCAAACCTCCGCGTTTCGTACTGGCTCCCCGCTCTCGGTATGTATTCCGACGCGCACGGCCGCCCGGTCCGCGAGCCGTCGACCGGCGACGGAACTGTCGCGACGCAGGTGATGCGAGACGGCGAGCGAATCGCCGTGATCAGCCAAACTGGCGACGCGACGGAGCTCGAGCGAGTCCTTGGGTCAGACCTGCGACTCGCGCTCGACAACGAGCGTCTGCAAGCCGAGGTGCTTGCTCAGATGAGCGATCTCCGGGACTCGCGAGCGCGGATCATCGAGGCGGGCGACGAGGGGCGTCGCCGCCTGGAACGAGATCTCCACGATGGTGCCCAGCAAAGCCTGCTCGGGCTGTCCTACGAGTTGCGAGTGGCGCGTACTGGAGCCGCGACCAAACCAGACGACGAATTGACCGCTCTGCTCGACTCAGCGATAGCCCAGGTCGGACAGGCATTCGCCGAACTGCGCGAACTCGCCCACGGGATCTTCCCGGCCGAGCTGACCCAGGCCGGACTCGGCCCAGCCATCGCTTCGTTGGCCGAGACGTCCGAGATTCCTGTTGAGTTGAACTACGACGTGATCGAGCGCCTCCCGACCGCCGTGGAAACAGCCGTCTACGTCTTGGTTGCCGATGGGCTGCTCGCGGCTACAGAATCTCTGGCGACCAGCACGACAGTCACGATCGGCCGCCGCGATGGTCACGTTGTAGTGAATGTCGTGCCGGATCGGGCCGACGTCTTCACGGATATGGCACGAGCCACGGATCGGGTCGGCGCAATCGGTGGAACGTTGCACATCGATGCGGCCGGCCTGCGAGCGGAGATCCCATGCGCGTTGTGATCGCGGACGACGTGATGCTTGTCCGAGAGGGCATTGCCCGGTTGCTCACTGACGCCGGGATCGATGTCGTAGCTCAGACTGCCGACGCCGCGAGTCTGATTCGTGAGGTCAGCGCCAAACATCCCGACGTCGCGATCGTCGACATTCGCATGCCGCCAACTCACACCGACGAGGGCCTCGTTGCTGCTCAGACGATCCGGGCCCAGCTGCCAACGATCGGTGTGCTTGTCCTTTCTCAATACATCGAGCCGAGCTACGCAATGCGGCTCATCGAAGATCAACCCGAGAGGGTCGGGTACCTTCTGAAGGAGCGCGTGTTCGACGTCGCCATCCTCGTCGATGCCCTCCAGCGAATCGCCGACGGAGACACCGTCATCGATCCCACGATCGTGTCTCGAATGATCGGGCGACAGCGCCGCCAAGGCCCGTTGGCCGCACTCACTCCGCGAGAGCAGGAAGTCCTGGCCCTCGTTGCCGAAGGTCTGAGCAACGGCGCCATCGCCCAGCGAATCCTCTTGAGCGAACGAACTGTCGAGGCCCATGTCACCCAGATCTTCCAGAAGCTCCACCTCGAGGCATCCGCCGAGCAACATCGCCGAGTCCGGGCCGTCCTCGTCTTTTTACGGGCCTGAACATCTGGATTTCCTCTGAGCGGGAGGTGCGCTGAATCGCCATCGGCTAGTCGGCCGCAGATCACCACCCAGCGATGTCATCTACGAAACGCTACGTCTGGACTCCGACCTACGCCACCCGAGCAAACCTGGTGTTGCACCGTGGACGTCGGTGATACACTTGGCCGATGCCGACCGTTCGTCCTCGCCATCTGCTCACCGAAACCGACGACCTCGCCCATGCCATCGACGCCGCTGCTGCGCTCTATCCGGGAGAGACTCGCGCCGACGTCCTGCGTCATCTCGTTCAACTGGGTGCCGAGACGATCGCCGAGCAGCAAGGCCGACACCGCCGCAACGTGCGCAACCGCGCCGGACGCTTTCCAGGTCTGTACCCGGCAGGCCACCTCGATGACCTCCGCGAGGACTGGCCCGAATGATCGTCGTTGATGCCAGCGTGCTGATCGCCTTCCTCGACCCGAACGACGCCCACCACGATGCAGCCGTCGAGATCCTTGAAGATGCATCACCGCCGTTGCTCGTGCACCCAATCACAGCAGCCGAAGTGCTCGTCGCTGCCGTACGCAACGACGTCGCAGACGCGGTCTGGGCGGATCTGATGGCCATCGGTGTCGAGATCGACGACACACCGATCGATCCGTTGCTGCTCGCCACATTTCGCGTCAAGACCGGCTGCAAGATGCCCGACTGCTGCGTCCTCGCCAGCGCCGCCACCCGCAACACAGCGGTGGCCACCTTCGACGCACAGCTCCGCCGGCAGGCCGACGGCCATCTGCCATGAGCGATGTAAAGATCAACCCGCGCCGAAGTCGCCTTTGACCACAACCCTCGATCGGCGCGCCGTAGCCTCATCGAGCGAGCGACCGAACGCCTCGGCAATGGCTTCATCCAACTCTGGGAACAGGTGGCCGTAACGGTCGAGAGTCACGTTGATCGACGAGTGGCCCATCCTCGACTGGATTGCCTTTTGGATGGGCACCGGCCGCGATAGCGAGCGCCACACTCGTGTGCCGGAGGTCGTGGAAACGACACGACACCCCTGCGGCCACCTGCGCCTTGGAGAACTGGTGAGTCAGGAAGCTCGACGCCGTCAGCGGATTGCCCGCAGCATTGACGAACGCCAAGGCATCTGGACCCGGCTGAGCGAACGACTGGAGGTGGGCTGCCAACAGCGACGCGGTGAACGGCGAGATGGTGATCAAACGCACGCCGGCCGCCGTCTTGGGTTCCTTCCGCAAGAACGACCGGTCCTCGAGCTGAACCAGTTGCTCTGTAACGCGGATCTTCCGATTCTTGAGGTCGACCTTGCAGCGTCGCAGCCCCACCAACTCGCTCCAACGCATACCAGTATCGACCGCGACGTAGATCAGTGGCCGGCATCGCTCGTTGTGCGCTTCGGCGAGTCGGATCACCCGGTCTCAGTCGAGGAATGTCATCTCGCGCTTCGGGACTGGGCGGGTCGACGCGCTCGCACGGATTCGTCAGGATCTTCTGCTTCTGAACCGCCACCTGCAGCATGCGGCGAAGGGTTCGGTAGTGGCGATGCACCGACGACGGGGCGACGCCGGCGGCGACCTCGTCGTTCAACCAGTTCTCGATCTCGTCGGCCGGCAACTGGCCAAGTCGGTATGCACCGAATCGTGGCAGCACGTACTTGTCGAGGTCGCGCCGATAGGTCTCCTGCGTCGTGGGCGAGAGCCGTCGACACAGCGACAGGAACTCCTCGGCTCACGCAGCGAGTGACGTGTTGGCGTTGCGGGGATCGACCCATTGGCCGCGCACTCGATCGGCGTCGATCTGGCGCAGGAAACGCTCTGCATCCGCCTTGCGCGCAAACGTACGCGACTGAACGTTGCCGAGAGGGTCCGAGAACCGAGCTCGGTACTTCCCTCTCTGCTTCTGGATGTTGGCCGTGATCCCTCCCCGAGGCGTGAGGGAGGCGCGTTCTCGCGGTTTTCCAGGGTCGTGAGGATCAATGGTGGTGCCTGCCGGTCACAACGAAAAGAACCTCTGACCTGGCATATACCACGTCAGAGGTTGAGAGGCGACGATGGGAATCGAACCCATGTACAGGGCTTTGCAGGCCCTTGCCTGAACCACTCGGCCACGTCGCCGTGTCAGGTCACGATGCCGCGACCAGGACAAGAACGCACAACGATACAGCGTTCGCCCGCCAACGACTGGCAACGATTCGTGACGTCGCAAGCCCAAATCAGCGCACTTGACGACGACGGGGAGCTTTGGTTTACGGTGAGGATCGATCGACGGGGTTAGCAGACCGTCCCTCAGCTAACCCCGTCGGTCGAATCAGGGACTGAAGGCTCCGCCCTGATCCGCCGGTGAAGTGTCGCCGCCACGAGCAGGCCCGCTACGACCCATCTGCTCGCTTCGACACTCACCGCCGATCAGAATCCACACCATCAGTTGTGAACCGTCCCATTGATTGAATTTGCCCATTCGAGAAACCGCTGTGTGCTGCTGCTCGACGTCGTGCATCGTGCCACGGCACCTTGGAATTGAAAAGCCAACCGGGAGCGATTAGGCCGAATGACCTATCGACCCGCGACGGTGCCGTTCGTTACCAGAGTTCGTCCCGCGACGTGTCGCAGTCCCCAACGACCCGCCGCCACCAGAATCAACCATCCGCCGGCCAGACCTGTGGCGAGCGGCGCCCAGGTATCGCTCGAGACGACACGGCCTGCACGAGGTACGGGAACGGGGTCGACGCTCCACGACGCAACGAATGGCGACACGGCGAGCGCCGGGCGAGCGACGTCGACCTCGACCCGGTACGTGCCGGGATTGGGAACCGTGATATCGGTCCATTCCACCAGACCGGATGCCGGCACTCCCTGACGCTCGGCTATCACTGATCCGTCGCCACCGATGATCCGAAACGTGACGTTCTGCACCGGGCCCGGTGCCGGACGGCGAGTCTCGAGGACTCGAACCTGCACGAGGTTCGGTCCCGGTCGTGCCGGCTCCAATGAGGCGCTCACCGTCAGATCGAGCACATCCGACGTCACGACTTGCGGGTGCGATTCGGGCTCTGGCGAGAACTGCTGTCCGCGCGCCGGTGCCGAACTGGCCAACAAGGCGGCGATCACGATGGCGAGGCCGGCCACACTCAACTCGACAGGGATCCGGCGAGGCTCGCGAGAGCGCTGGACGCTGCGGGCGGCCACGGCACCGAGACCCGCGAGCACGACGAGCAGTGCTGACTTGATCACGATCCGCTGGCCGTACGTCGTCCCGAGCAACGCCGTGACCGTCATCGCGACCCGTCCGCTGAGCAACAGCCCACTGGCACCGCTGACTGCCAGACCGATTGCAGCGAGCCTGCTGACCGCAGGCCACAACAAGCCGACCGTGCGATCGCGTCTGGCGAGTAACCACGTCGCTGCCACGGCACCGATCCAGATGCACAGGGAGGCGAGATGCGCGGTGCGCAAGACGACGCCCACGAGGAAACTACCTCCGATACCCGCGTGCCCGCCGTACGCCGCAGCGATGACAACTCCGGCGGCGATGACCTGCAAAATGCGCACGAGGAGTCGGCGAGCGGCGTCGCTGTCAGTGCGGTGCACAAGCCGCACTGTCCACCACATGCCAAGCGCGAGTTGTGCGCCGACGAGAGCGCGTCGACCGGGATCGCTCTGCAACAAAAGACTCCCCCACCGCACCTTGGCGAAGCCGACTGTCGAGGCATCAGCTACGAGAAGCGCGCTCCATCCTGCCGCCAGAATGGTGATGCACACAACGGCAAGGCGCGTGACTCCAGCGAGATCCCGCCGACCCTTGCGCACCATGAACGTGCACACAACGACGGAACCGACAGCGAGCAGCGCCGCCGCGTCGGTGATGACTCGCAGCGCGACGGAAAGCCACGAGCTGTCCACCTGTTGGCCTGATTCGGAGGGTGGCGCAGCGACACCGATACCGAACGAGATCGATCCGACGGTCTTGTGGAGGTCCGCGGGGTCGATCGCGACGTAGCGCAGGATGTACGCGCCGCGGGCCAACGTGGGCAACGTTGCGAGCAAGGTCGTGCCGTCGCCTGCACCTGTCAGCGTGAGGACTTGATCGCCCTGGAATCCGAGATGCACGAGGCGGACAACGCTGGCGTCGGCCAGCACCGGTTCGGTGAAGTGCAATTCAGCCGCCTGCGGTGATCTGGCGAGGACCGATCCATCCACCGGGTTGGAAGCAACGAACGAAGCATGCGCGCAAGCCGGTGCCGCCGGGATGATGAGGAAGACGAACAGGGCGCTGAGCACGACTCCGCAGCATCGTCGCTTTCTGTGAACGTCAGCCACCGGTCGTCGACGTGACTCCCGCGACCGTGGGCGCCGCCGGAACTCCGGGGGTGAGCGTGCCGTCGGCCCCGATCTTTACCGTCGCCAGAGCGCAGCTCTTGCAGCCACCACCCGGCTTTTGAACGAAGCTCGCCAGCTTTCCCGAATACCCACCCTGCAACGCCCCCGTACCCGTCACCGTCAGCGTGTGGTCGGCATCTTTGCCCACCCCGCTGAAGGCAAGGAAGACCGTGCCTCCGGCGTTGGCCCGGGAGATCGTCACGGTCTGACACTGACCGTCGAAGCAGATCTTCAACGGTTCGGTCGTGCCGCGTGCCAAGGCCCCGGCCACGTCGGCAACCACGAAGGTGACGCCCCCGGTGCACTTGGTGGTGCAAGTGCTGCACGCGACCAGCGTGAGAGCAACGCCGACTAGGGCGATTCGTCGGATCATGGCTGCCGCGTATGACTGGAAGTTGGGCGCAGGGTTCATTGCGCTACCTGGTTGAGCACTGGTCACGCCACGGGCACGTTGCGTAGTTGCAGCGCACCGACCTTGATCGTGACGACGGAACCTGCCTTGACTCCGCCTCGCGCATTGGCCAAGAGGATGAAGTCGGTGGAACCCGGTGACTTCGCCTTGCCCACGTGGCTGTGGCCAACCATGCCGGGATCGGCATATTTCACACCGTGGCTGTCGACGACGAATGGCGCAGCGTCGGCGGTATGAATCGCCTGTGTCTTGTCGCTGTCGAGCACTTGGTAACGGATCTGGATCATTCCGCCGCCAGCGGTGACGTCGACGCCGGTGAAGCGGATGCCATACGTGGCCTCGATCTCAGCGCTCGTCGGCATACCGGCGATCCCTCGGCTCTGGTTGGACGTGGCGCTGGTGGCCTCGGGTCGCCAACCCCTCACGAGCAGAACGGCGACGATGATCGCCACCAACGCGAGCACCAGGGCGATCCCTCGAATCGCAGTCCGGGCCGTCCCTGGCGGCCCGGACTGCAAGTCCGGTTCGACGTGATCCATCTTCTCCACGTTGTGCGTGAGCATCAGACCAGCACCGCGAAGCCATCGCTCCAGACACCATTCGAGTCCTGAACCCGTACCCAAATGGTGACGCCGGTGTTGGCCACGACAGTGTTGTCAATGATCACGACGGTCGGAGCCGGCGAGGTTACAGCGGTGACGGGCACCGGCCAATCAGTCGGCAACGGTGTCGATCCCGCGTTCACCAACGTCTGATACCCACTCACGTTGGCCCCGGTTGCGGAGGCGTTGATCGTCAGATTGGGCGACACGAAGGTGGCACTACCAACCGTCGGCTTCACCACGATAGGTACGGGGACGTTGATGTTGACGCCGGCACTGAACGTCGTTCCATCTTGCTGCACCTTGATCCAGACGTACTGGCCAGCGCTGGCGACAACGGTCGCCGTTATCGCCGGGTTAGAGGCAGGAACGGCGAGGACAACCGTCGGCGAGTAGATGGGAATGTCGGTCGCCAGGTTCGTGACAGCCGTCTGGTAGCCGGTGATGTTCGACGTCACAGGCGACGCGTGGGCGGTGGCTGACAACGTGCCGGCAACCGAGTCATAGGCGAGGCCGTCGACCGTGGGATTGGCCGGCAACGGCACCTGAATGCTCGCGCCATCGCTGAAAGCCAAACCATCTTGTTGCACCCTGATCCAGACGAACTTCCCGGCGCTGGCGGCAACTGTTGCCGTGATTGCCGGATTTGCTGCCGGGGTGGCGAGTGCAACCGTGCCAGAGTACGCAGGCACGTCGGTCACGAGGTCGGTCACAGCTGTTTGGTACCCGGTGACTTTCAATGCCGGAGCCGAAGAGTGCCCCGTGGCTCCCAAGGTGTTGGTCGTGGAGTCGAACGTCAAGGAATCAACGGTCGGAACTGCAGCCGTGCCGGCCCACACATTGAGGAACGTGAGGGCGCCACCGAATCCGGTGCTCGTGCCGTGGTTCATCTGTCGACCTTGGTCCATCAACGAGTAGCGCTGGCCGGCCAGAGCGCCTGACGGTATTTGGACCACGACGTCAGCTGTCTCCCCGGGGCCAACCAGAGGAGCAACGAACGTCTGCGGGTCTGCATATCGTGCTGCGTTGCGGGCCAACAGTGTCTGATGTAGACCCAGCAGCCCCATCGTCTTGTCGGTGACGCCAGCGTTCACGTAGCGAAGCAACAGGCTGTCTCCGGCCTTGGCGTCGATCACTTGTGTATCTGGGAACGACTTGCCGTTGATCACGTGGTACACCTGCCGTGGGACGTCGTTTGCATCCCTCGACTGGCCGAAGTACGACATGTCGAACGAGGACGGGTTCTGAGCGAACTTCAGATCGAGGTCGGTCATCGCGACAACGGCCTCATCCGCGTACGGCGTTCCGTCGTAGCCACACGTGAGGTTCGCACCAGAGCATTCGGCTGGAGTCACGATCAGAACGCCAACGAGGCCTTGTGCCACTTGACGCGGTGCCGTCGGATTGGTGCCGGCCTGGAACACCGAGGTGCCGACGGTGTTGGCGTGAACCGTGTAGATGTTGCCGGAGTGCGTGACCGACCCGGCCGCAAGGCTGGGAAACGACAGATCGGGAACCTCGATGCCCGACGCGGCGCTGACCGTGATCGTCACGGTCGTGTTGACCGGGACCTTGATCGTCGAGCTCGCCGATCCGGCCAGGCCTACATTCGGTTCGCTGTTCACTCCGAAGCCGAGGAATGGGACGTGCACAACACCGTGCAGCGCATCGTTGATGTCGACCGACCCAGGCCCGGCAAAGAGGGCGACGCTGCAATCTGTCAGACAGGTCGGAGCGACCGCTGGCCAAACAGGGGGTGGCGTTGTTGCCAGGTCCTGTGCGGGCGCCCCCGAGGAGGCCACCTCGGTGAAGGTGGCGGCGTGAGCCACCATCGCCCCGCCGCTGAGACTGGCGATCGTGATGGCAGCGATTGCGAGCCGCAACTTGCTTCGGTTTCGTCCCATGACTGTGCCTTCCCGCCGAGAGGCTGGTGTTGCTTGAATGGTTGTGTCGTTCATCGGAGTCGTCCTCAGCCTTGGCACTTCGCGAGGCCGGGGACGCCGTCCGGTGGTTCGACCTTGATGAGCGTCAACATGCCGCCGAACGTGATGCCATAGTTGGTGGCCTGGGTCAGGTCGTGGCTGTGGGCCACGTGGTAG
>JANMQX010000022.1:0-10177 GCA_031370745.1 Ilumatobacteraceae bacterium
ATTTGAAGCCGGACTGCTGTCGTCCATAGAGCCGAGTCGGCGGCGAGGCGAGCGGCAACCATCAAGGAGTACACGATCATCAACGGTTGCCCGTATCGCAGCGCCAGCTGCAGGCACTGACGCTGGTGATGCGCTGCACCTGGCCGATCTCCGAACGTGAGGAGTGACTCGGCGATGTTGCCGTGTGTGCTCACCTGCAGTGCCTCGAGGCCCAGTCGTTGCCAGGCCGCGAGTTCGAACTCGAACGCGGCGGCAGCACCGGCGTGGTCGCCCACGGCAAATCGGGCGATGCCCAACAGATTCCACATGCGACCTCGACCGCGATCCGCCAGAGTTCGCTTCAGCACGTTCTCGGCCAGCCGGGCGGCGCGATCGTGATCACCAGACCTCAGGGCGAGCTCACCCTCGGTGCGCTCGACGGCGACTTCGTCCCACGGCGGTGGACCGACTTCGTTCTGCAACGACCGCGCGTCGTTGAGCGCGCTCGACGCGAGGTCGATCTCACCGACACGGAGCCGGAGGTCTGCGAGGAGCGTCAGCAGCCCGACGCGCGACGGGGTCGGTGCTTTGACCTGCGTGACATGTCGGGCGACCTCCTCGATCCCGTGACGGTACGACTGCAGCAGATCGTGATATTGGCCGATCGACCACGCAAGTTGCTGAGCGATCGACGGATCGTCGTTCGCGAGGAGAGAGATCAACCCGCGCAGGTTGTCGAGCTCCTCGCCCATTCCCGCCATCCACACCCGATCGAGTGCGCATGTCGGGCCGAACCGGCCGAGGTACCACGTGGCCAGCCGCCGGGCGGCGGTCGTGATGTCGCCAGCCGGATCGTGGCGCCTGGCGAACGTGCGCACGGTCTCCGGAAAGCGAAATCGGGTACCGCCCGCGGTGGTGTCGACGTTGAGCAACGACTTGTTGGCCAGCGACCAGACGAGTTCCGGGATCAGGTCAGCGTCGAGGGTGTCGGTAGTCACCGCAGCGGCCGCAGTCTCGTAGCCGAACGCGGCGACGAACACGGCCAGGCGTCGCAACGTCGAACGTTCGGTCTCGCCGAGCAACCGGTCGCTCCAGGAGATCAGGTCATCGAGGGAGTGGTGACGTTCCGGAAGGGTGGGGTCTCGACTGACGAACGAGTGCGCCGCGTCGTCGAGTCCGGCCAGGATCTCGTCGGCCGTCAACACCCCCGCTCGGGCGGCCGCCATCTCGATCGCCAGCGGCAAACCATCGAGACGCTGGCAGAGTTTCGCGACTGTTGCAGGCTGGTCGAGTCGCGTCGCACCAGCCTCGCCGGCGCGCTCGACGAACAACTGCACCGCAGCTTGAGCAGGCCCGCCGGTGTCGACGGCCGCGTCCCACGGCAGTGGCCCGAGCCGCAACACCGTCTCTGCCCGCAATCCGAGTGGTTCCCGGCTGGTGCTGAACATGCCGACACCCGGGCTGCCTTCGAGAATGGTCGACACCACCCGTGCGGTCGCTTCTCGAACATGTTCTGCGTTGTCGAGGATGACCAACGCGTGTTTTCCGGCAAGGTGGCTGACGACATCCGCCAGGGCGTCGGAGTCGGCACGCGTCCGCACCCCCAATGCATCGGCGACGGCCGCCGGCACGAGGCCGCCGTCGTCCAACGCAGCAAGACCCACGAACCACACGCCGTCGGGCCACTCGTCGAGTGAACGAAGGCCGTGCTCCACTGCCAGCCGTGTCTTGCCGACTCCGCCTGGGCCGACGAGGGTGACTGCCTTCGACGGGCGCGTCATGTGCGCCAGGTGGGCGAGCTCGGCGTCGCGCCCGAGAATCGACGTCAGCGGAGTTGCCAGGTTGTGGCGATCAGCGGGCAACACCCGCAGTGCCGGGAATGTATCGTCGAGTCCTTCACCGTGTACCTGCCAGAGCTCCACGGGGTCGTCGAAGTCGCGGACTCGATACCTGCCGAGCGACTGCAAGGACAAGTGAGGTGGAAGCTGCACGCCGTTGGCTGCGTCTGCCGAGACGACGATTTGGCCGCCGTGGCCGGTGTTCACCACCCGCGCCGCCTGATGCACGGCGAAGGCCACGTAGTCTCGCCCATGAGGAATCGCGATACCCGAGTGGACGCCCATTCGCACACGTACCTGCGCGGCGTCCGGCCACGGTTCGGCAGCTAGCGCCAATTGCCCCGCAGCGCAGGCGATGATTGCGTCGGCTGGAGCGTCGAATGCAACGAAGAACGAGTCCCCCTCGGTGTCGACCTCGTGGCCGCCGTTGCTGCGCCACGCCTCGCGGAGAATCTCACGATGGCGGTCGAGCGCGAAGGTGTACCCGTCGCCGAGATTGCGGACGAGGCGCGTCGAACCTTCGATGTCGGTGAAGACGAACGTGACTGTGCCCGATGGCAACCTGGTTCCCCCAGTGACCATTTCCATAGCCTTCCACGCCTACGGGTGGACCAAGGCAATCGCCGGGCAGGCATTGTCGACCGCGACACTGGCGGATGCCCCGTGCGGCTGAACTGCGCGACCAGGTAACGGCCCGTCGCTGGTGTGGGCGCGGATTCCGCCCTTGAGGACATGCTTTTCGCGCCCACACAGCGATCCTGGGCGCGATTTGCGCAGTCTGCGACATGTTTTCGCGCCCATTGCGACGGGTTGGGATCCAACGGCGTGACGTCGAGGTACTAGCACCTATGGCCAATTGCTGGATCCGACCACTTTGGAGTCAACTGGGTTGGGGGCGCATCGGGTTCCGAAAGGACCGCCATGACGCGCAGCAACCGGATCATCAGGGGTCTCGTCTCGGTGTTCGTTGCCGTCGTCGTCCTGCCAGTCGTCGGTGGACTCGAGAGGGTGGCGGTCGCGGTCCCGCCTCCGGCTCCAACACTGCTGTCGCCGGCAGACGGCGCAAGCGTCACGATTCCCACGACCATCTCTTGGTCGCAGGTGTCCGGCGCTGGTGGCTACAACTGGGAAGTCAGCCTGTCATCGGGCTTCACATCCGTGATCGAGAGGAATCCTGCGCTGCTGGTGGGCGCGGCGACGACTCAAGACATGGTCAGCGGGCTGGCGAATGGGACCTACTTCTGGCACGTTCAGGCGGTCAGCCCCACGGTCGAACCGGGGGCATGGTCGACGCCTCGAAGCTTCACGATCACGGGCGCCGGTGCCGGCGTGCCGGGCACGGCAACCCTCAACCCGCCGCTGAACGCGACGCAGTTCCACTCGTGGGAGAACATCACGTTCACCTGGAGCGCTGTACCCGGCGCCGTCGGTTACGTCCTCCAGGAATCGACGGAC
Organism: Ilumatobacteraceae bacterium; assembly: GCA_031370745.1. Classification (GTDB taxonomy): domain Bacteria; phylum Actinomycetota; class Acidimicrobiia; order Acidimicrobiales; family Ilumatobacteraceae; genus JAENVT01. The sequence continues at coordinate 3,273 of JANMQX010000022.1, forward strand.
CCGACCTTTCCCGCCGATACGAGGGTGCGCCAGGTCAGCATTCCCGGTCCGACCGCAGTGGTCTCGTTCAACCCCAGCATCCAGGGGAACTTCAAGGCACGGGTCATCGCCGTGGGGGCGAATGGCCTGATGGGCACGCCGTCCAACCTGGTCGGTTTCAGCGTGCTCGACAGCAACCCGTTCCCAGCCCCGCCGACGCTGGTTGCCCCCACCAACGGCACATCGCAACAACTGCCAGTAAGCCTCTCGTGGAGTCACGTACCGAATCACCAGGATCTGGGCTACCAGGTCCAGATCGCCACGGACTCCTCGTTTACGAGTATCGAAGCCACGTACCAGATTACGGAAAATAGCAAGATTGTGTCGTCGCTGACGACCGGCACAAAGTTCTGGCGGGTGCGTTCCCAGCACGGGTACATCGGCTCCGTCGAGGCCTACACCGCATTTTCTGCAACGGGCTCGTTCACGGTCCTGGCGACAACGTTGGGGATGGGTGCGGTCACCTTTCCAGCGACGAAGTTCAGCGGCGGCGAAGCCTCGGGCACGTTGGAACTCACCGGCGCCGCACCCGCGGCTGGTGCCACCGTCACGCTGACGGCCAGCGATCCGAATCTGTTGCCCGAGCTTCCCTCGTCGCGACAGATCCCCGCGGGCACCACGTCGGTTCAGGTTCTCGTCGCGCCGACTGGCTTCCCGAACTCGCTCAGGCCGATGCGCGTTGGGTTCGTCACGACAGCCACGCCCGTGACGATTACCGCGACGTACAGCGGATCATCGGTGTCCACGACGATCATGATCCTGCCTCCGCAGTTGAACGACACGCCGTTCCAATTGTTCCCGCAAAAGGCCACGGGCGGCGCTGACATGCTGGGGATCGTCGACCTCGAGGTCGGCTGCTTCGGCGGGCTGTGCGATGGCCTTGCGCCACCCGGAGGATTCCTGGTCAACCTGTCGAGTTCTTCGCCGTCCGCAACCGTGCCGGCGACGATGACCATCCCTTCCGGAGCCGGTGGCGACCAGTTTCCCATCCGCACGACACCTGTGACGAGACTCACAATCGCGACGATCACCGCTCGTGCCGGAGGCGTGACCGCCAACTGGCAGATCACGCTGACGCCATCGCCTGCACCAGACACGTTCACCCTGGACCCGGTCGACACTGTGAGTGGTTCGCGCGGGATCATTCGGATTCCGCTGGCCTCGACCTTGGGACACGATCAGCTCGTGCAAGTGACGAGCAGCAATCCGCAGGTTGCCTCCGTGCCTGCGTTCGCCACCATCCCGGCGTCCACCGACGTCGCCAGTTTCGCCATCACCACGAGCGCGGTGACCACGCGCACGGTCGTCACCATCACCGTCACGGGCGGTGGGGTGACCCGCTCGGCCGATCTCGTCGTCCATCCCAGCTTGCCGACGTTGACCGGGTTCACCGTCAACCCGACCAGTGTCCAAGGTGGGACGTCGGCGACAGGTACCGTCACCCTCGACAGCCCCTCCCCGACGGGTGGGCTCGCGGTCAATCTGGGCAGTTCGCTGCCAGGCGCGGCCAGCGTTCCGGCGACGGTCACCATTCCAGCTGGCGCTACCAGCGCGTCGTTCGCGGTGACTACATTCGCGGTCGCCAACACGACAGCACAGCTCACTGCAACTCTCGGCACCACCACGCTGTTCGCCGCGCTGAGCATCACAGCTGCTCCGTCTATCGCGCTGACATCTCTCACACTCAGCCCGACCACCGTGGTCGGAGGGGTTTCGTCGATCGGCACAGTCAGTCTCAGCGCAGCGGCGCCAACCGGCGGCGCGGTCGTGTCACTCTCCAGCAACTCTGCGGCGGCCACCGTGCCCGCCAGCGTCACCGTTCCCGCTGGGTCGACGAGCAGAACCTTCACCGTGACAACGTCGGCGGTGTCGAGTGCGACCGCTGTCACGATCTCGGGATCCTCTGGTGGCGCCAGCGCGAGCGCCACGCTGACGGTGAATCCGCCTTCCGCCGCGACGCTGTCGGCGCTTGGCGTGTCTCCGACCAGCGTTGTGGGCGGGGCGTCCTCCACAGCAACGATCACGCTGACTGCTGCGGCACCAGCGGGTGGCGCAGTGGTCACATTGGCCAGTTCCAACGCCGCGGCCGCCGTGCCGGCGAGCGCGACCGTCGCCGCTGGAGCAACCAGCGTGACGTTCCCGGTGACGACCTCGACGGTCGCGACCGCCACCGCGGTGACGTTGACCGCGACCTACAGCGGCGTCAGTCGTACGGCCATACTCACCGTCAATCCCGCGGCGACCAGCAGCTTGCCTGCTCCTTCGCCCCTCAGCCCCGCTGTCGACGCCCGCTTCAGCCCCGGCCAGACGATTGTGTTCGACTGGTCCGACGTCGCCGGCGCCGCGAGCTACACCATCCAGATCGCCGACCAGGACACCTTCTCCTCGCTGACGGTGAACACGACAGTCTCCGCCTCGATGTACTCGACGAGCACGCTCCCGACCACGCGCATGTGGTGGAGGGTGCGGGCAATCGACGCGTCGGGGAGTCCCGGCGCCTGGTCGGCCGCGCGCAGGTTCGAAGTCAAGTAGCGCCCATCGGCGAGACAGGAATGGGACGCCAAGAGGTTTAGATCGGCGTTGACGAGTGGCGGCGTGGTCGGTGGTACGTTCTCGCATGTCGCACGATCTGGTCACTGACTACCGCAGGGATGGGTTCGCGTTTCGCCCTGGCCTGCTGTCGGGCACCGAGGTCGAAGTCCTGGTTCGCGAGACCGAACGGTTGCTCGGTGGCGACCGTCCAGCTCACCGCTTCTTGTTCGAGAAGGATGCAACGACGGTTCGTACGATCGTCAATCCGCATCTCTTCAGCGAGGTCTTCGATCGACTGATCGTGCATCCGACGTTGCTGAGCGCTGCAACGCTGTTGCTCGACGACGATGTGTATGTGTTCCAGATGGGCGTCAACAACAAAGCAAGCTTCAACGGCGACGTCTGGTTCTGGCATCAGGACTATCCGGGGTACCACTACGACGATCACATCCCGACACCGAACATGGTGAACACACTGATCTTTCTCGACGAGGTGTCGACCTTCAACGGGCCGCTGATGGTTGTGCCCGGTTCCTATCGCCACGTGCCGCAGCGACCGGAGGTGTCGGACAAAGGGACGTCGTACTCGTTCCGCTACGCCGACAACGAAACTGTCACTGGACAGGTCGAACAGGGCGGAATTGTTGCTCCGACAGGGCCTGCCGGCTCGGCCATCTTCATGCACGTCAACACGCTTCACGGGTCGACGGCGAACCTGTCGCCATGGCCGCGACGGATGATCACCTTGACCTACAACGCGATGTCCAACAAGGCAACCACCCCCAGCTCACGGTCGAAGCACATCGTCTACGACGACCGCGATCTGCGCGCGTTGGTGCCTGCGGCGGCGAACTGTCTCGAAGAGCTCGCTGGGCCGGTGCGGGCACGATGACTGTGTCAGGGACCGTCGACCACGCGAGTGGCTACGCCGATGCACGACCCACTTGGGCCGAGGTCGACCTCGATGCGATCACGCACAACATCGCCCTGATCCGCCAGCGCGCCGGGCGACCCGTCAAGTTGCTGATCCCAGTGAAAGCCAACGCCTACGGACACGGCGTTGCCATCGTCGGTATGCACCTCGAGTCGCTGGGTGTCGATGGTCTGGCAACCGCCAACGTCGACGATGCCGTTGCCGTTCGCCGCGCCGGTGCAACATTGCCCATCCTGCTGTACGGGGCGCAGCTGCCATCCGGCAATCAGTATGTGTTGGAGCACGACCTGACCCCGACGGTGTACTCCCTCGACTCGTTGCAATCGATCAGTGGCCTGGCGACAGACTCGGGGCGCGTGGTCAACGTGCACGTCAAGGTCGACGCCGGGATGGGTCGGCTCGGTGTGCGGCTCGATGAAACAGCCGCCTTTGCCCGTGCAGTCGTCGCCGCGCCCAACGTTCGACTCGAAGGGATCTACACCCACATCCCATTCTCGGACGACGACGGCGAAGCCTGGTCGCGTCGACGGCTACAGGCATTTGCCGAGACGGTGCACGCGGTCGAGAACGAACATCGCATCACGATTGATTTCGTGCAAGCTGCGGCGAGCTCGGTCTTCGCCCAAGCACTGCCCGACACGCTCAACACCATTTCGCCGGGTCACGTCACGTTCGGATTGCACCCGATCACCGGCGCACGTGCCGACGCGTCGGGTTACCGCAAAGCGCTCACGGCGATTCGCGCCGCGGTCATCCACATCGGGCATCGCCGCTCGGGCGACGACCTGCCAGGCGCCGGTCCCGGCGGTCTCGAAGCCGATGGAACCGTGGGTGTGATCCTGTTTGGAATGGACAACGGCTACCGCCAGAGTTCCGGCGGCACCGCGGCGTACATGCTCTTTCGCGGAGTTCGGTGTGCCGTGCTGTCGGTGTCGGCCGAGTACACCGTCGTCGATCTCAGTGACGTTCCCGAACCTTCGGTCGGCGAGCTCGTGACGGTCATTGGTGGTGATCGCGATGAGGAGATCGCCGTCGAGACCGTGGCGCAACAACTCGGTGCGCCGAGTGCCGCGTATTGGATGGTCGGCCTGAAGAACGTCCCGTACCGCTACACGCGCGCCGCGCCTGCGCAACACCGAGTCAGCGCGCTGTTGCCAGAGTGCCGTCGGTGATCGGAGCTTTCGCCTCGACTCGGACCCTGATGGCTCGCATCCCGTAGAGAGCGGCGACGATGGCCGAGACGCCACCGATGGCCACACCGGTGCGCGGCCCGAAGTGTTGCGAGACGTACCCGAGAATCGGGCCGCCGATCGGCGTGCTGCCAAGGAAGACCATGGCCTGCAACGCCAGCACCCGACCGCGCATCGACGGATCGGAGCGGAGTTGCACGATCGCTGTCGATGTCGTCATGAAGGCGATGCTGGAGAAGCCGATGAGGACCCCGATTGGATACGTGAAGGGCACGTTCGGGGTGATCGCAAGCAACAGCATCGAGGCACCGAACGCATACGCAGCCCACACGATGTGGCGAATGTTGACCGATGACCGCCGAGCCGACATCAGCGCACCCACCAATGAACCGATGCTGATCACGCTGTAGATCAAGGTGAATGTCCTGGTGTTGCCATGCAGGCTGCGCTTGACCAACAGTGGCATGACGGTTTGGAAGTTGAAGGCAAACGTTCCGATGATCGCCATCATCACCATCGGCACGAAGAGCTCCGGCATGGTGCGCACGTAGCGCAAGCCTTCGCGGACCTGACCCTTGCCGCGAGGGGTCACCACATGCGGACGGTTCTCGCGAGTGCGCATCAAGAACAGGCCGAGGATCACCGCCAGGTAGGAGAGCCCGTCGGTGGCAAAGGTCCATCCGTACCCGACGGTTGTGATCAGCACTCCGGCCAGCGCCGGCCCGACGACTCGTGAGCCCGTCATCAGCGCGCTGTTCAAGCTGACGGCGTTCTGGACGTTGGCCTCTGGGACCATCTCGACCACGTAGGCGCGCCGTGCTGGGTTGTCGAACGCAGTCGCAATGCCGCCGAGCACAGCGACGGCGTAGATCGCGGCGACGGCGGGATGATGCATGAAGGCGATGAAGGCCAGGGCGAACGACTGCATCATCGCGAAGGTCTGCACGATCATCAACAACTTGCGCTTGTCGCTGCGATCAGCGACAAGGCCAGCCCATGCGCCCAGCACCAGCACCGGCCCGAACTGGCAGGCAGCCAACAGGCCGAGCGCGAACCCGCTGTCGGTGAGCTTCAACACCAGCAGGGCTTGGGCGATGAGGGTGAGCCAGTTACCGATCTGGGAGATCAGCTGACCGCTGAAGAACAGGCGGAAGTTGCGGACCCGCAATGACTCGAAGGTGCTGACTCGAGGCGCAGATTCGTCGAACGCCATTGGTGCGGCGGCCATCAGCTGGCGTCCTCGGCGACTTCGACGAGTTTGGCCAACACGTCGGCGGCGTCGACAAGCCGGCGTCGCTCATCGTCGGTCAGCGAGTCGAGCTGGAACGCGAGCCAGGATGTTCGCCTGCTTCGGACCTCGTGGAGCTGGTCGATGCCGGCGGGCGTGATACGAATGCGGGTGACCCGGCGATCGGTCGTGCCCGTTTCGCGGGTGACCAGGCCGAGGTTCTCCATCTTGCCGACGACGGCGGTGATCGTCGGTGGAGCAACCTGTTCGATTGCGGCAAGCTCGCCGTGGGTCGGTCCACCGTGCTTGGCGATCGACGACAGCGCGGCGGTTATCGTGGGTCCAAGACCGGTGTGGTCCTGCTGGCGTAGGCGACGGGCCAGGCGAGTGATGGTGGGGCGCAGCACGTTGGCCAGTTCGAGGGAGGTGGCATCGCGTCGTGACGTCTTCTGCATCGCGGGCATGAAGGCGAGTGTATCGTGAATTAGTTCGTTCGTCGAACTAAGTGATGGAGGTCTAGACGAAATCCTGTGAAGCCTGGAGCATCGACAAGAAGTCGGCCGGCTCGAATCCGGGGACGTGGGCAATAGCGATGCACTCCATCCAACTCGAGCGCACCGATCTGGGATTGGCGCGCACTTCGTCGATCAGCGTCTGCGAGAACGCGGCCGGGAACTCGTGCCGTGGCCAGGCGTCGAGAACGGCGCGTACGGCATCGGCCGGCAGGTTCTCGGTGCCGGAGCCGCGCACGTCGATGCTGATACCGCGATTGGCGAGTCGTGTCTCGGTGCTCTTGTGGGCGGCGATGGCGGTTGAGGCATGCAGGGCAATGACGTCCCACACGTTCTCCGCACGAGCCGAGGCCATGCCGGCTTCGAGCAACATGGCCCGAACCGCGTTGGCACCACGCATCTCGAACCGCGCGGTTCCGCCAAATCGAGCCGCCAATCCGACATCATGCAGCAGCGTTCCGAGGTACAAC
>JANMQX010000048.1:0-2891 GCA_031370745.1 Ilumatobacteraceae bacterium
TGTCTCTGCCCCCGACGTGACGCGGTTCAGGTCTGCGAGCACTCCTGGGTATCGCGCGGAACAAGGGTGAGATCGCCCCGGCTGACCACACGGCGCGGGGCGACCGCGCAGCGAATTTGACTCAAGTAGCGACGTCGGAACTCCGATGGTGACATATGGAGCCACAACGGCGCGCGCTGAACTCGATGAGCCGCAAAGAAGGTGAGTTCACCCTGCTCCTCGATGAACAATTCGACATCTTGTGGCACAGCGATTCGTTGTCGCGAGTGCTCGGTTGGCCAGACCTCTGCGGCCGCAACGGCACGGAGTTCGACCATCCCGACGACCTCGAGCTCGTTCTCGCGACGATGATGCAGGTGCTCCAAGGCGGAGATCATGACGGGCTCGGCCCCACCTTCGCGCCCGAATCGGCCGACATCCGAGTCGCCGATGTCAATGGTGTGTGGCATTCGTTCGAGACAACCACCTGGAATCACATCGATGACCCCAATGTGAAAGGCGTGCTGTGCACGTGCCGAAGGGTTCACGACCGATCCGACGTTGCGTTGGCAATCGAGATGCTCGGTTCCGGTACCGACGTGCAACAGGTCGTGCCTGTCATCGCCCGTCTCGCCGACCGCTCGATGGGAGGAGCGGAGGTACGTACCGCATTCGCCTGGAAGCAGGAGGAGCGCACCATCATCGTCAGTGCTTCGGGGGCGCCGCCGCTCGATCCGAGACTTGCCGATGTCGCCCAGGTTGTTTGGGCGAAGGGCCTGACCGCCCCACTCGTGGTGACCAATCTCCACGATCCACTGCTGGGTGGCGCCGGCGAACTCGCCGCAGCACGGGGCTACCGAGGCGCATTCATCGTCCCGATCGAAGCGCCGGGCGGGCCTGAGATCCTTGGCGCCATGGTCGCCTGGAGCGCCTCCACCGTCGACTTTCAAGCACCAAAGCAATCGCCGCTGCACGTCGCCCTGCGGCTCGCGGCGTTGGCGATCGCCGACCATCGCACCAAACGCACGCTCAGGTGGGCTGCGGCTCACGACCCGCTCACCGGCTTGGCCAACCGAGCCGAGTTCGCCCGCCGCCTGGACGAATGCGCCGAGGGTGAGCTCGTCCTGCTCTACATCGACCTCGACGACTTCAAGCCGATCAACGACGCCTACGGTCACCCCGTAGGTGACATCGTGTTGAAGGAGGTCGGCCGCCGAATCGCCGACGTCATCGGACCCGACGACACAGTCGGTCGCCTCGGTGGCGACGAGTTCGCCGTCGTCTGCGCAGGAATCAGCGATCCGGTTCAGGGCCGCGCCGTGGGCAATCGCATCGTCAAGGCCATCAGGATGCCGCTCGTGGCCAACGGCTTGCGGCTGACCGTCGGTGCATCGGTGGGCGTCGCCGTCGGAGCGCAGCCACTGATTCCGGCAATGCTCGCCCGACGAGCCGACGAAGCCCTGTATCACGCCAAGAACGCGGGCAAGAACACCGTCTGGCTTGCCAGCTGAGCGAAGCTAGAGCAGTTCGGTCGAGCCGGTGTCGGGCGATTCGCCGGTCTCGACGAGGGTTTCGGCAACCTCGCGGAGCTTGATGTTCATGTGCTGCGACGCCCTGCGGAGCACATCGAAAGCTTGGTCACCTGTGATTCGTTCTCGTTCCATCAGAATGCCCTGAGCCTGCCCGATGAGCTCGCGGGTGCGCAGCGCATCGATGAGGTTGCCGGCGCGCTTCTCCTCGGACGCTCGTTCCTGAGCAGAATCGAGCGCCAGGCTGGCCAGAGTGGCAAAGAGCAGCCCCTGAGCTCGGTCGGTGGCGCCGAACGCCGCCGGCAGCTGAGCGTAGAGGTTGAGCGCGCTGGGCCGGTCGGCCGACAAGGAGTAGGCGAGGACGCTGCGGATGCCCGTCGCGACGGCCAATGGCCCGAACGTCGGCCATCGTTGGTCGTCGATGAGGTCGGCGGCGTAGAAGGTCGAATTGCTTCGCGATGCATCGATGCACGGACCCTCGCCGGCCCCGATCTGAAGCCGGTCGACCACCTCGACGAGCGCGCCGCTGGCGGCGGCGGTCGAGACGGTGCCGTGGTCGTCGAGAAAAATTCCCGCAGCCTCGCAACCGTCCAGCGCTCGCTCGGCGAGATCCACAATTCTTTGCAATGTGCCCTGCACCGATCCAGCCGCAAAAAGTGCGACGGCAACCTGGGCCACACTGCTTTCCAGTTCAAGTAGCTGATCGGCTTCCGGCATGCTGCCCTATTTCATCACGGTTCGTGCTGGCGTGCATCGTTCATGCGCGGTGGGCTGCTAGATTAGCAGGGAGCTTTCGACAGCGAGGGTTTTTCCTCAGACGCACCGGGTTTACGGTCGTCTGGCGTTGAAACGGGGCCCCGTGAAAGTTTTGGTGCAGTCGGCTGTTCGGTCGAGCGCACAGTGGTGATGAGCGCACCTCGGTCGAAGCAATTCGAAATTGCCGTCGACTTCGCAGACGATCAAACGATTCTTGGCGTACGTGGAGACGTCGACTTGCTCACTGCATCCACTCTTCACGCCGCGTTGAACGCTCTCGTCGACCAGACTCGAGTCGACATCGTTCTGGAGCTCTCCGGGCTGACGTTCATGGACGCATCCGGGCTTCGGGTGATCGCCGACACCTCGGCACGCCTGGCGACATCGAGCCGTGCGCTGATCGTCAGGTCCGCACCGAAAATGACCCAACGAATCCTCCAGCTCAGATGTCGCCGACCTCGTCCGGCTCGACACGCTCGTACCCCACATTGCTGCCCTCGGTGCCGAGCAACATACGGGCGATCACTCGCTCCTCGTCGACAGCACACCAAACGAGCTGTCTGCTGATCTGATTCGAACAGGCTTCAAGGCCAGCGACGAGGCGATCGACGCGGCGCTCCGACGTGT
>JANMQX010000101.1:0-1660 GCA_031370745.1 Ilumatobacteraceae bacterium
GGGCCGGCGATTCCGACAACACGTCCGTCGGTGAACTCTGTTTTCGTAGCTACGGGTGAGTCGTTGGTCATTGTCATGACATGTGCTCTCTCATTGTCGAACCGCGCTGAGTGCCGCGGGGTTGTCGGGTGAACCGTCGTGGAGGATCTCGAAATCGATGACCAGTCCCTTGTCGCCGCCGGCCAATGCTTCGGCACCGCTGACGATCTCCATGATCTCGGTGGTGATCGAGTCCTGGCGGGCGCGGTTCATGATGCGACTGAGGTTCTTGATCAACTCCTCCGCGTTGTCCGTGGCGCTCTTCATCGCTCGCTGGCGGAACGCGTGCTCGCTGGCGGCGGCGTTGAGCAGGGCAGCGTAGATTCGTGCTTCGATGTACTTCGGCAGCAGCGAGTCGAGGATGGTGGTGGTGTCGGGCTCGTATTCGAAGTCGGCTTTGGCGACCGTGTCGTCTGCGGCGACAGGGCGACCGTCTCCGCCAGCCACGGTGTCGCGCTCCAGCGGCACCAACGGGCGTTGCACGACCTCTTGCGATCCGGCCGAGATGAACCGCGTGTAGATCAACTCGACGCGGTCGACCTCGCCGTTGACGAACAGATCGACGACGTGTTGACCGATCTCTTTGGCGTTGGCATAACTGGGCGCGTCGCTGAAGCCCGCGAATTGAGCCTTGATCTTGTAGCCCCGGAACCTGAAGTAGCTCTCGGCCTTGCGGCCCACCGCAATCACCGAATAGTCCCGACCTTGCAGAACGTCGGCCTTGATCTCGCCCTCGGCGGCGCGCTGCACACCAGCGTTGTAACCACCGCACAAACCACGGTCGGCTGTGATGACAACGTAGGCGACGTTGCTGACGGTCTCGCGACCGGCAAGCAACGGCGACGCTGTTGATCCACCCGCGGCAGCGAGATCCTTGACGACTTCGGTGATCTGATCGCTGTACGGAACGGCTGCGGCAACACGTTGTTGTGCCTTGACGATGCGTGACGCGGCAATGAGTTCCATGGCGCGCGTGATCTTCTTCGTTGCCTGGACGGTACGGATCCGTCCCCGAAGAATGCGCTCCTGACCTCCGGCCATCGGTTATTCCGTCGCCAGGGTCTTGTTGCTCTCGGCTTCGCCCAGCGCGGCCGCATCGGTGGCCATCGGGTCTGCCGCCCGGGCCTCAGCGGTCGCCGCGACAAACCGTTCCTTGAACTCAACGATCACGTCGCCGAGCTCGGCGGGCACGTCGGCCTTCGGGTCGTTGCGCATACCCGACAGCAGTGCTCCGTGCGTGCTGCGCACATGGTCGAGCAGTTCGCCTTCGAAGCGGCGCACATCGGCGACGGGCAAGCTGTCGAGGTAGCCCTTCGTTCCGGCGAACACCACGACGACTTGCTCTTCGACCGGCATCGGACTGTTGAGCGGCTGCTTCAACAACTCGACCAGCCGATAGCCGCGCTCGAGCTGCGCCTTGGAGATCGCGTCGAGCTCCGAGCCGAACGTTGCGAACGCTTCGAGCTCGCGGAACTGAGCGAGGTCGAGCTTCAACGTACCGGCAACACTCTTCATCGATTTGATCTGTGCAGCGCCACCCACACGAGACACCGAGATGCCGACGTCGACGGCCGGGCGCACACCTGACTTGAACAGGTTGTCCTGCAGATAGACCTGACCG
>JANMQX010000121.1:0-8964 GCA_031370745.1 Ilumatobacteraceae bacterium
ACCCAGATGCGTCAGATCGCCGGCATGCGCGGCCTCGTGGCCAACCCTCGCGGCGACATGATCCCGCGACCGATCAAGAAGAACTTCCGTGAAGGCCTTGAAACCCTCGAGTACTTCATCGCCACGCCTGGCGCCCGCAAGGGCCTCGTCGACACCGCGCTTCGTACCGCGGACTCGGGCTACCTCACCCGTCGTCTGGTCGACGTCGCTCAGGAACTGATCGTGCGCGAGCCCGACTGTGGAAGCAGCCTCGGTCTGTGGCTCGAGCACGTCGCTCCCGACACCGCCAACAAGCGTGCGTACCTCGAGACCAAGCTCTTCGGTCGTGCATTGTCGCAAGACGTCACGATGAGCGATGGTTCCGTCATCCCCCGCAACACCATCATCGGCGACATCGAGATGGCTGCACTGCGCGACGATCCGAAAGTCAACCGGGTCCGCATCCGTTCGGTGCTGACCTGCGACGCCGAGCTGGGCGTTTGCGCCCTGTGCTACGGCCGCTCTCTGGCCACCGGCAAGTCGATCGAGCTCGGCGAGGCTGTCGGCGTCATCGCCGCTCAGTCGATCGGCGAGCCGGGTACGCAGTTGACGATGCGTACCTTCCACACCGGTGGTGTGGCAGGTAAAGACATCGCCGGCGGTCTGCCTCGCGTCGTCGAGTTGTTCGAGGCCCGTACTCCTCGCGGTTCGGCCCGGTTGGCTCGTGCCAGCGGCGTCGTGCGCATCGGTGACGACGAGGGCAAGGGCATTCCGGTCACCGTGATCGATGATCAGGGTGAAGAGCATCAGGTCATCCTGCCAACGGGTAGCCGGGCCATTGTCACCGATGGCCAGGAGATCAAGGCCGGCGAGCCGATCACGGACGGTCCCTTCGATCCGAAGGAGATCATGGAGATCAAAGGCATCCGCGAGACCCAGACGTACCTCGTCGAAGAGGTCCAGAAGGTGTACCGCGATCAGGGTGTATCGATCAGCGACAAGCACATCGAGCTGATCGTGCGTCAGATGACCCGCCGGATCGGCGTGCAGGAGCCTGGCGATACCTCGTTCCTGCCCGGCGAGCGTGCCGATGCCAAGGTCTTCCGCGATACCAATCGGCGGATGGTCGAAGACAGCAAGAAGCCCGCCGAGGGGCGGCCCGAACTGATGGGCATCACCAAGGCATCGTTGGCCACAGAGTCGTGGTTGTCGGCTGCATCGTTCCAGGAGACCACAAGGGTCCTCACCGAAGCCGCCATCGACGGCAAGGGCGACAACCTGATCGGCCTCAAGGAGAACATCATCATCGGCAAGCTGATCCCAGCGGGCTCGGGCATGATGCGATACCGGGAGTTCGACGTGAAGGCGCCCGAATATCAGCCGATGGCGTACTTCTCGAGCGATGTCGACGAGGATCCGGCGGCGTGGCTCAGCAACATTCACGGCACCTATTCCACCGATGCGGTGCCCGGAGACGCAGCGGAAGGCTGACTCCGCCGCTATATACATGGTCAAGCCCTTGGGCGCGATTCCGGTACTGGGGGGTTCCGGTTTCGCGCCCGGGTGGGCGTTGGGTGTCGTTGTTGTCGGCGATGACGCCTGGAATCGGGAAAGTTGGTGGCCCAACGCAAGCGCGTGTTGCCCCTTTCACCTGCGGCCTCTAACATTGCAGGGTCCTGCGTTGGATCACCCGACGCGCAAGTTTGACAATACGTTCGCAAAGGTAGACGCGTGCCCACTATTCAGCAGCTCGTCCGTCAAGGTCGAAGCACCAAATTCTCCAAGACGAAGACGCCGGCCCTGAAGGGCTCACCGCAGCGACGCGGTGTCTGCACCCGGGTGTACACCAACACCCCAAAGAAGCCCAACTCCGCTATGCGCAAGGTTGCCCGCGTCCGTCTGACCAGCGGTGTCGAGATCACGGCGTACATCCCCGGTGAGGGTCACAACCTGCAAGAGCACTCCATTGTTTTGGTGCGCGGCGGCCGCGTCCGCGACCTTCCAGGTGTGCGTTACAAGATCATTCGGGGGGCGCTCGATGCCGCCGGCGTGAAGAACCGCAAGCAAGCACGCAGCCGCTACGGCGCAAAGCTCGCGAAGTAAAGGATTGTTGACTCATGCCTCGTAAAGGTCCTGCACAGCGTCGCGAATTGACTCCCGATCCGATCTACCGGTCAACGCTCGTCGCCCAGATCGTCAACAAAGTCATGCTGCACGGAAAGCGTTCGGTTGCCGAAAAAATCGTCTACGACGCGTTGAAGATCGTCGAAGAGAAGTCCGGTGCCGAGCCCATCGCCACGCTGAAGCGAGCGCTCGACAACATCAAGCCGCCGTTGGAGGTGAAGAGCCGCCGCGTCGGTGGCGCCACCTACCAGGTCCCGATGGAAGTGCGCCCCCGCCGTGCGTCGACGTTGGCGATCCGCTGGCTGGTCGACTTCAGCAGGGCCCGTCGCGAAAAGACCATGGCCGAATGCCTGGCCGGCGAATTGCTAGACGCAGGCAACGGTTTGGGTGCATCGATCAAGCGTCGCGACGACATGCAGAAGATGGCCGAGAGCAACAAGGCGTTCGCCCACTATCGCTGGTGATCGTCGGCGTCGATCGTTGAGTCGCTGCTGATCCACGGGCGGCTGAGGAGGCACGTCATGGTTCCAAAAGATGTCATATCGAAGACCGTCACCAGCTTTCATCGAGTGGTGTTCGACCTGTCGAAGGGCAAGGTTCTCGGCAAGGCCGCCGGCATGCCTGTGTTGAAGCTGACCACGATCGGCCGCAAGTCGGGTCAGCCGCGTGCGACCATGCTGACCAGTCCCCTGATCGAGGGCGACAACGTGATCCTCGTTGCATCCAACGGAGGCGACGATCGCAATCCGATGTGGTACTCGAACATCCTTGCAAATTCCGATGTGGACGTGGTGATGAACGGCACAACCAGAGCCATGCACTCCCGGATCGCCGAGAACGGCGAGCGCACCAGGTTGTGGGAGGCGTTGACCGCCAAGCACGCGAACTACGCCGGCTATCAGCGCAAGACCTCGCGGCAGATTCCCGTAGTCGTGCTCGAACCTCGTGCGTAGCGCCGTTCGATCGTCAGCGTCAGCTCATAGAACGACTGTCGGCCAATGGGCTTACGTGGACCGTGTGTTGCGGGGAACTGTCAACTGAATTTGCGGCCGGGTCAGGGTGCGTTGTCGGCGGGAGGGCATTTGTTGCCGTCGCCGAGATCCTCGACCGTGGCGGCCTCGCCGACTTTCCAGTCCGTTCCGTCCGAGTACAACTCCTGCTTCTCGCGCACGCTGATGATCTTGTCGTTCAGCACGGTCGGTTGGCCGTCGGCGCCGTTCGGGCCGAGCAGGATCGAGGCGTCGTACCAGCAGGAGAAGGTCACCGCGCTGGTTGCGTCATCGAGCGCGACGGATTGGGTGACGATGTACGAACCGCGCAGGTCGGGACCGAGGCGTTCGCCGCGCGATGCCAGACCCTGAAAGTAGACGGTTCCCTGCCCGACCGCGGTCCCACGGCTGGAGTGGAAATCGGCGGCGTGGCACCTTGCCGGAGCCTGGCCGCAGGCCATGTAGGCCGCAAAGAAGTCTTGCACGCCCTTCTTGATCGCCACCTCGACGCCTGGCTCGAGCACGGGTTCTGTCGTCGACACCACCGTGGGTTGGTCCACCTGCGCTGCGGGCGGTGACGTCGCTGGGACCGTGATCGTTGCGGGGGTGTTCGGTACAGATGACTCCGACGATCCGCCGGCGCAGGCCTCCGCGATGATCGCGAAGGTGGCGAGCGCTGCAAGACGTGCTGCCGGCCGGATCGTTCGACGATTCACTGCGCTATTCAAGCAGGCCACTCGTTGCGCTACTCGGCGACCCCTTCGTCCTAGCGCACCCGGTCGTAGATCGCCCGAACCATGTCGCTGTCGAGGCGCACCGGCTGCCGGCACAACCAGTCGCGGATGTCGTGCTGGGTGCGCACGTGCACCTCGGCTGGACGGCTCACGGTTTGCATGGTTGTGGCACCGATCAGGATCAACACCGATTGCACGGTGACATTGAAGCCGCAGGCCTCGGTGAGAACGCGGCTCGAGCGTCGCGCCTCGAAACGGGCCCGCCGCAAGCGGTTGCTCTCACGACCGTTGATTGTCACAGCAAGTTCGCTGACCCAGACCTTCGCACCCGATTGGTGTTCGACGTAGACGGTGAAGACACCGCCGGGGCCGATCACGGCATGATCGATCTGGAGATCGTCAGGATCGTGATGGTCGAGGCAATCGATGTCGAGCGATTTCAACGCGAACCACCCGACCGGCAAGCCGGCGAGCTCAGCGTGGATCTTCTGCTCCTCTTTCAGGGCCGCGTGCTCGGCTCGCTCGGCGCGGCTGCTGAGCCGGCGAGCGGTAGTGCGCAGGGCCGCGATTGGTCCCTGCGGCGTGTCGATGACCTGCGAATCCGCCCGTTCTGGCGGCGGTGGTTTCGCTAATAGCGCCGAGTCGACGAGCGTCGGCGCCGGCCACGGTGAGAGTCGCGGCGTCACTGTCATACCGTCACTATCGGCTCGACGTGCGTCGCACGTGAGCGTTCATCGTTGACTGTGTCGGCCGCTTTCGGCAAGACCGGCCCTGGTCGTACGATCGCGATTTATGTGCCGCAACATCACCACCCTTCGTGGGCTCGAGCCCTTGGCGACCCCGCAAGAAATCGAAGCCGCCGCCCGTCAATACGTGCGCAAGATCAGCGGCGTGCAGAAGACCTCGGTTGCCACCGACGCCGCGTTCGAACGGGCGGTGTTGACCATCACCCAGGCCTCGACGCAGCTGCTGCGCGATCTACCGCCGCGCAAGCAGCCCCCGCCAACGCTGCCGCCGCTGCGCCGCATCGCCCTCGCCCAGGCAGCAACTGCGATCGCCACGTAGTCGGGAAACTGCCTACATGGCGGGGACACGATCGAACCACGGCTCGGCCTCTTCGAGCTGGGCGGCCAGTTGCAGCAACAAGGCTTCGTCGCCGGCCCTGGCCATGAGATGTGTGCCGATCGGCAAATTGTCGTTGTTCCAGTAGAGAGGAACCGACATCGCCGGTTGTCCGGTGCCATTGGCGAGTGCCGTGAACGGCGAGTACGCCAGCACGCCATGCGGACCCATGCGATAGTCGACGAAGTCTTCGTTGTCGGGCTTGAACCGGCCGATCACGGCCGGCGGTTCGGCGAGTGTCGAGGTCAACAACATGTCGAATCCTCGTTCGTCGGCCAGGAATCGCGCCATCTTGCGGCCGATTTCATGCACGACGCCGACGGCCTCGAGATAATCGGCCCCTGAGGTCGACCTCCCCAGTTCGATTGCGCCGCGGGTGACACCGTCGAGCTCGTCGGGTCGCGCCGGCCGTCCGAGTTCAGTCTGGCGCGACCGGACGGTCAGTTCCGTGCCGCAAGCGACGATGTTCGTCCACGCTCTCATGAAGTGGTGGATGTCGACGCACGGGTCCGCCTCGACCAACTCGTGACCGAGCGACGAGCACAACGCGACGGTGTGAGCCACAGCGTCGCGACAGTCGGGATGCACTGCATCACCGGTGAACGACAATGTCGAGTAGGCGATCCGCAGGCGGCGAGGCTGAGCAGCGATCGCGTCCTGCAATGTCCCGTGCAGTGGCGGAGCGTAGTACGGCGCACCCACGTCGGGCCCGTGCGTGGCGTCGATCAGCGCCGCCGTGTCGCGAACGGTGCGAGTCAGGAACCCATCGATCGCCATGCCGGCCCAGCCCTCGCCCGACGACGGGCCATCGGGAAGGCGGGCGCGCGTGGGCTTGAGCCCGAAGAGCCCGCACGACGAGGCGGGGATGCGCACCGATCCGCCGCCATCGCTGCCGTGGGCGACGGGCACGATCCCCGCGGCGACCGCAGCCGCCGAACCCGACGACGACCCACCAGCGACATGGCCGAGGTTCCACGGATTGCGCGTTGGCTTGCCGTAGACCGCGGCCTCGCCCGTCGGACCGATTCCGAACTCTGGGCTGGTGGTTCGCGCGAACGTCACCAGTCCGGCACGTTCGAGCCTGGTGAACAGTTCAGAGTCGACGGCGTAGCGGTAGTCCCGATACAGCGCCGAACCCATGCATGTCGGGAAGTCGACAGCGTCGCAGCCAAGATCCTTGATCAGGAACGGAACGCCGGTGAACGGACCGTCGGGGAGCCCTGTGGCGATAGCACGGCGGGCCCGATCGAGCTGCACGTGGACCACCGCGGCGATCTGCTCGTCGGTGGCCGCGGTCTGCTGCACGGCGAGATCGAGCAACTCGGCAGCCGTGACTTGTCGCGATCGCACGAGTCCGGCCAAACCCAGAGCGTCGTAGGCGCGGTACTCGTCGGGACGCATGGCAGACAAAGGTAGCCGCGACGCTTGATCCGGCTCCTGACCGCGCTGTGTGGCGATTCGCAGAAAGACCTTGAGAGTTCCGCCAGAGCAGACGATAACTGTTTGTGATTTCTTTGGAGACAGAGCCGCAACGGGCTGTTGAGACCATCTCGCTGGGGGTGCCCGACAGGAGCCGGTCGCAGTTTCAGCGGTGGGGAGTGACACCGCAAGACATGCTCGTGTTCACGGCCGGGGTCGTCTTTGCCTCGGGCACCGGTCCCTTTGTGTTCGGCGGCTGGACGCCGCGCATGGCTGCCCTGCTCGTCGGCTTGCCACTTGGAGTGGTGCTGCTGGTCCGACTGGCGTGGAGCCGCGACAAAGCTGCAATCACCGCCATGGCGTTCTTGGTGTGGGCATTGATCGGCGGGCTCGCCTCGGGTGCGCCGTGGCGGTCCATCCTTGGACAAGTTGACGGCAACACCCAAAGCGTCGTGCTGTTCTGCGGGGTGTTCGGCTTTTGGGCCTTGTCTCGCACGATGTCTGATCGAGGAAAGGCACTCGTCGGTCCCGTTCTCGTTGCCGGGCTTGGGGTCAGCGCGCTGGTGGGCATCCTGCAAATTGTCTTTGGCATCCATGGCGGTCTGCTGGCAGCCCCCGGGGGCCGGGCACTTGGTCTCGAAGGAAACGCGGCGTACTTCAGCATGACGCTGTGCGGCGCGGCCGCGTGGTGCGCGAGCACGTCAGAGTCGGGCGAGCCCAATCGGCTCCGTCGGTTCAGTCTGGTTGGCGTCGCCTTCTTTGCGATGGCTATCGGTCTGTCGGGAACTCGAGGCTCGATCATTGCGCTCGGCGTGATATGCGTCGCAGTGTGCGTGCGTGCCAAAAACATTCGTTCGCTTCGCGTGCCCCTGGCGGTCGTCGTGGGACTCGGTGCATCGTTCGTAGCGCAACATGCGACGCGACTCGTCACCAACACCGCCGACCGATTCGCGTCAGGCGGCGGAAGCAGCGAACGAATTGCTCTCTGGAAGGCGACAGTGTCGGGGCTCGCCGAACGTCCATTCCTGGGTTGGGGTGCCGGACGGGCCCGTCCCGCCATTGAGCACCACCTCACTGCAGGCTTCGTTCGTCTGCACCAGCGCGACGACATCTCGGAGGTATGGGTTGACGTCCACAATGTGGTCCTGCAGATGCTTGTCACGGTCGGAATCATCGGAGTCGTGTTGCTCACGCTGTTCGTGGTGGTCGCATTCCGCAAATCTGATTTCGGATTGGCATTGGCGGCTGCCGCGATCAGCGTCAACTGGCTGCTGCAGCCCTCGACTCTGTCGTCGCTGGCCATCGCTGCCATCTTCCTGGGCGCATCGGCCGTCCGCATCGCCAAGCCCGTTGCGATCGGCGTCCCGCCTGGGCGCTGGGTTCGCATTGTGACGGGTGCGTCCGTGACTGTTGGCCTCGCGGCGGCCATGGCCCTGGTCGTTGCCGATGTGCACCTTCGTCATGCTGTGCAAAGCGGCGATCAAGGTGCCATTCGCTCCGCGGCCGGATGGTTTGGTGACGATCCGTTCGTGCTGGACCTCTTCGTCATGGATTCGTATCGGTCAAGCATCGCCAGTGGCCGCGCTGAACGCACGAAGGTGGCATTGCGCGAGATCGCCGCAGAGCCCGACGTACCTCACTGGTGGAACGAACTCGCGATGACGCAATGGGACAGCGGCGACCTCGCCGGCATGCGGACATCGATCGACAAGGCTCTCTCGTTGCAACCGAACCATGTGCGGTCGTGGGTGCAGATGACGGCGTACGCAAGGCGGGTTGGCAACAAAAAGCTCGAGGCTGTGGCGCGAACTCACGCCTGCGACCTCGGTGCGCCGGTCTGCCAAGCAGGTTGAGGGTCAGCGCAAACGCCAGCACTGCGCCGATATCATTGAACACCGTGCCTACGGCCGAATTGGCCTTGCGTACCCCCCAACGCACAGACGCAACCTGAGAGCAAGACCCGGCAGAGAGAAGTAGAGAGATGGCTAAGCGCGAATACCCCCTGGAGCGCACTCGCAATATCGGCATCATGGCCCACATCGACGCGGGCAAAACCACCACGACCGAGCGCATTCTCTACTACACCGGCAAGAGCTACAAGATCGGCGAGGTTCACGACGGCGCAGCAACCATGGACCACATGGCGCAGGAGCAGGAGCGCGGCATCACCATCACCTCCGCAGCGACCACGTGCATCTGGAACAACCACCGCATCAACATCATCGACACGCCCGGCCACGTTGACTTCACCATCGAAGTGGAGCGTTCGCTCCGCGTGCTCGACGGTGCCGTGACGGTCTTCGATTCCGTCGCCGGGGTCGAGCCCCAGACCGAGACCGTGTGGCGCCAGGCCAACAAGTACAAGGTCCCGCGCATGTGCTTCGTCAACAAGATGGACCGCATCGGCGCTGACTTCTATCGAACCGTGGCCATGGTCAAGGACCGCCTCCAGGCCACACCGGCCGTCATTCAACTTCCCGTCGGTGCCGGCGGGCCGGAATCCAACAACCCGTTCGTCGGACTGGTGGACCTCGTCAAGATGAAGGCCCTGATCTGGCACGACGAAGAGCTCGGCGCCAAGTGGGACGAAGTGGAGA